>JBLIOI010000102.1:0-17097 GCA_047639675.1 Planctomycetota bacterium | reverse complement strand
ATGGGGCCCCTCTTCGTGCAGAATCAGTCGACAGGCGCGTCAAGCCGCGCCAACCGCATGTCTACCTTCTAGCCAAGCAGGCTCAAAGCGAGCTGCGGCTGAGAGTTCGCCTGCGCCAGAACCGAGGTAGCGGCCTGCTGCATAATCGAGTTACGAGTCAGGTCAGCGGTCTCGAAGGCCACGTCAACGTCGCGAATACGGCTCTCTGCAGCAGATAGGTTTTCACCTACATTCTGAATCGAGGAGTAAGCGCTCTGAAGCCGGTTGATACTGGCTCCGAAGTTACCACGCTGAGTGTTGACCGTTCCGATGGCGGCGTCGATTGCAGCCAACGCCGTATTTGCGTTAGCAGCCGACGTGACGTCATCGTCAGCGATCGCCAATGCAGCCGTCTGCATGTCGTCAACTTCGATAGCGATGACCTGGCCCGAGTCGACTCCGACTTGGATATTGGTCGTCGCTGCGGCATTCAACAAACTGACACCATTGAACTCCGTCTCGTCAGCGATACGCTCGATTTCAGAAGTAAGCGCGGTGAACTCTGTGTTGATCGTTGAACGGTCATCGGTGGTCAATGTGCCGTTGGCCGCTTGAACGGCAAGCTCACGCATTCGCCCAAGAATGTTACTCACCTCGCCCAGAGCGCCTTCAGCGGTCTGAACCAATGAGATTCCATCCTGTGCGTTACGACCAGCTTGACCGAAACTTTTGATTTGAGAGCGCATGCGCTCTGAAATGCCGAGACCGGCTGCATCGTCTGATGCGTTGGCAATACGTAGTCCAGATGACAAACGAGCGTAGTTGCCCTGCAGTCTTCCAGAAACGGCGCCCAAGTTTCGCTGCGCCGTAAGTGACGCAATGTTCGTGTTTACTCTAAGTCCCATATGTTCTTCTTCCTTGGATTGGTTCAGATATTAAAAAGTACACCCAATACCCGCCAGCTTGTCTTCCTCGCCCGTCGCAGTTGGATTGACCAAGCTCCGTGTTTATGGCACGACACAGAACTGGGTGCGGGTCAATCCATCCGCGGCAGAGCCGACTGGATAATCATTGTCCGTTCGTGCGTTTCCTCGCGGTGTTTACCACGTGGATCGCCGTCAAACGGTTGTGTTTGTTCGTTCAAAGAGCGGGTTCCTTTGTCGCCAGCACGGCGAGTCGGAACTCCTTTAGTTCTCTAGCTGATCTAGCTTCCGAGGGATCCGGAGGATCGCCTTGCGACAACCCTTCCCCTCAGCGATTAGGTGCTAGAGGCCTTACTCCGACTATCCTTGGAGTAGAGATAGTGCGAGCTGGGGTTGCGTGTTGGCCTGTTGCAAGACAGATGTCGCAGCTTGTTGGAGGATTGAGTTTCTGGTGAGGTCCGCGGTTTCGAAGGCCACGTCCACGTCGCGGATGCGACTCTCTGCAGCGGAAAGGTTTTCCCTGCTATTCAGGATCGATGCGACAGCACTTTGTAAGCGGTTCTGAGATGCACCGAGATTGCCTCGAGCTGAGTTGACGCTTCCGATGGCAGCATCGAGCAAGGCGAGTGAGGCGCCGGCTGAGGCGACAGTCGTAGTTCCGACCGTATCCGAGCCAATACCCAGTGAGGATGTCTGATTGTTCGGGAGGTTCACTTCGATGACTTCACCGCCATTGATACCCACTTGGATGTTCACGGTCGACGCCGATTCCAACAGGTTGATCCCGTTGAAGCTCGAGGTGGTTGCGACCCGATCGATCTCATCTTGGAGTGCCAAAACCTCTATGTTGATCGTTGCGCGGTCATCCGTGTTCAAGGTGCCGTTACTCGCCTGGACCGCGAGTTCGCGCATCCGGCCGAGAATGTTGCTGACCTCGCTTAGCGCGCCTTCGGCTGTTTGTACTAGAGAGATTCCGTCCTGTGCGTTGCGGCTAGCAGAACCTAAGGATCGAATCTGTGACCGCATGCGTTCAGAGGTCGTCAGGCCAGCTGCATCGTCGGCCGCTGACGCGATCCGAAGGCCTGAGGACAAGCGAGCGTAGTTGCCCTGCAATCGTCCTGTCACCCTGCCCAGGTTGCGTTGGGCAGTTAGTGATGCAATGTTGGTGTTTACTCTGAGGCCCATGATTGGATCCGATTCGTTTTCGTGCTCTAAGAAACCGCTGTGCTCAAGTTGCCGTCTCGGGACTTGTGTCTCGCGCCGACGAATGAGTTCTCGGTGGCAATCCACAGCTCATGAGCGAACACCTAGTTTTTTTTGGCCCCGTTTGGGGTTATCGTGGAGGGCCGCACCCAAAATAGGGTCACTGGGGGCTCCAGGGGCCGTTTTGTGGGCTCAGCCCCACTAGCGGGTTCTTAATCGGAATACATAAAGGCAGAGACCTAGGTTCGCGTGCGGGCCAGTCGATGTGCAGAATCAGCAAGCCGCTTCTACAGTTACTATTATGTCCACACGCATTCTCATCGCCGACGACGACTCCAAGGTCCGCGAGGCCCTCGTGGTCTTGTGCGAATCGTTGGGACATCGGACCTTTGAAGCGGGCAGCGGCAAGCAAACCCTTGAGATCGCCCGACGCGTAGACCCGGACGTGGTTTTCCTGGATATCGAGATGCCCGAAGGCAGCGGTATCGAGATCTTGCCTGAGTTACTCTCCCTGGACCCGAAGCCCCAGGTTGTGCTCGTGACAGGCTTGGGCGATGTCCAAACAGCGGTCAAAGCAATGCGCCTCGGCGCTTCCGACTTCCTTGAAAAGCCTGTCAACCGGCCACTAATTGAAGGAGTACTGGAGCGCGTCCAGCGCGGAATGTCGCTCACCCGTGAGCGCGATTTGTTGCGCGGCGAAGTCGCCCGCTTGCGATCTGGACCGATCATCGGGCAAGCGCGCGTGATGGCCCGCATGCTCGACCAAATCAATCGTGTGGCCTCGACGCCGCGTACCACAGTCCTGATCACCGGCGAATCCGGTGTTGGCAAAGAACTCGTTGCACGCGCTGTCCACGAAATATCGGCTCGAGCCGATGGCCCCTTCGTCGCCTTGAACTGCGCGGCACTCGCCGAAAACCTCCTAGAAGCGGAGCTTTTCGGCTATGAGGCGGGAGCTTTCAGCGGCGCCGCCCCCAAAGGCCATGATGGTCTGATTGCTGCCGCTCGCGGTGGAACACTGTTCTTGGACGAAATCGGCGAACTGGCGCCTGAGATGCAAGCCAAGCTCCTGCGCGTGCTGCAAGAACGGGTTTACCGAAGAGTTGGAGGAACGGAAGATCACGATACCGACGTGCGCTTCGTTACTTCCACCAATCGCGATCTAGCCCAGCAAGTGGAGGCCAGCCTCTTCCGCGAGGACCTCTTCTATAGGCTCAACGTCCTATCGATCGTTGTTCCGGCCCTGCGCGAACGCCGCGAGGACATTCCCGAACTGGCCCAACACTTCCTACAGCTCTTCAAGCTCGAATTTGGCCGCAACTACACCGGCTTTTCCGCGGAAGCTCTCGAGGCCCTCATCACTCATCCGTGGAAGGGCAACGTGCGTGAGCTGCGCAACGCCATCGAGCGTGGAGCTCTACGCGCACAAAGTGATGTCATCTCTAAGCCAGATTTGGGGTTAGAAGTAGGCCCATTGGTCGCCGGTGGAAGTTCTTCGGATCTGCGCCTCGACCTCAAGGGCTATAGCCTACGCGAGATGGAAGAGCAGTTGATTCGCCGTGCCCTCGATGAAACGAGTGGCAACCGCAGTCAAACAGCGCGTTTGCTAGGCGTTAATCGCACGACGCTCTACAACAAACTGCGCACCTACGAAATCGAGGGTTAGGCCCGGCGCTCCGTCGCCGCCGCCCTCTGTTCAGCTTCTGCAGAACTCCAGTGTGGAGTTTTTGCACAGGCCATTCTTTCTGACTCCCCACCCAGGGACCCCGTAAGAAGGGATTTGTGCCATGGGTGGAAAAAAGTGCTGCCTCTGCATTCTCGCCCATCAAGCGATTGGCCTCACCGGTCGAAAACTTTGCTGACCCAGAAAAAAGGTCCGCCCCCTCGGCGTTCCCCAACAGGCAGCACAGATGCAGTCCAACACTCTTCAACAAACATCCACTCCTTCCAACGCCTGCACCCAGGCAGCCGAAGTCCGCGCATCGATTCGTCGAGGCATCGAAACTCCGCTTGCTGCATTGCGCGCTTCATTGGAAGAGCTTGGAAGAGGTTTACAACAGGGTAGCTCCCAAGCTAACACTCTTGATCGCGCGGTCGACCTGATCGAATCTGTCGGGCGCAACGTTCAGGTGCTGGCCACCCTAGCGGCACCAACGGACGAAGCTCCACTTTGCTGCACCTTGGACGAACTAGCCCGCTCTGCGGTCCGTTCGATCTCTTCAACCGTTCGGCACCGGGTGCTCTTTGCGGTCGAAGGTGCCAGTTCATGCGCAAACGTCGACGGCCCGGGCTTTTCGCTCTGGCTTTCGCAGTTGATTAGCGCGGGAGTTGCAAACCGAGGCGAAGCCCTCTTGCGCACGAAGGTTGATGGAAGCTTTGGAGTTTTTAGCCTTGTCTGCCGTGCGACCGAATCAAAAAACGGTGTGAACAATCAGGAGTTACTTCTGCATGTCGCAAACCGCGAAATTCAACGCATGGGGGGCACACTCGAGCACTTGTCGTCGCCCTCAGGAACGACACAGATAACAGCGCGCTTGCCTCTTATAGAACGAGTTGGGGGTGCTGCTTAGCATGCGAGTCCTCATCGTCGAGAACGAAATAGTCGTCGCGCGAGCCATGGCGAGTGCTTTGGAATCACGGGGTCATCAAGTTGTGGTTGCCAAAACCGTTGAACTTGCGCTGTCTCTCTCCACGCCCGAAGTCTTGATTGCCGACGCGGAACTTCCAGGGTTGTCCGGTCTGGACCTCCTCGAGCGTTACCGCCGCGAAGGCCACGCCCCGCGCACGGTGTTCATAAGTAACGAACCCTCTTTAGAGAGCTGCCGCCGCGCGCTACGCCTGGGTGCTGCGGAGTTTCTCTCCAAGCCCTTCCGCTTAGAAGAGCTCGTGAACGCTGTTGAACTCGACAAGAACAGCCAGACAGCCTTCTTCGAGGAGAGCTACCAAACAACCGATGCAAACATCGGCATAGCTCTGCGTGATGTCGCCGCCTTTGCTTTGCGACAGGGCATTAGCCCCACATGCCGAGCACGAGTTTGTACAGCACTCGGTGAAATTATCGAGAACGTGATGGATCACGCTTATCCGGCCAGTCTCTCAACCTACGAAGTAAGGGCTGTCCTCGATGGTCGCGATCTAGTCGTCACCGTTAACGATCAAGGCATCGGCTTCGACACGAGCAAAGTCACTGTGGATTACATGTCTACCAGTGGTGGGTTGGCGCGCGCAGCATCCCTCGCTGAGAGCGTCGAGCTTGCTAGCGAACCCGGCCGATTAACAGCAGTCACCATGCGTTTTGGCGCTTATCTCATCGACTACAACGGGGCCGACCAAGTCGACCTGTCAGAGATGGACTTCTTCACTCCAGACACCTCTCGGGAAATCTTGAACACGCTTGCATGCGACGGCGGAGAGAGTTTCTTTCAACTCTCACCGGCCCTCGCCGTGGTCATTGGCCGCATGCTCGCTGGCCCCGATACAAAACGTCTTGCCGCACAGGCATTACGGAGCTGAGTCAAAATGGGATTGGACGATTTCGCCAGCGAAGATGACTTCGCGAGTAAGCTTGAAGGGCTGATCGATGAGGCCGTTGTTAATGACGGCTCCGATGAGGACATCTTCGACTTTCCCCCGTTGGAAGTAGCAGGAGCTCCCCCTGAGCGTGGCCGTGCGCTCGAGCAGCCGAGCGCCGCCTTGCCTACTGAGACGCCTGCCGTAGGGATCGACCTCGATGAGGACCAAGACCTCTTCAACCTCCCAGAGGTCCGCGACCCTTTCGTGGAAGACATGGTCGAGGAGCCCGCGACTGAACTCGAGACGGTTCATGCCGAGAGTTCTAATGAGTTCGAGGGAAATTTTGAAGACTTGATGCGCCAAGCGGAAGAAGAACGCGAACGGGAGACTAACGTCCCCGCCAACGCAGTGCCCGGCATAGCTTCGGCACCCGCCGCTGCCCCGCAAATCCAATACATCGCAGCACCCGCGCCGGCTGTTCAGGGTGGCGCAAGTAACCCCCTCGCTTCTTCGAAGGCTGTCTGGGTATTTGTAGGAGTCTCGACCATCTTCATGCTTGGTCTACTCGTGATTCTTTGGAGTTTTCTCTCCGCCTTCCAGAATCAAACGGAACAGCCCCCGGCACAAATTCAAACCGTTGTGGCTCCTTCCCAACCGTTTCCTGCTGCGGCCCAGATTGTCCAGAAAGCGACGAGGCAGATAGAGCCCCTCGCGGATTCGCGAGTTGAACAAGAAAGTTCATTTAGCCGTGCCGATCGTAAGCCCACGAAACTCGAAGCTCCGCACGAAACAGTGCTAGTTGTGGCCAAGGGAGCCATCACCGAGGGGCGTTTTATCGAAGCACGCCGGATGCTCTTCACGCTACTGGCCGAAGTCGATCGAGTCCCTCCGGATAGCCGTCAAGTCACTGAACAAGAAGCCTCGCTCTTGATCGCGCGCAGCTACAAGGCTGAAGCCATGTCTCTACAGGAGAGCAACCAATGATCGCACTAGCTCTTAGCACCATACTGGCTGCGCCCTTTGCGCAGAACTCTGTCATCATCGACTACACCGTCGAGAACGGCGACATCTACTGTGACATTCAAGCCCGCGACTACCCCGTGCGAGGCTTGATGGAAAGTCTATGTCGCAAGTTAGATTACGAATTGACGGGCTTCGAAGACATCGATAGTTCAGCGACGGTCAGCGTATTCCTACACCATCGCCCTTTGGGCGTTACCGTTGAGTATCTCCTCGGCGCGGCCGGCCTGGCCGGCACGGTTGGAACAAAGCGAATTGATGTGAACACCCAATCGTTGCCCTTCCCTTCCTCTGAACACTCCTTGCGCGCCGCAGAGATCTCTTTCATATCAGCGCTGCAACGCTTCCCCGAAGGACCCTTCGCCCTCAACGCACGAGAAGAACTCGCTGAGATTTCGCTCCTCGCAGGAGAGCCCGAAAAAGCTGCCCGTCACTACGACATGCTTGCGGGCGCCTCGACCATCTTTGCGGATGAGGTTTCAGCTCGAATGAAAGCCGGACTCCTGTACGTCGACCTCCAAGAGTGGGGTAACGCGATTCCTCACTTCCAAGAAGTTGGGAACATCGAGATAAAAGAAAGCATGAGCGATGAGGAGTTCACAACCCTCGCCCTCGCGCGACGCGAACTGGCTCGTTGCATCTTGATGCGTGGTGAGGCTCGCCGTGCCTACTACATGTTGAGCGGACTCAACCAAGTCATCGCACCCCGCGATACGAAAGACGAAACCATTCGGCTCTCGCTTTCAGCTCGCGCCAAAATTGGCATGGGCGACTACGACGAGGGGTTATTGGAACTCGACCGTGCTTTGCAAATGGGCGCCATCTACATCGACGAGTTCGACAGCATGGACCTACGAGCAACGGCCCTGGAAGCCAAGGGGCATCCGGTTGAAGCCGCAACTGCTTGGATTCACTTCAGCCGTGGAAAGAAAGAAGAAGTCAAGCAAGCATCGTTCGTGAAAGCCGCACAAATCGCGCTCTCAGTAGAAGGCGAGGAGCTCGGAGTGATCCTGCTGCACAAGCACGCCACCAATGAAGGTGTCGGAGATGCGCTCATTCCCTACCTGAACGAAGCACGTACACGACTCGGCCTCGATGCAGCCAGCTACACCGACGGAACGATCACAATGCGCTTGCGCAGAGCAATGGCTTTGGTCAGCACGGGTTTCAACGATGAAGCGACTGCCACGTTCAAGAGTGTCGCCAGGGACTTCCGCGACCTCTCCGCCAATGATCGCGTCGAATTCGCTCTGACCTACGCTCCGTTGGTTGAGAAAAAAAATGGGCCGACCTTCGCAGTCGATGTATTGCGCAAAGTCGTGGAGTCACTCGAGTCGGTCGAAAATCGAACCAAGCTCTACCTGCTTGCAGGCGAGATTCTCGAACGTAACAAGATGTTTGATGACGCGGCCGCCGCTTACGGAGGACAGCTCTAATGCTTAAGTTCACACACCTCTTCAACTTTGGATTGGTTGGGGCCCTGGTCGTTCCGAGCGTTGTGCAGCAGGAACCAAACACCCAGGAACTTACTCGATCATTGCAGGCCAACGCACAAGCATTGGAAGCACTCGAGGGAATCCAAGGCAATCTCAAGAGTGGCGACTACTCCTCGATTGAAGCGGTTCTCAAAGTGACCGAAGCCCCTACGGGTGGTGAGCGGGAGCGCAGTGAAACGCTTGACCGACTGCGCCAAGAGATCGGAGCTCTCGAGAATCAAGTTCAAGAGTGGGACCTCTTCGATCTAGACGCGATCGCCCAAGGCAACACATCGAACATCACGGCAATGGGGCCTACCGGTAACTCGACGGCACAAGAAGGTTCGACGGGCCATACCGAGGATCAAGAAAAAAGGACAGCTAACACCTGGCCGTCTATTGAGAACCAACCAAGCTCAGAGCAACGAGCTCTGCCAATTAAGAACTCGCTTGAAAAGCCTGGTTTCACTGCCGATGCCGTTCGCCAAGGCCGCGCCAACTATCGCGCTGGTCATTACACCGAGGCGTTAAAACTCTTCACAACTCGGAAAGGTGAGCCGGAAGCCGACTACTGGATGGGCCGCTCGCTCGAGAGACTCTCTAGAACAACGGAAGCCGTCACTGCCTACACACGTGTCATCGACAACGAAAAGAGCGGCGTGCTCGCAGAACGTGCAGCAGCAGATCGCGAATTCTTAAGCTGGCTGATCGACTTCGATCGCAAGGTTTCGACGCATCAAGAGATGACGAGGGACAAGAAGTGAGCTCAGCCAATTTCCAGTCTCAAGTGCCCGCCTGCGAAGCGCAAAGTTCTGAGGAGCTCAGCACAATGGTGCGTTCGCTGTCAGAGATCTCAAGCGACCTTCTTGCCAGCTATGACCGTCTCTCAGCGCGTGCAGAATGCATGGAGCAAGAACTCTGTATTGCCAACCGCGAGCTAGAGAACAAGGTCGCCGAAGTTGAGGCCATCTTGGACACCCTGCCCGTCGGAGTCGTCGTTCGTGACGCAGATGGCAATGTAGTCCGAGTCAACAATGCTCTGACACGCATGCTTGACTGTGACGCCAAGGATTTGCTCAGTGAAACACAGGTGAAAGATTTGCCGCAGCACAGCTCTGACGGTGCCTCGATTCATTGGGAGCGCAGCGACGGAAGCTCACTCGTGCTTTCTTCCCAACAGAGAGAGATCACAACCGAGGACAAAGCACACACCGGGTCAATCGAAGTCTTCGATGATCGCACGGAGCTTGTATCGCTGACTGAGCGCCTACACCAAATGGACAAGATGGCAGCCCTAGGCAACATGGCTGCCGGAATCGCTCACGAGATTCGTAACCCGATGAACGCTGTGAAGGGCTTCGCAGATCTATTCAAGCGTCAGCTCGAACCCGACACCAAGAGTTACCACTGGGCCACGATGATCTCTAATGGCGTGAGTGAGGTCGACTCAATCATTACGAGCCTGCTCTCCTTCTCTCAACCCGAACAGTTGCAAGTTGAGAGTTTCGAGGCCTCGGAACTTCTAGAGGGTGCATTGGCGGCAGCCCTGCAACGCACTCCCGGCGACAGGCCCGAGAGCGCTTGGAAGATCACGACCGAGTGCAAGGCTGGCTCTTTCCGCGGCGACCGCATCAAACTGCGCCAAGCATTGCGCAACTTGATTTCAAACGCCCTCGACATCCAACCCGAGGGTGGCGCAGTCAGCGTCAAGCTCTCGGAAACAGAGAACGACATCATCTGCCAAGTTAGCGACGCCGGCCCAGGTATTACCGAAGAGCTCGCTAGCCGTATGACAGATCCGTTCTTCACTACACGCGCCGAAGGAACCGGATTGGGGCTTTCCCTGGTTCACACCATCGTTCGCTTGCACGGCGGCTCACTAGAGCTCAACCACCCTCCTTCTGAACTCGGTGGAGCCCTCATCAGTTTTCACGTTCCCAAGATTCCCCTTCACTAAGCACAGCATGTCCATACAAAGAGTCCTCATCGTCGATGACGACGCGCTCTCCCGTGAGTTTCTCGTGGAGGCCGTTGGGTCACTCGGGTTCACGGTAGATCAGGCCGCTTCTGGAGAAGAAGCACTGAAGTCTATTGCGTACAAGCTGCCCGACCTTGTCCTTAGCGACCTTCGCATGCCCGGCATGGATGGTTCACAACTCGTTGAGACCATCAGCAAAGAGCATCCCGGTCTGCCTACGGTCCTTGTAACGGCTTACGGCACGATTGAAGCTGCTGTCTGCGCAATGCAAAACGGCGCAATAGACTTCCTAATGAAGCCTTGCTCGCCGGACACGATCGAAATGGTGATCGATAGGATCGATCGCGGTCGACGTCTGGTCGAAGAAAATGAGTACCTGCGATCGGAGTTGATTGGCAATGCCTCAAAGGAAGTCATAGCCCATAGCCCCCGAAGCCTTGAACTCCTTCGCACTGCTGCACGTATCGCCCGATCGAAAGGAACGGTCTTGATTACCGGCGCTAGCGGTACCGGCAAGGAGCGCCTAGCTCACTACATTCACCAGAACTCACCGCGAAAAGACAGCCCCTTCATCCGCGTCAACTGTGCTGCGCTTTCAGAGACGTTGCTCGAGTCTGAACTCTTCGGTCACGAGCGTGGCGCCTTTACTGGTGCGAATCGCCAGCGCCCTGGCCGTTTTGAATTGGCTGATGGCGGCACACTATTGCTTGACGAATTGGGAGAGATCTCACCCGCCATGCAAGTCAAGCTTCTACGTGTCCTCGAGGAAGAAGAATTCGAGCGCGTGGGAGGCAGCGACACACTCCATGTTGATGTGCGCGTGATCGCTACGACGAATCGAGACTTGCCCACGGAAATTGCCAACGGCAACTTCCGCGAGGATCTCTACTACAGACTGCACGTGCTTCCGCTGCAGATTCCCTCTTTGCGAGAACGCAAAGAAGACATCCTGCCGCTCGCCGAGCATTTCCTCAGCATCTATGCCATTCAAAACGGTATCGATGTTCCGACCCTCGGCGACCAAGCCAAGGAACAGCTTCTCCAATGGAGTTGGCCAGGCAACGTGCGCGAATTGGAGAACGTCATCCAACGCTCAGTCGTATTGCTCGAAGCCGACATGATCAAAGCTGAGGATCTTTCCTTTGGTCCGCCCAACGGAGTCTCAGCAATTAGTGCGCCCAGTTCCCAGACTCGAACGGCTGCGCCCAACGGGACTTTTGACAATGAGGAAGATCTAGCCGACAGGCTTGCAAACTTGCCTGTGGCAGAAATCGAGCGAATCGCAATTCTTGCAACCTTGGAGTCGACCGGCGGCAACAAGACTGAGGCCGCGCGCCGCTTGGGTCTGACAGCTCGCACTTTGAGCAACAAGATCAAACTTTGGAAGAGCACCGGGCTACTCGCCTAAGGAACACGCCATGCCGATCAACAGTCCTAACAACAAGTTATTAATCAACCTCATGTCAGCCTCCACGGAGCGCTACAAGGTCTTGACCAACAACTTGGCGAACCAAAGCACTCCGGGTTATGTGCGTCAGACGGTTAAGTTCGAGGAGCTTCTCGCAAGAGAACTCGGCGAACAGACGCCGGATCTCCTGAGCATATCGCCCGAGGTTTGGACGGATAATTTGACACCGGCAAGTCCTGACGGCAACAACGTCAACCCGGAACTCGAAGTCAACGGTCTGCTCCAAAACCGGATGCAGTACGAACTCTACTCCACAATTCTTGCCAGCCGCATGGAACTCCTGCGCTCGGCTATCGAGGAGCGCTAATCATGAGCAGTATCAAAAACCTTTTCTCGGGCTTTAGAGCCACCGCATCGGGCATGTCCGCTGAACGCGTCCGCATGGATGTCGTCTCTAAGAACCTGGCCAACGCACAAACAACCCGCATGCCTGGTGAAGGCCCTCCCAAGCCCTACCGTCGACAGGTTGTTCACTTTGCTCCAATCCTGAGCAAGCTCGAAAACGGGCAGACCGAAGTGCGTGGAGTTCGCGTTAGCGAAATCAGTGGTGACTACAAGACTCCCTTTGACGAGCTGTACGACCCGACGCATCCGGATGCTGATAAGAACGGCATTGTCCGAATGCCCAACATCAACACGATGAAAGAGATGGCGGACCTGATGACCGCCGTGCGCTCCTATGAGGCAAACCTCAAGGCGCAAGACACCTTCGTCAAAATGGCTGAACGCGCTCTGCGTCTAGCTCAGTAATCCCACCCCCCACTCAATAGGTATTCGAAATGGTTAATGGAATTGGAAGCGGAGGCGGCAACAGTTTTGCACGCGATGCAATCAAGTCTGCCATGGAGCGACAGGCAGAAGTGCGTCGTCGTCTCGAAGGAACCACCGAACGCCTGCAGCCCGAAGCACAAACCGAGATCAAGGCCGACTTTTCGTCGACCCTCAGTGAAGGACTCTCGGAGCTCAACACTCAAGTCAAAGCTAGTGACGAGCTGCTTGATGGAATCCTAACTGGAAGGGTTGCCGACTTTCACGAAGTCGCCGCCCAAGTCAAACAAGCCGACTTGTCGCTCAAGTTCGCTTTGGCAGTGCGCAATAAGTTCATCGATGCATACCGAGAGGTCATGCGCATGGGCGTCTGATAGAAAGTTATGAAGGAACGTCTTCTACAATTACTCGAGCTGTTCAAGTCTGCTCGCCCCGCCACGCAAATCACGCTGGTACTTGGAACCTTGGCGATTTTCGCCGTGGCCGGTATCTCGAGTTGGCTTGCTAATCGGCCCGACATGGTTCTCTTGTGGAGCGAACTCGCTTCGCCGCAAGCGGCGGAATACAAGAAGGCACTCGCGCAAGCGAACATTGCCTTCATCTCTTCGCCGCCGCCGGAAAACGGTATTTGGGTCAATGCTTCGCAACGCATTGATGCGGAGGCGCAGGTCGCCTTGGGCGGCTTCATGCCGACCTTGAAAGGGATCCAGGTTTCAGACGGCGGTGTTGGCAGCGCCTTTCTCAGCGCACGAAACCGTGGACAGCAAGCAGACAAGCGCGAGTGGCAAGAGTGCGAGAAGCAACTTGAGCGACTTAACTTCGTCCACCAAGCCACCGTCTGCAGTTCGGCTCGCGAAAGCTCTCCTTTCATGTCCGGTACCAATCCAACAATTTCAGTTACCTTGGAACTCGTTCACGGATTCGCGCTCGACGTGTCTCAAGCGCGAACGGTTGCGACGCTTGTGCGCTCACGTTTCAACGTGCCGCTCGAAAACATCACCATCGTGGACCAACACGGCAACCTGTTGCACGATGGAGCCGAAGAAGGTCAGGGCCTTAACGGCAAAGACTTATTCGCCCTTCAGCGTCGCTACGACTCTGACGCAGAACGCCGGGCCAATCAGAACCTAGAAATGGCTTTTGGGAAGGGCATGGCGCATGTCACCGTCAACTCAACCTGGAGCTACGATGAATTTGAGTCGATCCTCGAATCTGCCCTCCCGGATCTAAGTGCGCCCTATTACGTATCCAAAAGCAGCAGCGAAAACTCGGACGCGTCATCTTCAATCGGTGGGCCTGCGGGCGTCTCTTCTAACATCACTCAGAACTTCGGCAACGAAAGTGCCGGGGTCGGTGGCGCTACAGAAGGCAGCGGCACCACCGAGTCTAAAGACGAAATCACACGTAGCGTGGTGGGCCGTTCCACCGAACACCGCTTGAGCCGTACACCTAAAGTGACTCGGATTGCGGTCTCATTGATTGCCGATGAATCGATCGCTGGCAAACTCACGGAACTTGAAGGCATGGTGAAAGCTGCTGTCGGTTTTGACGAGATGCGCAACGACTATTTCGAGTCCTACACGACGACCCTGGCTTCTGTCACTCGTGACGCAGATGGCGCGCCTATCATGCCGAAAGAGCCCGAGCCCGCCGCCCCTCCCAATAGATACCTTGAGCTCGCCATCAAGCATGGCGTGGAGATCTTGGCCGCCTTGGCCTTCCTCTTTGTTCTGATGAAGAGCTTGAAGGGTGTCAAGCAAGCCGCTGGTAATACGGGTGGCGCACACGCAAGTGCCGCCGATCAACTAGATGCAATGCTTGAGCCGCAGCCCATCGATATGGAAATGCTCGCCAGAGCTCAAGTCGAAGATTTGGTTCGCTCTGATCCGGAGAAGGTAAGTTCAATCTTGGCTAGCTGGGTGAGCGGCGCCGAAGATGGCGTTGGAGCAGGCCGATGAGTGAAGGAAGCCAAACATCCGGCACTCAACAGGTGGCAGCATTCCTGCTCAGCCTTGATCGTGAGAATGCCCTCGATTTATTACGTCACCTCGACGCCGACATAGTCTCCGACGTTGCCGCTGCGATGACGGAACTCGGCGAGAACTTCTCTGCGAAAGATTCGATTTCAGAGCTCTACTTGAACGTCTCGCGGGAAATCAACACCCCTCCGCAAATTGGCTCTCAAAGTGACTCTCAGTTGCGGATCTTGCTTGAAGAAGCCTTCGATGCTTCAAGAGCAGAGGTTGTGTTGCAGGAGATCCGTCAGCGTCAACTTCACGAGCGCCCCTTCTGTGACGTTGAAAATTACCCGGCACGAGTCTTGGCCAGCGCGCTGCGTGAAGAATCGCCCGCTTCCGCGGCGATCGTACTCAGTCACATCTCGCCGAACTTCTCGGCGGATGTTATTGGCGCTTTGGACCCTGATGTTGCCCTCGAGACGATAACGAACATGGCGACTTTGGTTTCGCCCGACGGCGCGATCCTCAAGAGCATGGCCCAAAACTTGCTCGCTAGGCTCGAAGTGATCGCAAAGACTCCAGAACCGCCGGACCCCTCAACAAGGCTCAAAACTATCGCTGAGATGCTCAACTTCTCTTCCTCTGAGCTCGAGCAATCCGTGATGGAGGGCCTAGAGACGGAACGCCAGGAGTTGGCCGATGAGATCCGTGAATTCATGTTTGGTTGGACCGACCTCGCCACCGTGGACAAACGCTCCATGCAGAAGATTCTTGGCGTGGTCGAAACTCGTACCTTGGCCATCGCGCTGAAGGCCTGCGCAGCTGATGTTGAAGCGAACGTCGCGGGAAACTTGAGCTCGCGAGTCAAAGCCATGGTCATCGAAGAACGTGAACTCGCCGGCCCCGTGCCAATGAGGGAGGTTCTGTCCGCGCGCGGCGAGATCCTGAAAGCTGTCCATGCCCTGATCGAATCAGGCGATTTCCAACCGTCACGTAGCGGGGAGGAGTTGGTCTCATGAGTCAAGCTAAAGGAATAATCACGGTTCACACGAAGTGTGTCCCTGGTGATGTACGCATCCTTCTTGGCAGCATCGACGAATTAGATGCGACGCTACGCAGCCAACGCGACGACAGAATGCGTGCGGAAGGATTCGCCCAAGCCACACAAAACGCTTTGGTAAAGTTCGACGAAAGCCGCCTAACCATGCTCGACGAGCTTGCTGATTGCGCCGCAAAGCTGGCCAGCGAAGTCGCAGAAGTCTTGCTGTACAAAGAGATTGGCGAAGGTAACTACGACATCGTCGCGATTGTCCGTGACACGCTTGCCTCTTCATTCAACGCGCAAGGCATCGCCACAATTCACGTCAACCCAGTCGATCAAGTCGCGCTGGAGTCGACCAGTTTTCGTAGTGGAACAACTATTCAAGCGGATCCGGGTGTCCGCCGCGGCAATGTCCACATAGACACTAACCACGGCTTGCTCGTTCGCGATATGGACGATTGCCTTGAGGCTGTTCGTCTCAAACTGCGGGAGATGATTAAGCCATGCTAGACATCTCCGGTTGCAAAGAAACGATCTGTAACTCGGCGCGCCCTGTATTCCAAGGGCGCATCGATATTGTCTCGGGAGTGATTGTAGAAGCTACAGGAGTACCCGCTGCGATGGGCGAAATGTGTCGTATCGATCGTGGAGAACGTGGTTCGATTGATGCGGAAGTCGTTGGCTTTCGAGGAACAAGTACTTTGTTGATGCCCCACGGTGACCTTGAAGGCATCGCCCCCCAGCAGGTGGTTACCGCATTGCATCGCCCTTTCTCCATTCCGGTTGGCGACGAACTTCTTGGGCGCATCATCGATGGCTTTGGTAAGCCACTTGACGGAAAGCCCACGATCAAACACTACGAGAGTCAAAGTGTGCGGCGTCCCGCTCCCGAGGCCCTCGATCGGCCACCGATCATTGAGCCGCTTCAAACTGGCGTGCGATCTATAGACGCCATGAACACTCTTGGGCGTGGACAGCGCCTTGGCATCTTCGCGGGTTCCGGGGTAGGTAAGTCAACTCTTCTGGGCCAGATCACACGCGGCACGGACGCCGACATTGTGATTGTCTGCTTGGTTGGTGAGCGTGGCCGCGAGGTGCGCGCTTTTGTCGATGACGTCCTCGACGATGAGGGGCGCAAGAAGGCCATCTTTGTTGTGGCGACATCAGACCGCACCCCGATTGAACGTTACTTGGCACCCTTTGTCGCGATGACCGTTGCGGAACACTTCCGCGACCAAGGAAAGAACGTCCTGCTCGTGATGGATTCCGTCACTCGCTTTGCCGCCGCCTGCCGTGAAATTGGCTTGGCTGCGGGCGAACCCCCGACTGTTCGCGGTTACCCGCCGAGCTTCTTTGCTACTGTTCCCAAGCTTGTAGAACGCATGGGACGAACACAGCGGGGCAGTATTACCGGCCTGCTTACCATCCTTCTCGATGGAGATGATCCGAACGAGCCAGTCGCCGACACCTTGCGTGGATTGCTCGACGGGCACGTTTATCTAAGCCGCGATCTAGCTCAGTCGGGTCACTATCCGGCTGTTGACGTGCTGAGCAGTCTTTCACGCTTGATGCCAATGCTGGCAAGCAAGGAACACATCGCTTGCGCGACGCGCTTGCGCGAAATGCTCGCGGCCTGGCGTGATGGCAAGGACCTGGTTGAGATTGGAGCATACGCGCCCGGCACTAATCCAAAGCTCGACTCAGCCATCATGCACATGCCGATCCTTGACGCTTTCTTGCAACAGGGAAGCGAAGAGTCGTCCCCGTATG
>JBLIOI010000101.1:0-17104 GCA_047639675.1 Planctomycetota bacterium | reverse complement strand
CGACAACTGGCAAATACATCAAGGTCGGAACGATTGAGCGCATGAGCCGTTTTCTCGACTCGGGTAGCGAGGAACAACTCTTCGCTGACGAAGCTCCGAGCGCCGCGGCCTTTACCCGACTGTGCGCCTCCGCATCCGAATTCTTCCCCGGGTTCGCTGACTCCGAGATCGAAGCCATCCTGCACTCCGCTCGAAAGCTCGAAGCAACCTCACGGCACAAGGCCAACCCGAACATTCCTGCACTGGGTGATCGAGCGACGCTCGTCCAAGCGGGCATCCTCTCGGACGAGTTGCCCAGCGCTTAGCTCTAGAAAATGGCGCCCGGTGGGAATCTCTCGGGCAGTCGTGTGACTCAAAGACGCCGGTCGCAGGACGACCGGCGCCTCTTTACTCACCTTGCAGAATCACTCAGTCCGTAAACTCGATGTTGTCGATCATGATTTCACCTTGGGAGTGTCCGGGGACGCTGAAGCGGAACCAGACAGAGCTGATGTTCTCCTTGTCCACTCCGTTGAAACGGCAAGTTGGAATGCGCACCGTGTTCATCGGCGAACTAGTCACGGTGAGGAATTGCCCGAACTTCACGACGTTAGCAACCGTAGGATAGGGCAGCTTTGAGTAGTCACTGACCAGGATCCAAGGGGTCTGGCCACCGAAGGGATCGCGCAGCAGGACATAGAAGTCTTTGTTGGTACCGACGGTGTTGAGCGGCGAACCGTAAATCTGGCCGGCGCGCAAACTGAGGAAGTCGTAATCTGTGATATCGCGGTAACGCCGGGGTTGGAAGCCGCCGGTAGAGCCATCGGGAATTCCAAAACGCATCCACGGGGCAAGGCCCGGGGGCGACCAGCTAACGATCAAGCTATCCGTGTCGTGCGGACTCGTAATCTCATAGTCCCAAGTGCTTCCGTCCTTCAAAACAGTGACTGTAGATTCCTTCGTGACGGTTCCGCCGAGTGTATTTGTGCCCCAACCGGCTTGTTCAAAATTGTCCACCACTCGCCGGCCATTGCCCTTCTGGAAGGTCTTTTGGACCTTCACGCCGTTGGAGTTGACGATCGGCAACTTCATCTCGCCCGAGAAGAAATAGCGGTAGATGTCCTGACCACGAAGTTGCCAACGGAAGAAGGCGTTCATGTAGCCCTTGGCCATCTCTTGGTGAACCATGCAACTCAAGACACCGGGGGGAGGAAAGCCTGCGCATGTCGACCTCCAACCGTTGTGCGTCGCTCCTTTGATGTAGACCATGGCCTTGTCCACCACTTCGCTAGAGAGCGGGAAGGGTTCGGTCTCGCCCTCAGACCCGGCGCGGTCATAGAGCGAGAAGCCGCTACGCGCGGCGCTTATCGGAATGAATCCACACTGGGGCAGATTTCCATTCAAACAGTAGCCGGTGACATCTTCATCGTGGGTTCCGTAGATCGCGAGGTACGATCGGCTGTCGTCGCCGTTCAGGCTTTCGTGGATTCCCCCACCTTCCACATTGTCGGTGGGCGCGAGTGAGATGATCGAGTCGATGTCGTAAGGCAGGCCGATTTCGCGGATGCGCCGTGCTAAAGTCAAGGCCGCTTCGCCGCCGCGACTATGGCCGATCAGGCCCATTCGATCTGTATCGACCCACTCCCTGCGCGACCAAGAGTTCGTCATGAAGTTGAGGAAGGTCAACCCTTGAGCACTACGGTCCAGGTTAGTTCCGGAGCTGGTGATGCTCGCGACGATGAACCCATTGCGTGCCAAGTGCCCCAGCAGGTAATTGTAGTCTGTGTAATGATGACCATCGCCGTGCATCAAGAGAATCGTCGGCAACTTGGTTCCCATGGGCGGATCGGTGGTGCCATCACCACAGATGGACGGCCAATAAACACGACCAGTGACGGTGCCTGCACCACTTCCATCGTTCCAGTTGTAGGTTGCGAAGTGGTAGCATCCAAAGTCTTGATCAAGACTCGGGTCGTCCGGTGGAAGTGGAATGGCAGCGAGGCAGTCGCGAGCTCCACCTGGCGAAATTGTGGTCGGCGCGATTTGAGAAGATGCGGGACTCCAGGCGAATGCCTGGCTCACAAGCGCTCCTGATCCAAGTAGGGTCGCATACGCAATTTTACGCACGATGCTGGTTTGAATGCTCTTCATGGCATGTCGGCAACTAGGTCCACATTGCGGACGGTTGAATCGGTAGGTAGGGGAAGACGCCCCCCACAGACCAACGCCGGAATCAATTGGCCCAACCGACATCAATTTCTATTATTTTTGGAGAGCCCCCCCCCGGACGCATCCAATGACGACTTCAACAGACGTAAGCAAAATGCTGGAGCGTTGCCGAACTGGCGACGCTGAAGCGCTCGATCAGCTCCTACCTTTGGTCTATGAAGACCTGCGCCAGAGAGCGCGCCTGCATTTGGCCGATGAGCGCCGCGCGCATACGCTGCAACCGACGGCCCTGGTGCATGAGGCTTACCTCAACTTGGTCAAGCAGGAGAGTCGCCACTGGGAGAATCGGCGACACTTTCTTGCGCTAGCTGCGACCGCGATGCGCCGTGTGCTTTTGCATCATGCGGAAAAGCGCACTGCTGAGAAGCGCGGGGGTGGCCGCAAGCAGATCACCCTGCTCGATTGCACCGGCACTATGGAAGAGCCCGACGAGAATTTGATTGACCTCGATGAGTCACTTACCAAGC
Source organism: Planctomycetota bacterium (assembly GCA_047639675.1). Taxonomy (GTDB): domain Bacteria; phylum Planctomycetota; class UBA1135; order UBA1135; genus JABACD01. Next base: position 14,429 of record JBLIOI010000101.1, on the reverse strand, counting down.
TCTCTCTTTTCGATGAGCGAGCGGCGCGAGTCATCGAACTACGCTTCTTTGGATCTCTCGAGTTGGAGGAGATCGCGCGCATTCTCGATATCTCCACCCGAACCGCCGAGCGAGATTGGCGAGTGGCGCGCGCCTGGCTCGCAAAGGACTTGGAATCAAACGACCAGTAGAGAAAGAGCAATGACTACATCCGATTGGCTGCGAGCGAAGGAGCTCTTTCACGACGCTCTGGAGTTCCACGGACTTGAGCGCGAGAGCTTTCTAGCCACTTCTTGCAAAGGCGATCCGGAACTGCGCCAAGAGATTGAGAGTCTCATCAAAGCCGACGAAGTCGCGGAGAAGCTCATCACGCCGATGTCCCCCACCATTCTCATAAAGGCACTCGCTTCGGATCTCGATGGGCCGCCGGCGGGCACGAAGATCGGGGCATACATTTTGCGGCGACAGCTAGCCAAGGGCGGAATGGGTACCGTCTACGAGGCTTCGCGCTCGGAGGACTTCGAACAGACAGTAGCCATCAAGCTCATTCGAGGGGGCGCCGACGCGATGGAGCTGCTGCGCCGGTTCAAAGGTGAGAGGCAAACCCTCGCTCGCTTGGACCATCCGGGAATTGCGCGGCTGTTGGATGGCGGAATGAGCGATTGCGGGCGCCCCTACTTGGTTATGGAGTACATCGACGGGTTGCCTATCGATAGCTATTGCGATCAGAAGTGCGCCGGCTTGGAAATGCGATTGCTCTTATTTCAGAAGATTTGCGCCGCCGTGCAGGCAGCCCACGGCAACTTGATTGTTCACCGCGATATCAAACCGAGCAACATCTTGGTGGATCCCGCTGGAAACCCGAGACTACTCGACTTCGGCATCGCCAAGTGGCTGACGCCCGACCGCAATCTTAGCGACGAGGCGACTCGTGCAGGGCCCGGGCCGATGACTCCCGAGTTCGCTAGCCCCGAGCAGGTGCGTGGCGAAACCATTACGACGGCGACGGATGTCTACTCGTTGGGAGTCTTGCTGTACGGATTGCTAGCTGGACGACGCCCCTACAAGTTGCGGACTCAGATGCCGCACGAGATGGAACGTGCGATCTGCGAAGAACAGCCGGAAAAACCGAGCACTGCCTTGACGAGATCGCAGCAAGGCGCAGAACCCGCGGGCGATGACGAGTGGCCTACTCCCCAAAAACTAGCATCGAGCCGCTCGACGGATCCTGCTCGACTGCGCAAGCAACTTCTTGGCGACTTGGATGCGATTGTCCTGAAGGCCATCCGCAAGGAGCCCGAATTGCGCTACATCTCTCCAGACCAGTTCGCGGAGGACATCGGCCGTTACCTCAAGGGCCTTCCAGTGATCGCGCGGAGAGACACCTGGAGCTATCGCGCTTCCCGATTCGCCAAACGCCATCGCGCAGCCCTTGGATCAACAGTCCTAGGCTCACTCCTGGTGGCCTTCTCCATCTCGAAAGTCATCTCTTCCTCCAAGGTCGCCGCCAAGCATGCCAACGAAGTCATTCGCTTGATGCGCGTCGCCGACCTCACAAATCTTGAGGAGTACATCAACGAAGTGGAGCGCTTGTGGCCCGCAACCGAAGAGAACGCGCCCGCCATGCGAGCTTGGCTCAAGAAGGCGCGATCCCTAGGAGATCAACTAGAACAGCACCGTGGGGCCATCACAGTCTTACGCAAGAACGCCTTGCCCTACGCTGAAGCCGATCGCGTTGCGGACGTCGAATCGCATCCCTTGCGCAAGCAGCGGGAAGAGGCATTGGTGCAGCAGCAAGTGGTGCAGTTCCGCCTCGATCAAGAAGGTAACGACATGGACCACTGGCGCACCCAACAATCAGAGGTCGACGCCAAGATCACGGCCCTCACGAAGCAAATAGAATCGCGCCGCAGTTGGAATTTCACCGATGAACGCGATCAATGGCAACATGACAAGTTGATGCGACTGATTGCAGAGCTTGAGGGCTTCGTTGCTTTGCGTGATGGTTTGATTGCAAGAGTCGAGGACCGGTTGGACTTTGCCGAAAGCGTTGCTCAATTGTCACTCGTTGACTTCGCCACGGAGTGGAACGAAGCCGTGGACGACATCGCCACCCATCCCGATTATGGCGGACTTGAACTCACTCCCCAGCTGGGCCTGGTTCCCCTTGGCCAGGATCCAGAATCAGGACTCTGGGAGTTTTGGCACATGCAATCAGGAGAACGTCCAGAGCGAGATGACGATGAACAGTTGGTCGTCAATTCTGAAATGGGCATCGTATTGATCCTGATTCCACCCGGTGAATTCACGATGGGAGCTGTTCGCCCAGCGGGTTTCGATCAACACGAACAGCCAAATTTCGACCCTGGCGCAAATGACAATGAGATGCCGCTACAAGAGGTACAGCTCGGCGCTTTCTTCCTCTCCAAGTACGAAATGACCCAGGGGCAGTGGTTGCGCTTTACAGATAGCAATCCGAGCCTGTTCGCGCCGGATGAAGTTCATGGCGCGATGCCTAATGATCTAACTCATCCGGTTGAGGCGGTGACTTGGAATGAAGCGCGCGAGACTCTTGAACAGTTGCGGCTCACCCTCCCAACCGAAGCGCAATGGGAGTATGCAACACGCGCGATGACTACGACTCCGTGGTGGACTGGAGCCGGGCCGTCTTGGCTGGAAGGTGTTGCGAACATCGCTGACATCACCGCGTCGGAAGCCAATGCAGGCTGGCCTTCACTGACTCGGCGCACGCCTTCATTCCGCGATGACTATGTCGGGCATGCGCCGGTTGGGACCTATGAAGCGAATCCCTATGGTCTGCACGATGTGCATGGGAATGTTTGGGAATGGTGCCTTGACGACTTTGCGGATTACGACCTGCCGATTGCGGAGGGTACTGGAGAGCGCTTGCATAAGGGCGGCGAGCGGCGAGTTGGACGAGGCGGGAGTTTCTCGGATGGCCCGGGCTCTGTGCGTTCGGCGCATCGTGGTGCGGCGGAGCCGAACTACCGAGATAACAATTTGGGAGTGAGACCGGCGCGGGCTATAGATCGATAGCAGAGCGTTCGTTGCATGGAGACACTGCAGTGGATCGAGAGGGCCTCTGCAGTTTGTTAGTCACGGGGGGTAGAGCCCCACTACCCGACAACACCTTCGGCCTGATGTTCTACCAACCGAATGCAATTCAACTACTCGCCGGTCGCCTCCGGACAAGTCACTGCGGGCTCGACATGGCACTACCAAGCCTGGTTCCGCGACACAGCCGCCGGCCGCTCAGGCTTCAACCTCAGCGATCGACTAGAAGTTCTATTCGGTACCTAACCCCAGGGACGCCCCGCACTTTCTTAGAGGGAAAAGCGAGCGAGACTGTCCGACCACCAATTCAATCGCTACACTCCCCACCAGCGGAGGCGTGGCAGAGCGGCTTAATGCACCGGTTTTGAAAACCGACGTGTCGCAAGGCACCGGGGGTTCAAATCCCTCCGCCTCCGCCATTTGATCCTGGAGTGACGCGGGAGAAGGATCGAACACGAACGAGAAGGGGCGCCAATGGCGCCCCTTCTGTTGATTATGCAGCTTTCGATTCGCTGGGTGGTTCGAGGGCTCTAGGGCCCTCGGCTTGTACCTGTTCGCGGACGGGGCGGGTGGCTTCGTTGATTAGATCGCAGATGTCCATCAGCTCGTCGCCTTTGCGGAGTTTGCAATCGCCGGGCTTTTCGCCGTTGATAACGGAGCCCAAGAACTGCTCGAAGCGGTAGATCGGTCCGGCAACCATGTGGGTGACCTGCAATCCAACGAAGAGGGTCAGAGGCACCAAGAGGATCATGGTCAGGCCGAAAGCAACGGCGAGGACCGACTTGATTTCAGCGACGACGTACTCGGAACCAGTGGGGACCTGTATCGCATCACCGGAGAGGAACCATGAAACCAAGCTGCCCATTAGTGCCAAGACGAGGATCGACGTGGACATGAATGCCAAGGTGATCCTGAACTGCAGCGCGGGGCGGATCAGTTTCCTCTTTCGCTTGTAGGTTCGCGGGGTGGGAGGGTTTGTTTCCATTAGAACATCAAGTGGTAGCGGTATTTCCAGCCTAGCGACGCCGCAAGAGCGGCGGCTGACAGCCAAAGGATGAATACGAAGCTGAACTCATCCTCTTCAGCGGTTTGAACGGTTGAATTGGGGCCCACGCGGTTGGACCTGCGTGAAGTGGACCTGCCTTCAGGAGCAAAGACGGGCGAGGGGTTCACTCGAGGCAGGGGCGTGTCAAAGGTCTCGCCCCGGTCATACATGGCCAGTCGACGCTTGTAGTTTTCATCGGCATCAATCTGGACACTGGATTTGTCAGCTCCAGCCAAGAGAGGAGTCTTCGAGCGGAACTCGTTACTGCCCTCTTCGATACCAACAAGCTCTAGAGGCGTACCCGGATGCAAGACCTCGCGCTCTCGCTTAGTTAACAGAAGTTCGATATTACGAACGTCGATCCCTCGGATCTTGAGTCCGGGGTCGGGTACACCAACGAACTCTTCTTGCGCACTCGCTGTTGCCGACGTGAGGAGAGTCAGCGCGAAGCTCAAGAAGAACAGGTAGAAGGTTCGGGAACTAATATTCATCACGGCTCAACCACCACGACTTGATGGCGGTTGGGATCGGAGTCCAGCTCCTGCCAACGGAGGATGGTCGGCGACCCCATGGTTTTGGGCATCATGTCACTGACGAGCCCGGAGTTGCCTCCGAGAAGCCGACTGTCATGATTGATGGATATTGAGGGAGTTCCATAAACAATCGCTTCGTTCCGACTGATGAGGCCGCCATTAATTTCTGCGGCCTGCGAACCAAGAACCAAGTAGGCGAAGGTGTGGTTTGTGTAGAACACTGCATCGAGGTGATTCGCTTCGAGTGATGCGATATCGGAGTAATCGCTGATTCCCCCCACCGGCATATTTCCACCCCAATTTGCCGTGTCCAAAGCCGCAGTCAGCCCCACGTCGCTAATCGTACTGGTGCTGTCGTACACACCGTCGCCATCGATATCTTCGCCAGATCCAGGAATGACGTCGCCGACGCTCTTGCCTGAAGGGATGATGCCTAGAGCACCATCGCTAGCTGTGTAGTGGTCCACCGTGAAGACTCCGTCACCTTCCAGTACATCGTCATCTGCAGTTCCCGAAATTCCGTCGATTCCGTTCTTGGTATTCGGAATGAGATCTTCCCCGGCGTCCTCTTTCGAACTGTTAAGTGAAGAGTTCATCCAGCCGCCGACGTAGCTCTGAAAAAGCGAGTGGGTGTAGTCTCCAACGACAATGTTCTCGGCGGCAAATAGCCCTAAAAAATCCTTGCTCTGGTTGGCCGTCATCCAAGCTTCCGTATTGACCTGGTTGGTACCCTGTGGCCTTGGGGAGCTGGGCTTGAACCTGTAGGTGATCGAGTCCGGAACGTAGACGTTTCCGCCTGCATAAATTGTTCCTTGCCCCTTGACGTAGCCATGAATGACCACGTCTCCGGTGGCCACGATAGGGCCGTCAAGCATGATCGGTTTGGAGTGCGTCCCGTAGAGGTACAAGTTGCCGGTCTCGCCCGGATCGTCGCCGTAAACACCGCTCACTGCTGTCACGCCGTCAACGACAATCTCTCCGCCCTCGTCAATTGCATTCTTCTTGTACCAAGTCAAGTCGGACAAGTTCGGCATATCAATTGCCTCGGAGAAATCGTGCTGGTTCGATGCCAATCCGCCCGTGCCCTGCAAGTTCTGCGCGTCGAGGATGTCCCACCCAGACCAGAGTCCGCCGTCTTCACCGTCCTCTAGTCCATCCTCGTTATCGTCATGATAACCGGTTAGCAGAACGTGAGCTCCAACGTTGTCGGTACCGTCGTACAGCGGCTGACCACTAATCGTCGGCTCGTATCCCGCGACATCGAACTGGCCGTTGCTGCGAGCGTTGCCATTCGCGAAGATCGTGTTTCCGTAGAACCAACCCCAGTTGTTGATGAAGTAGGCGTAGTTAAAAACCTCGCTTGGGGCCAGCTCGTACCTGACGTTGACGCTGATTGCGTCCCAGTCTGAAATGCGTTGGCCTGGCGCTAAAGTAGCAGGAGGCCCGGGTAAGTATCCCGTTGCGTCGATCTTGATCGTGATGCTATTCGCCGATTCATCGATTTTCGTCATGGTCACGGCAAAGCCACCAACAGAATTGCCTGCGTCCATCAGACTCTCACCAGCTATCGGGAAGATCGTATCTTCAACCGCAAACATATTGCTCAGACCCGCAAGTGCGTCGCCTTGACTGCTAAGAGCTACGGCACTTTCAAGGATCTGCATGCCACGCTCAAAGCCCGACTCGGCGAGGAACTTGACTCGCACACTGTCCACTGTGCGGCGCGAGTCGCGAACCTCCACAGTCGACAGAGAAACTGAAATGAAAAGCATCCCAGCAAGCGCCATGAAAACCACCATGGTCGCTACTAGGGCACTTCCTTTTTTTCTGCTTTGGTGAGCCAAGCCCGACCTTTTAATTGCGTGTCCGTACATAGAACGTGGTCTCCTCTCCGGCGTCATTAGGATCATTGCCGGCCTTTGTGATTGTGATCTCCCACATGGCGCCTGATTGCTCAACAACGAATGCAGGGGGATTGACCCCGGTTGTTAGGTCGTCAATGACGGCCTCTTCTTCCTGCACCTCATCCGCCGCATTCAGGATTTGTCGAACCAAAGTGCGGCTCAAGTGGCCGGCGTCACCGAGATCTTTCACGGTGTAGCGAATACGCCAGTCTACTTTGTTCTGGTCATCATCATCGGGGCCGTACATCCGATCGTGAACTCCCCAAGTTTCCAGCCCGGCAAGTGTGATGGGCGCCATGAAGGAAAGCTCGGTGCACCCGCCCGCCTCGACCGTCATGGTCATTAGATCCGCGGTGGTCGTCACCAACTCATTAGCAAGCGAATCACTAACTGCGCGCAACTTTTTGCTGCGAGCGACCGCCTCTGTGACAGTCCTCTGCGAATCGGTGCCCATCTTCGTTGCGATCAGGAGCACGTAACTCAAGCCGCCGAAAATTGTGGCGGCGACCACCATCTCGAGGATGGTGAAACCCGAACTTGTCTTGGCTCGCTGGTTACAGACTCTCCGGGAAGTCTTCATCGACCACTCCGCAGAGATCCTAGCCTGCCGATGACCCCGCCGGTCTCGAGATCATTCAGGGCTGCCGTCACCTGAATCAGGTTCACATCCGACTGGAAGATCGACAAGGAAACGGAGTAGTTCGACTCCGCTACAGTCTCTGCATCAAAGACCACGTTTCCATCCAACACCAGCAACTCGTTGTAGTTCAACGCTGAAATGTTCTCGAGCGTGGCGTCCAGGAAAATGGCTCCCCCGGTTGTGCGGCGAGCCTGATCCGTGACCTGCATCGTCGTTGAGAACGCGCTTGCAGTAGCCATCAAGATCGCACTCAGGACGGCCATGGCAATCGTGACTTCCAAGAGTGAGAGTCCACAACGTCTACTGCGCTTCAAGGGAGAGATCGTATGCAAGTGAAGACTCATGGGGCGTGCTGTTACTCCTTCAGATAAATCGACGAAATACGCCATCTGCGAGGCATCGTCCTGCGCCCTTATCGGAATGAGTAGAAATTAAGCTTGAGCAAATCCTCAATCTACCGAGTCCCATTCCTAGTAACTGGCAAATGCCTTCTAGGCCGCCTCGGAGAACTCATCTCCTGGAGCAGCAGGGCGCTTCGTGTGCACAAACTGCGGCTCATCTCTATCGGCCTCCTCTCGCAAGGGTCGAGTCACATCATTGAGAAGAGCACAGAATTCGCCTAACTCGTCACCGTCGCGGAGCTTGCAATCTGCTGGGTTCTCCCCGGCTTTGACGCTCTTCAGAAACATCTCAAAGCGGGTCAAAGGCCCTGCGACGAGAAACGTTGATAGGACCCCAACGACCATGGTCACGGGCATGAGGAGCACCATCGTGATCACGAATGAGCTGCTCAAGGCGGGCATCACCTCACTCAAGACTCGGTCCGAAAACATCGGGTCCGATCCGGAGCTATCCGTGAGTTGCCAAATGACCAAGCAACCCATTAATGCCATTAGAACGGCTGAAGTGGCCATGAAGGCCAAGGTCATCTTGATCTGGAGAACAGGTCGGACCAGGTTTTTCTTTCGCAGATTCCGTCTCATATAGGGGCTAGGCGCCGCCTCCACACGAGAGGGAATGGCCCACTCCCTATCGGAGAGCCCGCCCCCAGGATTAAGCTCACCACGGATAAATCCCTGCGATTGCCGGCGGAATGAACAGGCCAGGGGTAGCCCAACCGGCGAACGCGCTTAGAGTAGTGGGGTCATGATCAAGAACTCCCTTCTCGTTGTGTTCGCATTCCTTGTACTCCCCAGCCTGGCCAAGGCCCAAATTCCGCCCGGCTATTACGACTCGGTGGATACGAGCAATTCAACGATTCTGCGACAGACCATCCACGAGGTCATCGACGATCACCAGCGCTTCCCATACACATCAAGCGCAACCGACACCTGGAACATTTTGGAACTCGCCCAGGAGAACCCGGCGAACTCCGGTCAGATCGTCGACGTCTACCGCAATCGCAGCTTCGCGAAGGAGGGTGGCGGCAATAGCAACTACAATCGAGAGCACACTTGGCCGAAATCCTATGGCTTTCCGGACGACAACTCGTCGAACTATCCCTACACGGACTGTCACGTACTATTCCTCTGCGACGATGGCTACAACTCGTCGCGCAGCAACAAGCCCTTCGGCACTGTCGACGCCAGCGCGACGGAACACACAACCTTTGCTACCAATGGCCAAGGCGGCGGCAGCGGCGTCTACCTCGGCAATTCAAACTGGGCCTCGTCCAGCCTGTGGGAAACTTGGCACGGTCGCCGCGGTGATGTCGCACGCGCTCTCTTCTACTCGGACGTCCGTTACGAAGGCGGCACCCATGGCGTTACTAGCGTCTCAGAGCCGGACCTGATCCTCACGGACGACCTAGTTTTGGTTGCTAACTCAAGCACAGGCAATAATCTGTCCGTCGCCTACATGGGAAAGCTCAGCGTGCTCTTGCAATGGCACCTCGATGACCCGGTCGACGATGTCGAGCGCAATGGGCACAACGTCGTCCACAGCTTCCAGGGCAATCGCAATCCTTTTGTCGACCACCCAGAGTGGGTCGATTGCCTCTTTGGTAGCGCCTGTGCAACTCCAGACCCCATCGCTTATTGCTTTGGCGATGGGACTGGAAACTTCTGCCCCTGCGGCAACGTGGGTATCACAGGACACGGTTGCGGCAACTCCGCGAGCGCCGGTGGTTGCCGGCTTGTCAGCATGGGAACGACAAGCCTCAGCGCCGACGACTTCGGGCTGGCAGCGCAAAACTCGACTGATAGCGCACCGGGCCTTTTCTTCGAGGGCACCATCGCCGTCAACAGCGGCTTCGGGTTGACCTTCGGCGATGGATTGCGTTGCGTCGGCGGAAGCGTCAATCGACTTGAAGTCGTCGTATCCAGTTTGTTTGGCGACGCCTTCTCCTCCCAATCGATCGCAACTGGTAGCGGAATCACACCCGGAGACGTTCGCCACTACCAATGGTGGTACCGCGACTCCGCACCAGTCCCTTGCGGCAATGCGTTCAATTTAAGTAACGCAATCGAAGTCGTTTGGACTCCCTGAGTCTGCTGTATGCCATTCAGCCGAACGTAAGAATTCGGTTCACGAAGCACCGAGACTAGCCCATTCGGGCAAGCTCGGATTAGTTTCTGCGCTCGAATGGAAGGACGAGCACCCGAGGTAGTCGGAGTTGTCCCGACCAAATCTCACAACCGGGGCGCTCAAAGGTGTCCAAGTTGGTAGTCGAGTCGATAAAGACAACTATCTACACACCGCACGTAACCTCGGGGCCAGTCCGGGGTTTTCGAATAGCCTCGCTTGCCTCTCACCTTGATAGCATTTCCCGCCATGGTCGTAGCCTCGCTTTCTCTTGCTCTCGCGCTTACCGCCCCTATCTATCAATCGGAATCTGAACTCCCCTATGCGGAACTCGCTGAGCGGTTTCTCCAGGAGAATGGGCAAGCGGGCCTCCCGATCGAAGATGTGACGGTTGAAGCGATCCTTGAAGAAAGCTTCTTCTCGACACGTGTCGGACAATTCGAGATTTGGATTCCGACCGCTGCGCTGCAAAAAAAAGACACCGCGCGTGACTACACAGACATCTGCGCTGGTCTATGCAAGGCGCAAAATCTGTGGATGGGTTGGCTCGGCCCGCAGGTCAAAGGCAGTGAACAACTGGTTGAAGGATTCGATGCCCTGGAGAACTGGATCAGCAAGTGGAAGGTCACCACGCTGACCTCTGTAGCCAAACAGGAGGAGCGCAACGCACTCAATCTGTTCAAGGCCAAAGGTGAGGTTCGCACGAATTCAGAGCACCTAGCTCAGGTCATGCGCAGCGGCTCGGTGCTTGGGAGTGCAATCGAAGACTTCAAGCCGGTTCAACTAATCTTGATGCCGAAGCGCAAGGAATTCGTCGAGTTCCTGACAGTCGCTGGCCTGCTCCTCCCGGAGCAGAAAGGAACATTCTGGGTCCCTGGCATTGAAACCTGGACCGAGTTCCGCATTAACAACGCCCAAGTCATTGCTTTGCAGCACCCGGCGTCGACGCCGGTCCCTGGCAAGTACGATGGCAGCACGAGCATGAAGGACCGGGAACCCACCGGCATCGAACAGCAAGCTGTCCAACTCGGAATGAACCGGCTGCTCGCCTACCATCACGGCCCCTCGCTCCCCGACCAAGTTATCGCCGGACTTTCGATCAACATGCTGATCGAGCTGTACGGCTCTTGCCACACGCGCAACGACGGCGATATGCGCGGACGCATCACCCACGCACGGTCCGTCTTCATCGCTGGCGGCCAGTCCTCGGGTGGCCGGCTTCCGCAGAATGTTGCGGTCAGCCGTTGGCGTACGGGATATGGCAAGAGTCACTACATGCGCATTCTGAAACAGGTCCAAAAGTCTGGATCTTCCGGCGATAAGCGTAATTCGCACAAGTACAACTCGTTCCTCTTGATCGCTGACGACGAAGCCTCACGCTTCATCACCCACTCACCTCTATACGGCCCCGCTGAGAGAGAGACAGATCCTCTCCCGGAAGGCTTCAGTGGCGACTACATGGAGTTCCTGCGCGCGTACAACGTGGGCTTCATGCACTGGCTGAGAACTGCCGCTGGAGGATCAAAGAAGGATTCTAGCGCTGCCTTCGGGATCTTCCTTTCCCAGATCTCGCTGGCCAACGAGGATCAAGATCTAGCGAAGGCCGCCGAGGCAAGCTATGGCTTGCCAATCTCCGACCCGGGCCTGACGAACGCTTCCCTCGAGGGGCGCTTCGTAAAATGGGTCTCCAAGCAATGAGCTAGGAGAGTTTTACGCACCCGTGTTCGCGCTGCGTAAGAAGAGATAGGGAAGGCGAATCAAAACGTTCGCCACTAGAAGGTTAACGGCTGGCGTGCACTCACACCCAAGGTCCCGTGCCGTTTCAATACATCTTGCATATGTGAAGTGTTAAGCAAACGGCCCGATCATTCCAAAATAGAAGAGTGAACGACTTTCATCTCCGCCGAATAAAAAACAAACAACGGCAAAGACACGTGTGCTTTGAGACGTCCATGCTCTTAGCAAACAGATGACGGGTGCGTCGAGGTAACTCGACCTGCACGGCACCTACCACCGCAGGACCTCCTGGAACGGTCCACTCAAGTTCCAGACGTCGAGATCGGCCCCCCCCCCAACCGAGTCTCTAATTCCCGTCCGCTGACCCCTCACACCAGCGCTCGTAATGATTCTCGCGACACTACTGGCTGCCTTTACAGCAGCATCACTTCCGGTTTCCAGCCTTCCCACCTTCCAAGACCCTTCCCTAGCCGGAAGCTCAGTCACTTTCATGGAGATGGCTGAATCTTTCCTCAAGTCCGTCGGCCGCAAACCGGACGCGTCACGCCAGATGGCCTCGCCTGAAGCGATCCTCACGGAGAACTTTTTGCGCGCTCCAATCGGGCTGTATGACGTTTGGATTCCGATGAGCAGCCTGGCGGACAAGGCCACCGCCAAGAACTACGTCGAGGTCTGCGCCGCTCTCTGCGAAACCCAGGCCGAATGGGTTTCCTGGCTGGGTGAAGGCGCAAAAGACGGTGAAGCGCTCTCCGACTCTCTTGAGTCTTACGGGAAGTGGATTCAGAAATGGGATCTCCCTACCCTGATCGGTGCCCAGTCCTCGGGAGAAAACAACACAACCAACCTAATGGGTGCTGACGAGTCCGTCCAATCAACAAGCGACAACCTCGCCAGGGCTTTCCGCGAGGCATCGATACTTGGAGAAGCGCGCAGCAAGAGCGAGTCCGTCAAGTTAGTCCTGATGCCCAACCGCAAGGGCTTTGTCGAGTTCATCGCTTACTGCGGTTGGTACTACCCTAATTCACAGGATAGCTATTGGCGCGAGAGCGTCGGCACGTGGAGCCAATTCACGCTGAACGACTACCAAGTCATCGCCCTCGAGTACGCGTCGCCCGGGGCAGCGCCCGGCGATTACGAAGCTTCCTATAGCATGAAAACCAAGAGCCCCAGCGGCATGCAAGAGCAAGTCGCTCAGCTTGGGCTGAACAGGCTACTCGCCTACGAGCATGGTGGCTCGCTACCCCCGAGTTTGATCACGGGGCTCTCGATCAACCTGATCACTAAAGTCTACGGTGCTTGCCACACGCGTATCGATGGAGACACCAGCGGCAAGGTCACGCAGAAACGCGAAGTGTTCGTGCGCGGCGGGCAATCAGAGGGTGGCGTCCTGCCGCCCAACTCAGCGGAGAGTCGCTGGCGCCAAGATTACGGCAAGAAACACTACGCGCCGATTCTTCAGACTGCCCAAAAGGCTGGCGCAGGGGCCACCAAGCGAAAGAAGGAGAAGTACAACTCCTTCCTACTCAAGAATGACAGCGGCTCGAAGACCTACGTCACGCACGCTCCGCTTCTAGGGCCGTCGAGCGGGGCTCCGGAGATCGTTCCCGATGCAGTCTACGGGGATTACTTGGAGTTCACTCGCGCGTACCAGTCCGCCTTCCTCTACTGGCTTCAACACTACGGCGCCAAGTCCAAGAAGAAGTGTCCGGAGGCCTTCGGCCAATTCATCAGCCGCATCTCGGGCTCGGACGACCTCTCGATCGCGGCCATCGCAGAAGAGATCTACGGCAAACCACTATCCGATCCTGAGGCGAGTAAGAAATCGCTGGAAGGCGCTTTCTTGAAGTGGCTGTCGAAGCAGTAGCCTTCGGCTACTCGGGTGCAGGCAGGGTCAGGAGTTGAATCAGGAACTCGCCACTTTCCAGACGAGTCCAGATCACAGCATCGTCACGACCGTTTCCAGTGAGGTCCTTTACAGCGACTTCAAACTTGCCTTCTGGGCTGAGAGCCGGGGCCTGAAAAAGAGGCTCCTTGCCCGCGCACGCTTCGCGTAGCCGGCCACCCGGTGAGAAGCTCCAAGTTTCATAGCCGCCGAGATCTACGGTGCGCGTTTCCCCGTCTTTCAGGCGGTCCAAATCCTTCAGCATGAACTGATCGATCATCTCGGTGATGGACCCTGAAACAAGGCTGGCGAGCCGCTCGTCTTCCGGCCCAGCACAGTTGTGAAAGAACAGCACCTTGCCATCAACGATATCGAGCACGTCATCGTTCGCGCCATCCCCATCTAAATCCATGCGTCGCGCCGGGATCTCACGCTGACGGCTAACCTCCGCCTCGATCTCGTCGACGTCATCGATGAACGAAATCAGGCGCGGAAGCTCCAGTGCGATCTGATTCCTGCGCGTCGGTTTACGACTGAACACGCCCTCAGTGTTCTCGTAGGTGAAGAAGTCGAACTCCAAGCCGCCGGGAATCAAAAGCCAACGCAAGACCTGCCCCAGCCCAACTTTTTCGGCGCGCAAGATCTGCAGGTCTGGCAATCTGCTCCCACTGACGTCGCGCAGGAAGAAGTGCATTAGGTTGCCGGAAATCTTGAGCACCTGATCGGGGCTCTTGGTGATCCCTATTGCAGAAGCACCGAAGTAGGTCTTGATCGTACGCTCGACCTGAATCACCAAGTCTCGTGGTAGGACGCCATCAAGGTCCATGATTCGCCACTTGACCCCTTGCTCGAGATTCGAGAAGAGGTCGTCGAGGTCAACGTCCCGGCCGCCTTTCGAGGTCGGGGCTAAGCCCACCAGGTCCAGGGTCCAAGTAGGCGTTGCCGAAAGTTTAGGTTGGGCCAAGTAGAAGTCGATGCGGTCCACAGTTTGCGAAACGAGATCTGTGCTTCCGTCACCGTCCACATCCTCCATGCTGAACCATGGAATGCGCAGCGACTGCCCAAAGCGGCTGTCCAAGCGCTTCGGGTCTCCCATGCGATAGTCGACGTC
>JBLIOI010000100.1:0-17117 GCA_047639675.1 Planctomycetota bacterium | reverse complement strand
TGTGCAAGAAGCCAACCTGGTCGCGATGAATAAGATGGGGGACCTCAAGCTGCAAGACCATGGCAGCATCATCCAATGGTTGTCACAGATTGTGATCAACAAGATCCGGGACGCGAACGACTACTTTTCGGCACAAAAGAGAGATGTCGATCGGGTTGCGAATGTGGACTTTGATCCTGGTGCTATGCCTGCCAACTCAAACGGAGGGGGACGCAGGGAACCGTCGCCGGTGGAACGGGCTGGGCTGGAAGAATTGCGACAGGTCCTCGACGAAGCCATGATTCAGCTGCCCGAAGATTTGCGCGAAGTGATCTTGCTGCGCGACTACTACAGTGCGGACTGGGCCTACGTCTCACGGGAGTCCGGCATCCGTGATGAGGCTGAAGTTCAAAAACTTCACCGCCGAGCGTGGATCAACTTGCGCCGCATCGTGGGGCCGCGCATGGACAGCTTGCTATGAGTTCCTACGAGGTCGGAGCTCTGGCGCGCGCAACCCGTCCAATCCAATTTTCGAATCACTGAGCCATGCAGCACTCGGATCATCAATCTCTATTCGCTTCCTTTCTAGAGCGCCGGCGCTCGGGCGAGGATGTGAGTTTTGAATCGCTCCTTGCTGAAAACCCCGAACACGCCACGGCTCTCAACAGGTGTTGGTCGGAGCACGAGCGGCGAGAACGGGAGCTTCGGGAACAAGCGGATGAAGTCTACGCAGCGAGCGAGACTCCTGACTTGGAAGCACTCTGCCTGGAACACCCGGAGTTGGAAGACGAGCTTCGACTGATCGATCAGCAGTTGCATATAGGAGGGGGGTTGCTTGCCGGCTTGCCTTCAGATATCGAGAACTGTTCCATCTTTGGCAGCGAGGGTGCCGCTCCTCTTCCATCTGTGAACTCAATCAGCGCCAAGCAAGTGGTGGGCGACTACCGGCTCATTAAGCTGATCGGCCAAGGAGGCATGGGCCAGGTTTGGGAGGCGGAGCAAGGAAGCCTTGGCAGGCGAGTTGCACTCAAGCTGGTGCGGCCTGACCGGGTCACGCCGCGCACTCTTGAGTTATTCGCCCGTGAAGCTCGCGCGGGGGGCCGCTTGAATCATCGCGGGATTGTCACAGTCTATGCCAACGGTGAAGATGACGACTTGGCTTGGATCGCTATGGAGCTCGTCGAAGGCGCTTGGAGCCTGCGCAACTCTCTGGAAGAGATTGGCAAGCTCGATGTCCTGCCCGAGAGCTACTACCGCGACACAGCGCGCTTCGTTGCAAGTGTCGCGGATGCTTTGCACGTGGCGCACGAAGCGGGCGTGATTCATCGCGACCTCAAGCCGCAGAACATCCTGATCTCTCCCGACCGTGAACCCAAGGTCACAGACTTTGGACTGGCTAGGATCCTCGATGAGAGTGCCATCTCCGAAAGCGGCGGCATGGCGGGTACGTACCTGTACATGAGCCCGGAACAAGCACTGGGCAAACGTGAAGAGTGCGACCACCTCGGCGATGTCTTTAGCTTAGGTGTCGTGCTCTACGAAATGTTGGCTCTGCGACGTCCCTTCGAAGGGGACACCTCACACCAGGTTTCCCAGCAGATCATCCACCGTGATCCGCCTGACCTGCGCAAGACGCGCTCGCGAGTTCCACCGGAGTTGGCGCTGATCGTAGCCAAGTGCCTGGAGAAGAATCCCCAGCGGCGCTACCTGTCCATGGCGGAAGTGGCTTCCGACTTGCGCCGTTTCTTGAATGACAAACCAATCCTGGCCAGACCCCCACGTGAACTGCGCAAGCTGGGCTTGTGGGCCCGGCGCAATCAAACGAAGAGCGTGGCTGGATCCTTGGCGATGCTTTCTTTTTGCGTTGTCTCCATCTTGCTGGTGAACAATATGCGCGCCAATCGGCAGCTCGGGGTCACCAACACAAACTTGGGCCGGACGGTCATCGAACGCGACGGCGCCATCGGCGATCTGGAGACGGCCAATGAAAAGCTAGGAAGCCAACGCGACGAACTCGCGTCCCTCAACGCGGACCTCGCGGCAGAGCGTTCCAGCTTGCAACAAGCCAACGAGAAGCTCTCCGAGCAAAAGCGCGTCGTCGAAGCTGTGGCCGATTTCCAATCGGAGCAGTTGTCCTCAATCGATGTGAGGGCCATGGGAATGATCCTGCATGAAGGACTCATCACGCGTGCACACCAAGCAGGCCAGCGCCAAGGCCTAACAGAGGAGCACTTGCACGCGTCGCAAGAGAACCTCAAGGACCTCATCGAGGGTGCTGACTTCACCGGCTTGGCCTTGTCCGCTTTGGAGGGCAGCGTATTCGCCGGGGCGCAGAAGGCTTTGAATGAGCTCGATCAAGATCCGCGGGTGCAAACTCGATTGATGTTCTCCTTGTCTCGTACACTCAAAGCCGTCGGCCTGGATCTCCGGGGTCTGGAGCTTCTACAAGAATGCCTGCGAATCCAAAGGTCTGTACTTGGAGATGACCACGAGGAAAGCTTGGCGACTGTCCAAGCTTTAGGGGGCACCTACTACAGATTAGGAAAGTACGCAGAGGCCAAGCCGCTGATGGCCGAGGCCATGAATTCACGGAAGCGCTTGCTAGGAGACCTTCACCTAGATTCGATCATCGCCGCTTGTAACTATGCGCATCTATTGTGTGGCATGGGGGACCTAACCGAGGGTGTAGCGCTCGCTCTGAGCTCGCTCGAAGACTTGCGCAGCACCCTGGGCGACGAGGACAATGTGACGCTGCGCCAGATGCACAGCTTTGGCTTGATGCTGGCGGACAACGGAAGGTTTAGAGAATCCGAAGAGCTCCTCCTAAAGGCACTTGAGACGCGCCGCACGCTCTATGGCTCCGAGAACATAGACACGATCGATCTTCTCGGCGCCCTCGGCCATCTCTACAGAGCTAGTGGAGAGCTTGAAAAAGCCGCCGCCTTCTGTCGGGAAGCGTTTGAGGCCAGCCGCGACCTCCGCGGGGAGGAACACAAGCGCTCGCTTACCATCATGAACAGCTTGGGTCGGGTCTTGCGGGATCAAGGGAACCTGGCCGAGGCAGAGATCTACATTCGCTTAGAAGTGGAGATCTGCGAAAGGAACCTCGGGCCTGAAAACATCACAACGATCCGGGCCAAGGTCGGGCTCTGCTCTCTATTGCAGAGTCAAGGCAAGTGGCAAGAGGCCGAGGAACTCACGCTTGAATGCATAGATCTCGCACGCCGAGTGTTGGGCGCTGATGATTCCACAACTCTTGGCGCTCTCAGTTGCATGGGATCGATCTACTCCAGCAAAGGCGAGTATGCAAAGGCCGAGCCGTACTTGCGGGAGGCCCTGGAACTCTCCCGCCAAAGGGTCGGGAACAATCACCCGCGGACTCTCGCTGCCCTCGGCCATTGGATAAATAGCCTCATTGAAAGTGGCCGACTCGAGCAAGCTGAATCCGCCGGTCGAGAACTCTTAGCCGGCTCGCGCGAGGTTTTGGGTGCGACCAATACTCACACGCTCATCGCCATGCAACTCCTAAGCGTCACCCTGCTGCGCAGGGGCAAGCTGGAGGAGTCCTATGAGCTGGCCTTGGAGTTGATGGACACTGCCTCCGAGTCTCACATCCTTCAGTACGAGATCGAGGGTCATTTGATTCTGGTCGAGAGAATGGTGTTTGGGCGGGACTCATTGAAGGACGGAAAGTAGGGGGAAGCCTCGGCTGAGGGGGTGGCCCAAGGGGCGATCAAGCCCGCAGCGCACGTCCTGCGGGCGGTGAACCCCAAACTTGCGAGATTCTCCGCAGGGGAACCTTGCATCTTGCCGATAAAGTCCCATGATGGGACACTGCTGGCGCATCCCGAAGTGGGACTATTGGAGGGCAATGCGGATCATCTCAATTAAACTACTCAAGCAGTTCTGGACAATTCACCCGCGCGCAGAGGAGGCCCTCAAGGCTTGGCATTCCGAGGCAAAGGCAGCGTCATGGGCGACTCCAGCAGACATCAAAAAACAATACGGAACGGCGAGCATCCTTCGCGATGGTCGCGTGGTCTTCAACATCGCGGGCAACAAGTTCCGCCTGGTGGCGTGGATCAACTACGAATACTGGATCGTGTACGTGCGCTTTGTTGGCACGCACGTCGAGTACGACAAGATCAATGCGGACACGGTGTGATATGAAGAAACTGGTAAAGACTGAAGAGGAATACGACGACGCACTCGGCCGAATTGGCGAGTTGATGAGCGCCGGTCGTGGTACTCCCGAGGGTGATGAGCTTGAGTTGCTTGCGACCCTCGTGGAGCTCTACGAAAAAAAGCATTGGGCGATCGCTCCGCCGAACCCGATCGAGGCGATCAAGTTTCGAATGGAACAGCAGGGGTTATCGCGCAGGGACCTGGTGCCGTACATCGGTAGCGCCAACCGCGTATCTGAAATTCTCAACGGCAAGAGGTCCTTGAGTTTGAAGATGATCCAGCGACTGCATGAAGGTCTTGGCATTCCGGCCGACTCGCTCCTCGCTTTTCAGGAGGCCCCAAACCTGATGGAAACAGGACCAGTGGCGGATGTAGAAAGGTACCCATTTTCGGAGATGGTGAAGCGTGGATGGTTCCCTACGTTTCGCGAATCAAAAGCGAAGAGTAACGCGGAGAGTTTGCTTGCCGAACTTCTGGCGCATCTTCACCCTTCGCAAGCTGAACCCGCCTTGCTGCGCCAACACGTTCGAAGCGGTTCGACCATGAATCCGTACGCGTTGAATGCTTGGCTTGCTCGGGCATCGATGATTGCAGAGGGCATGGACTTGCGCCCGTATCTCTCCGGAACGATCAACCGCCAGTTCATGCAACGGCTTGTTGGGCTGAGCCTTTTGGATGAAGGTCCGAGACTTGCTGCTGAACTGTTGGCGCAAAATGGAATTGCAATGATCGCGCTGACTCACTTGCCAAAGACGCACCTGGACGGGGCTGCCTTGATGACTTCGAGCGGCCGGCCTGTTGTTGCTGTGACCTTACGCCACGACCGGCTTGACAACTTTTGGTTCACCCTCTGCCACGAACTGGCCCACATCTCTCGCCACCTGGAAAAGAGCAACAAGCACGACATCTTCGTCGACGATTTGCGCAGCGATGGAGACAAGCTCGAGGTAGAAGCGGACAGCACGGCTGCCGCTTGGCTGATTCCACAACGCGCTTGGAATGCTGCGGATTTACCCGCCAATCCCACCGCTTCCGGTGCCATCCAGCTCGCGGAAGAGCTCCGCATCCATCCGGCGATTGTTGCTGGGCGCGTGCGCCGGGAGACGAAGAACTATCGTTTGCTGGCCCGGTTGGTGGGTAGTAAGAAGGTCCGCTGCCTTTTTGACGGTCTGGACTCCGGATGGTCTCTCTTTACGAGTTGAGCAGCGCTTCCGCACCGGATGTAAATGTGGGAGCAGGTTGAAGTCCTGGAAATTCTCTTCGTTCTCATTGAAACGCCCCATGTTGAATATCGCTCCTACAATCGGGCGGACCCCCTCCCGCCTCCTTATCCCCATCTGATCCCTTCGCCTGGACCATCCAATGAACATTCGACGCATCACCTCCGTAGCGCTCCTAGCCGCAGTCATCGTCACGTCCGCCAACGCAGACATACTCCACTTCCACGGCACCCTCGACGGCAACCAGGGCCCGAGTCCGTCTGGCTCCAGCGCAACAGGCGAGATCTCCTGGGTGATGGACACTGTAAACGACACGATTTCTTACAACCTCACCGCACAAGGGTTCACTCCGACAACCGCGCACATCCACGGCATCGCGGGTCCCTCTCAAAACGCTCCCCCGATGCACACGATGAACCTGCCTCTGCCGGTGGTCGACGTCTTCTTCTACACCTTTGAAGACGAAGTGGACATCATCGCGGGCTTGACCTACACCAACGTCCACTCCTCCGCATTCCCCGCCGGAGAGATTCGTTCCCAAAACCTGCTCACCGCCCGCGTCTACTGCGCAGGCGACGGTACTGGAACGATTTGCCCTTGTGGAGGTCCTGGCGCTACCGGTGAAGGCTGTGCGAATACAACCGGACTAGGCGCAGTCCTATCGCCCGCTGGCTCAGCCAGCGCGACCACGGACGACATGGTCTTCACCTCAACCAACATGATCCCCGGCGCTCCCGCATTGATGTTCAATGGAACTACCGATGTGAACGGCGGAGCTGGCTTGACCTTCGGTGGCGGTCTGCGTTGCGCCGGTGGTTCAATCAAACGCATGGGCGTTCGCATTCCTGATGCTACTGGAACAGCCTCATGGGGACCGGGACTCTCCGCCTCGGGTGGTTGGGGCGCAGGCGATCAGCGCTTCTTCCAAGCTTGGTACCGCGACTCCGCGAACGCACCTTGTGGCAGTGGATTCAATGTCTCGAACGGGTTGGATGTGACTTTTAACTAAAGCCCAGGTCATTCATGAGGCGCCAGTCGGGCGGCATTCCCAATAAAACCGTCCCCCTGCGCCTCTCAGGGACCCCTCCGTATAAATTTCTTGACTCAAGAGTTCACTTTACCCTGAATGACTCCATGAGGGAATTGGACGGGAAGACCTCTGAAAAAGAGAAGAGTAAGAGCGCGCCGACGAAGCCTATTTCGTTGGCCGACGTTCGTACTCGCCTCGCCGGATGGTCGGAGACCTCTACTCCAGCCTTCGAAAGACTTTGCATCGACGTGATGCGTGACGCCGGATTCTTCCTGAGCCAAGAGGACCTGCTTGAGCAGAGTCTCGTCAGGATTGCGCTTCAGCCCGAGGTTACGGATTACTCCACCGAGTGGCTTGAGGAGCGCATCACCGAAGCGATGATCGATCAGCTCCACATTGATCGCGAACGCCTTGAGGTCGGCGACACTGGCTCCACCGAGACGAATTCCCGCGACCGTTTGCTAGTTCTCGGCATCGGTGTTCGAGCCGACCGCGTCCTCGCCTCCGCCGTGGCATACAACGCCTTGCCCATGCGGGTGCGGCACGCTTTCTACGGCGTAGCCATGGACAACCACGAGCTCGACGAACTCATAGGAACTGAGTGGGCCGATCTAGACGAACTCAGCGAGGACATTCATCTCGCTTTAGAGGCACTCCTTGGAATGAAACGGAGTGACGTCTATGAAAAGTAATCCTTTAGAACACGACGAAGAGTTCCGCGGCTTGATGCAGGAACTTGTCGGTGCGAAGAACAGCACGCTCCTTCGAAGACCTCCACCGGAGATGAGAAAGTCATGGGCGGAACCATCCGGACTGTTGAGTGAGAACAGCCCGAGCCTGTCTAGCTTGGAGAAGAAGTTGTTGGCGACGTACAGGCAAGACCTGGGACAGTTGTTCAGCGAAGCTTGCTTGCGGGTGATGTTTTCGGAGAAGGGGTATGCTGTGTGGGCTCTCAAGGGCACTACGGAATTCGGGCAAGACATTGAGCCATTGTCAGACCGTGCGTGGGTGGCGAAGAGGAAAGGGGTACTGGGGCGATCATCTGGCGATCGGCCATTGGAGGACCTGGACCGAATTCTTGGTCAATGCGGAAATCGGGGCGGAGGGATGCTGGAACTTGCTGAGGCGGGATTGGTGGTGGCACCGACGGATGCACTGCGGGTCTTCCGTGCGCAAGGACTGGAACTCATTGGCCAGTTCACCCCAGCAAGGCAACAGTTGGAAGATGTTCATTGCCGTGCCGCAACTCATAGGAATCGACGACTGGCCGCTGATGCCATTGGTCGGCTATGCCTTGGTCAAGGGGATCTACGTGCTGCTGTTGATTGGTATTCTTTGGCTGGAACGGGTCCAGCACCCCTAAGACCTGGCGTGCTCACCTGGTTGTTCCACGCAATTCAGCTTGGAGATGAGTCGTCCGCCACCAGGGCTATGGACGTCATCTCGGATGACAGGGAGAATTACACTGGGATGGTGGAGATGATGTGTCGCCGCAAAGTTACCGGTCGATTGGCTCTTGAATGGCAACCATCCGAAGGCGCAAGTCGGGTCCTGCGCATAGAAACTCATCGGAGATCAAATGAAGTTGAAAAAATTTGTAGCCTGTTCGTCTAAGAAGTGCTTCACGCTCGTTGCGGGGGGGATACTCACCTTTTGCATGGTTGGTTCGAAGAGTGTGGTTGCAACGACCACCGTTCCTTGCGTCGTGCATACGTTCGGTGGTTTTGTTGTGCCCCCTTCGTTCCATGTCACCGCTGCAGGCACCAAAATGCGCGGTCCTGATGCCACTCTTGCTGCTAATAATCCCCCGCCTCCCTAAGACATGAGTTTGCTTCGCTCGCGCGCAGTTCCCTCTGGCAGAGGGCTATTCTGGATGTTCCTAGGCGTCGCGCTTCTAGGTTCGGCTTTGGCTTGGTGGGGGGCGGGCTTGGGGGAAGGCACCCGACCCAACACCCAGGGGAATTACGCTGGGGCCCGGGAAGCGCTCCCAGCAGACTCGACTGACAGCGTGGCAATCGGGACGGCGGATAACACTCCTCTACCAGACTCGGTCGAAGCCAATCGGGTAACTGACTTGCCACAAGTGAGTTTGGGCCCGCTAGACCGATTGGAGGTACAGGCAGGGAGTGCAGCTATTAGAGGGCTTGTTCAAACAGAAGACGGGACCCCGGTCGCCGGGGCAATAGCCAGTTGGACTGCGTGGGACCCTCGGTTCTTACCCTACGTGACCGCATCCAAGGAGATACCAGCAGATTCTATTTTCGCTCGGACCATCTACGCAGAGACGAACGAGAGGGGTGAGTTCATATTTGATGAGACACCCCCCCTCCTGGAGGGGGAACCATCGTTCTTGTGGTGCACACATCCTGAGTTCGTTGCAGCGGTTGAGCTTGTTTCACCGCTCGGAGAGGAGGGATCACTCAAGGTCGAATTTGAACTGTCTTCGGCAAGGCTCCAATCGGCATTGGTTTCAGTCGGAGGGATACCGGTAGACGGTGCCGAGATAGTCCAGCAGGTAGCGTATCCGCGCGGGTCGATTGCTCCCTACGAGGGAGGCAAGTACGCCCCCAATGCGCTCTTGTCGTTCGTACGGATTCTCACCACCGACGGCATGGGAATGGCAGACCTTTCCCCGATGAACGAACAGGTCTACCTTAAAGCAAGGTATGGAGACAAACTGTCTATCCCTTGGATCGGGATACCTGACGGACTGGTTCGGCTCAGTCTAGAGTCGACATTCGAGTTCTCCGGGGCGGTTGACCTTCCTCCTGATCTTGGAGACAGTGCAGGCACGCCAACGGTGATCGTTGAACGTGTTCGCGGGGTTGCGCGGGAGATTGTTGGGACTGTCCCTGTAGAAAGTGATGGGGAGTTTGGCCCGGTAGACCTCCCGGCATTAGGTGCTGAGTACTATTCAGTTGCCCTCGACGGGGCGAAGCTTCAGAAGGGCGAAGTTCAAATCGCAACACCGAGCACGGGCGATGAGGTGTTTGTCGTGCTCGAAGGTACTCTAGGTAACGCGGTCTGGTACTACGCCACCTCGGGCGACGACGTTCCAATACCCTTTCCTTTCCTAGATCTTCGCTGGGAGTTGGACGGAAGGTGGCACGAGCAACATGTTCTCGGTCGCGAAGACGGCTATGTGGTTTTTACTTCATGTCCGGAAGCCACGCTCTACGGCACGATCGGAGCAGAAGGCTATGGACTTGCCGCGTTGGCGCCGATTGACATTCCGGAGGCAACTCCAGGTGTAACACGGCAGGTGTTGTGGCCAGCGCATAGGGTCAGTGGCGTTTGCATGCGAGGCGATGAACCCGCCAGAGACTTCGAAGTCCGTTTCTGGGCGGCAAACAATCCACAGTTCCGGGGCCGACTTGTTGTCACAGCTAGCGAGACCGGAGAGTTCACAATTGAAAACCTTCCTTCGCCACGGGTTAGCTTGATGGCAATCTCACTCGACTATATGAGGTCAGAAGAGTTGGTTCTCGATCTGCGAGAGTCTGGCTTGTCAAATGATCTCGTAACTCTGCACTTGGAGCCCGGGGTTCATCTAACTGGACAGGTCGTTGAGGCTGGAACCAAGGAGCCTATTCCCGAAGCCCTCGTTACGGTTTATACGAATCAAGGCTATACGGAGTTGGATCCGATCGGTGCACCGGCCCTTACTGATTCCAACGGAAAATTTTCGATCAATCGTCTGGGAACTGGCTTGAACCTGTTCTCGATTTCAGCACATGGGCACTCAACCCGCGGAATCAAGGTTAAGGGGATAGCGGGCCAATCAAGCGACCTGGGAGTAATCGAGCTCGGCGTTCAGCAGCCGCTTACGGTTCGGCTTGTGCTACCGGACGGGATTGACCCTACGGAGTTGATGCTAACGGCGACTGGTATCGGTGCGATCGGCACCGAGATGTTCGACCCAAACGGGGTCGTCTATATCGAGAATGCGAACTCGGGGAGTTATACATTTGAGGTGAACCACTTGGAGGCTGGTCCAATGCCTACATGGACACGCTGGTACTGGTTGAAACCTGGCGAGCCTTGGGAGTTGATATTCGAGTACGCGGGGGGACGTGGCCTAGCCCTTACAGCAACCGGAGCAGCCGGTGCGGATGATGAAGTCTACGGCAGGGTGCAGTTCTTGGCGTTGGACGGAACCACCACCTATCAGAATCTGTACTTCAATGCAGGTGGAGAGGGAACGATTCTCGGTGGCATCGGCGAAGGACCCATCCTCATTTCCCTGAAGGCAGACGGTGGCGGCGAGGTTCTTGCTGGGGCTTTGAGCTACATCGTCACGGAGGAGGACAGTGATGTCCTAGCTTTGAACGTCGACCTTCACAGAGGAAGAACCGCAGTCCGTGTCATAGACACCGAGTTCAAACCGGTTTCTGGCGTGAATGTCCGCGTCCGACTAGCAGAATCCGAAGCCAACTACATCGACTACAAGATCACAGGACCGAGCGGAGAAGTGACTTTCCTCGGCCTACCCGAAGGCAATTATCGCCTCGACATGACCTCTTCGGCTGCGGCCCAGGTCTACGACATCGAGTTCGAGGTTACTGGTCACGAGACCGAGCCCTTCGAAGTAGTGTTCGACACAAGTTGGGCGGTGAAGATCAAGGTCGTCGACGAAGGCGTACCTCAGCAACTTGTCGATTGCCGCCTTTGGGCCCTGGACGGCGATATTTGTCTGACGAGTTCCCAAACCCCTGACGAGGAGGGGATAGTGAACATCAAGGATCTGGGGAAGGGGACTTACGACCTTCGACTGGATGGTCTGCATCATTGGCCAGTGTCCCGTATCGTCGAGGCGAATACGGGTGATCACACCTATACGATCGAGGTCCGGCAGCTGGGAGGAGTCTTCTTGGAGTTTGTTCGTTCCGATGGAATTTATTTTTCTGGTGAAAACGTCGAACTCGAGTGTCTAAGCATGGGCGAGAAGGCTGCGAATTGGATAGCGTCCGGAAAGCTAGCATCTGAAAAAGGATGGCTGGCTACCAACCAAGAAGGGCTTCTCTCGCTTCCCAAATTACCTCATGGCAAGTACCGCTGGTCTGCAGCTGGCGCTACTGGCACCTTTGTACTGGCTCCTGGTGAGTTGCTCGAAAAGCGAATAGTCATTCCCTAGCCTCTGCGCGCTGTCTATTCGCCTCCTCCGGGCAGGCGCTCGGACTGATTCTGGAGATCGAATGAAAATCACTAATCGGAATCGCCTTCTCAATCTGAACGCGACTTGCGGTGAATCGCCAGAGACCAAACGTATGCAGGCTTCCTATTCAGGAACGGTCCTGGTCCTCTTGGGCATGGGGTTCACTGGCCTTTGCTTATTCATGCCTGGCACGGCAAACAGTGCCAATTGCAGCTCTCGAACTACGACATCCGTAGGGATTCCAGTCGATCCGCCGGGCCGATACTTGTCCCGCGCACGCGATATGGCGAATAGATCAAATTCACCGATGTCCGCGCCGAACTCACCTTAGGGGACGCGAGTGAGCAATTCGCATGGGAGTATGAATGGCCGGATGGTCACTTGGTTGATCGCAGGGATTGGCCTTGTGCTTGCCGGTTTCTACTTGTTTGGGAGTAATCGGATTGATGCCGATACGCCGATCCAGGAAAAATCAAGTCAGCACAATAGCGACGACCGCTTGCCTTCCGTTGAAGCGGAAACCTCGAAGGAATCCAGTGATTTGGAATCGGAAGCTCTTTTGTCTGAAGCAGACGCCCCTGAGCTGCCGGTAGCAATCAAGCACTCCAGCGAACGGGAAGTCGTCACTGAATTCGACGTTGTCCTTGCTGGCATTGCTCTCACCGAGACAGGCAAACCGATCGTTGGAGCGACAGTTAGCTGGACTGCATGGGACTCAGAATTTCTGTTCTACGTGACCGCGTCGAAGGAGATTCCGCCAGCGGCCATTGCTTCTAACTCCATATATTCTGAGACGAATGAGAAGGGAGAGTTCATTTTTGGAGAGCTACCGGCGTTAGCCCCGGGGGCAATTTCCTACGTCTGGATTACTCATCCCGAATTCAGCGCAACAGTCATGGAGGTTGGGACGGAGCACATCGACGAGGGTTTCCTGGGAGAAATTATTCTCCCACTGGCGAGTCGTTTCTCAGCCGTTGTGGTCAGCGGCGAGAGGCCTGTTGAGGGGGCAGACGTTCACCAGCAGGTTGCTTTTCCAGTTGGATCCCCTGCGCCCTACGAGAATGGGAAGAGAGCGCCAAAGGATCTGCTGACCTTTCTGCGTTCCTTTTCTTCCGACGAATATGGACAGGTTGAGTTGGCCCCGATTTCTGAAACTGTTCATGTGGCGGCGCGGCTTGGGGGTCGAGTCTCGAGACCATGGATTGGCATCCCGAAGAGCTCGATCGAACTAAGCTTGCAATCGACGTTTGCGCTCTCGGGGCAGCTTGAGATTCCATCGGATTTGAAGGAGAACTTTGGCACTCCCTTGGTTCTTGTCGAGCGTGTCCGCGGTGCATCGAGGCAGGTGATTGGAACATTAGCAGTCGAAGAAGATGGGGCCTTTGGGCCCGAGGAGTTGCCGATTCTTGATGCTGAATTCTATTCGCTAAAGCTTGGCGGCGGCATGCTGCAAGCTGGCGACGTTCGTATCCCAGTGCCGAAGCCAGGCGAAGATGTTTCCGTGTATCTCAAGGGTGTGATTGGCTCCGCTGTTTGGTACATGGCGATTACCGAGGCAGAGGATCCAATTCCGTTCCCGTTCCTTGACCTGCGATGGGAAGAGGACGGAATTTGGCACGAGCAGCATGTCAAGGGGCGCGAGGATGGGTATGTGGTATTCACTTCGTGCCCGGAAACGACTCTATACGGAACGATCGGTGCCGATGGCTATGGCCTTGCGAAGCTAGTCCCGAATGAGATTCCAGAGATCGTGCCGCTTGCGGCTCGGCGCACGTTACTTCCTGCTCATCGAGTTAGCGGTGTCTGCATGCAGGGAGATGTGCCTGCCACCGATTTCGAAGTTCGATTCTGGGCGCTGGGGGACTCCGAGCATCGTGGCCGCCTGATTGTGACGGACAGTGAGACCGGTGAATTCACCATTGAGAATCTCCCGTCACCCAGCGTGAGCTTGATGGCGATCTCTTTTGACTATGAGCGGTCGGAAGAGCTGGTCTTGGACCTCAGCAGTGGGAGTGATGCAGGCGAAGTAATCCTGAACTTGGAGGCGGGGATTCAACTGACTGGACAGGTCGTTGATGTGGGGACGAAAGATCCAATTCCCGGCGCACTAGTCACCGTCTACACAAACGAGGGCTACAGGGAGCTAGATCCAATTGGCCCGCCGATTCCTACTGACTCCAACGGCGACTTCTCGACCGAGCGTCTCGGTTCGGGCCTGAACATAATTTCAATCTCTGCGCCGGGGTATTCCACGCGTGGTATCAAAGTGAAGGGGGATCCGAGCGAGTCGAGCGGCTTGGGTGTGATCGAATTAGGTGCCGAGCAGCCTCTTACTGTCCAACTACTAGCGCCGGAGGGAGCCGACCCTACTGAATTCATACTGACCGCAACCGGTATTGGTTCCATCGGAACCGAGAGGTTCGATTCTCAAGGTTTTGTGCGAGTTGAGAATGCGAATGCGGGTAGCTACTTCTTCGAGGTGAGGCACACAAACGGCGGCCTTGCCCCGGAAGCGATCCAGTTGCACTGGCTTAAGCCTGGCGACTCTTGGGATCTGGTCTTCCAATACACTGAGGGTAGGGCACTTTTGCTGACCACGTCCGGAGCCAAGGAGACTTGCGAGGAACTGTATGCGAGAGTGCAGTTCTCTGGACTTGATGGGACGACCAACTTTCAGAGCCAATACTTTGATGTTGGAAGCGAGCTGAACCTCTCCGGAGGAATAGGGGTCGGGCCGATGATCATCTCCGTGTACTCCGTTGATGGCAGTGAGTCTCTAGCCGGTTCAATCAGCTACGAGGTCTCCGATGAGGATAGTGAAACCGTAGAACTTCACGTGGATCTACACGAAGGAAGGGCATCTGTCAGAGTCGTCGACTCCGAATTCAAGCCGATGTCGGGAGTCACTGTCAGGGTCCGACTGGAAGGCCCTGAAGCAGTCTACATTGCCCATCAGTTCACTGGAGCCGGCGGAGAAGCAGTCTTCCTCGGCCTTCCCGAAGGCAACTACCGCTTAGACATGACCTCCTCTGCTGCCGCCCAAATGTACGATGTCGAGTACAAGATCACCGGCCACGAAATTGCCCCGTTCGAGGTCGTGTTTGACACGGGTTCGGCAGTCAAAATTAAGGTCGTCGACGAAGGCATCCCGCAGCAACTTATCGACTGCCGCTTGTGGGCTTTGGAAGGCGACATCTGCTTGACGAGTTCTCAAACCCCAGACGAGGAGGGGATAGTCAACATTAAGGACTTGGGTGAAGGGAACTACGACCTTCGACTAGACGGCCCGCATCACTGGCCGGTGTCCCGCATCGTTGAGGCTAGGACGGACGATCACTTCCACACGATCGAAGTCCGCCAACTTGCGGGAGTCGCGCTGAAGTTTGTTAATGCCGAAGGAATTAGTTTTTCCGGGGAAAACGTAGAGCTCGATTGTCTATCCATGGGCGAGAAGGCTTCGAACTGGATTGCGTCCGGAAAGTTAGCGTCGGAAAATGGATGGTTGGCTACCAACCAGGAAGGGCTGCTCTCGCTTCCCAAATTACCTCATGGCAAGTACCGCTGGTCTATAGCTGGCGCTACGGGCACCTTTGATCTGGCTCCTGGTGAGCTGCTCGAGAAACGAATAGTCATTCCCTAGCGCC
The DNA here is from genome assembly GCA_047639675.1 of Planctomycetota bacterium. Lineage (GTDB taxonomy): Bacteria > Planctomycetota > UBA1135 > UBA1135 > JABACD01. The sequence goes on along the minus strand of JBLIOI010000100.1, from coordinate 1,904 downwards.
TGCGCGTCGCTATTCACCTCTTACGGGCCGGCACCCGGACTTACCCCTTTAGAGTGAATGGATTCATCAGCTCGAACTTGTCTTCAACCAAAGGAGCAATCCGTACACCCAGGTTCGCCATTCTTCGCTTGCTGCAAGGACCGGTCTATCCGGCGCACTCTTAGTTGCCCACCCTGCACTCGCTTTCACGACCGCAGGAGAGGCAAGTTGATGGCGCGCCACGGTTTCAATGCCAGCCCTTCGCGCGTGCCCGCAAATACGAGCTTCAATCCGTCAAGCTCGGGTGATGTGCAAAGTGGTGGTCGTGTTGCAATTTTGCATCCCGGAAAGGTTCGGCAGTCGACAGTGCTCCGACTAATGTCGGCGAGCACTCCTGTCCCGTGCAGGCCAATTCCCCGTGATGATCCGAGCAAGCCCACAGCAGTTGAGCGCGGGCAGGGGTCTGCCTTCACGGAGCCATCATCGCTTAGTCCACCCGATCTCGGAGTTGCGAACTCAATCCTTGAGAACTTGGCTCCTACCGCGCAAAATTCATAGCTCATGACTCAACTTACTTCATTCAAAACTTGTGATCCATCGATCGTGAATCCTGAACCTCCGATTTCCGTGACTGCCGGCTAACCTGGCAGTACCAAAGACAATCGCGCATACAGAAGGCTCAATACAAAGGAGAGAACCATGCAAAATCAACCATCCAATCAAGCCACACGCAAGTGCTGGGCCCTCATCTTCTGGGGAGTGCTCTTCACTAGCGTGGTCCCGCCTATAGGCGCCACCGCAACAAACTGCCCGCTAAGCACCCTTGGTCTTCCGGTTGCGCCTCCATCATTCAATCCGTCCATTGCCAGGCTAGGGAATACAATTCCTCAGAGCCTGACTCCTGCAATGCCTGCTCCTTAGCTCGGGATTGAACAAGGGTGAGTTCTGGACTGGTGATGTTCGCAGCTATGCATGAGAGGATTCAGCACAACATCAACGGAGGATGGAGATTGACGCGACTCTTCCTGTTCGCGGTAGCGGCAGTTGCGCTCTACGAGATTAATTTGGGTAGCACGATGCAAGCTTGACCAAAACCAGTTGTTGTTTCCGATACATGGGGGTTCGTTGTCCATCCCAGCATCCAGACGTCTGGTATTTTCAGAGCAATACCACCCTATCAGGGCGCAAGCGCTATGCCTTGAGTGATTTTCGACTGCTAACCAGGCAGCGGCAAACATCATCGCGTTGAGAGATCCTATTTTCCTTCAACTATGGCCGCCACTTTGGTCCTGTCACCATGGCCATTGAGTAAGGCTCACGATCCTACCGATACCGCTCCCGAAATCCGTGTCCATGCAATCCAGCGCGGGTAATACAGGAAGCACGTGAGAGAATGAACCCTCTCGCTGCTTCCCGCAATCAATCCTGGAGTTCTCATGTTCGCACCTCTGCTCCTAGCTGTGGTCCTTTCGCCGTCTCCTTCTTGTTCTTGCTCGGCATACCCGCCTGCTGTCTCTGTCCCCTTCTCGCACGGCGTAGAAGACCCGATTGTTGACAAGCGGGAGGAAGTCAAGGATCTGCTCGCCGAACTCAAGCAGCTCGTTGGAGCGGGCGGCAAGGAAGACGTTCTCGCGGTGAAGGCCGTCGGGAAGCTCGCTGTGGAGTTCAAGAAGAGCGGGCCGAAGGATCAGTCGGCGATCGTCAAGGAATTCGGCAGGTGCTTGTCGCTAACGCGTAGGAACGAAGCAGGGACCTTGCCTGACAATAAGCTGCAGGTGCCGGTGGCGAAGGCCTTGGGCAATATGGGCGAGGGGGCGACGGGCGTGCTCGTCAAGTGGATCGGGAGCAAGAAGCACCGGGAGAACTTGGTGCTGCAGCGGGAGATGATTGGAGCGCTGGGGCTGACGAAGGATCTGGACGGGTTG
>JBLIOI010000099.1:0-17174 GCA_047639675.1 Planctomycetota bacterium | reverse complement strand
AGCCAGGCACCTTGTTGTTGATCCTCAACAACAAGGTGCCTGGCTCTGTATTGTGGGCTCTGTATTGAGGATCAACAACAAGGTGCCGGGCTCTGTATTGCCGTATCCCCGTCTACACTGGAACGCGGATCAGCGCGGGATGGGTTGCGGGCACGCTGGCGACCTTGCGTCTTGAATAGTAGGCGTAGACAGGTAAGCCGGAAGCGACGATGCCAAAACCAAAGAACGCGCGCCATGGCGTTACCATGACCGTGTTGAGCAGGAGCGCAAGGCTGACAAGTACAAACAGAGCTGGCACCACTGGGTAACCCCATGTCCGATAGGGGCGCTCCGCATCCGGCATTGTCTTGCGAAGTACAAAGACGGCTCCGCCCGTCAGGCCATAGAAGATCAACCCCACGAAGACGCAGATATCCGTCAGGATGTCGAAGGTCCCGGTGAGGGAGAGGAACGTCGACCAAAGGCCGATCGTGATGATAGACACGGCGGGAACAGCATGTACCGAGAGGGTGCCCAACGCAGCGGGTAGTAGCTGCTTGCGAGCCATCGCAAAGGGAAGCCGCGGACCGGCAAACAAGGACGAGTAGAGGGTTCCGAAGGCGGAAATGACTAGCCCACAGGCCAACACAGAGACCGCTACCGGACCAGCAGTTCGGCTAATGGCCTCCCGGGCGATTGATGTGGATGCGGGTAGGTTTGCGACTTCCAGAGGCGTCAGCACATAGAAATAGCCGAGGTTGACGAGCAGATAGAGACCAATGACAAGAATCGTTCCACCAATTAGAGCACGTGGAAGGGTTCGCGCAGGGTTACGTACCTCGCCCCCAACATTAGTGATCACAACCCAGCCTTCGTAGCTCCAGAGCGCACCGAGCATTGCAGCACCGAAGCCCCCAAGGCCACCACGTGCGCTCTCGGGAACACCTTCTCCAAGGCCCTCTGCTGCAGTAGCCGTGTAGTTCGCCCAGGCCCCGTCACCGAGCAGCACCGCCCCAACCCCGATTCCAACCAAGATCGAGACCTTGACCACGGTGAAGAGGGTGACGATACGGCCACTCGATTTCACACTCCGCAGGTTAAGCCCCGTGGCAAGCAACAGCAGCCCAGCAGGAAGTACCCGCAGGAGCCAGGCTGGCATTCGTCCGCCTAGCAGGTCGTTCAGGAACACCACGCACACGATAGAGACCGCGGCACAGCCAGCCCCCATGGCAAGGGTATCCGTCCAACCGTAGAGGAAGGCCATACGCTGACCGTAGGCTTTCTTCAGGTAGTGAAACATCCCACCGGAGCGCGGCATCATGCTCGCGAGTTCCGCAAAGGTCAGGGCTCCCGCAAGCGCGAGTAAACCTGCCGCGATCCACACGAGCATCAGCATGCCGGGAGTCTCTACATTGCAGATTATGACCCGCGACTTGACGAAGACTCCCGTTCCGATAATGGCCGTAAGAATGAGCGCCGTGGCGGGCACTAGGGTCAACGACCGAACAAGCTGACTGGCCTTATTACCTGGTTGGTTCATGTGGAGCTGAGTGCTATCTCAAGAGTGCCACCCAAGTCGAGCCGGCTTCGGCCGAGCTTTCTGATACAAACAGATCTCACACGAGGAGAACTGCTGATCGAGGGTAGGGGCACTCCTTTTTGAGGGAGGAGTGGTTACAACGCCTCTGGTGGCGTGAGGGCGTCACGCTCTGCACCAGGGATTCCCCAAAAGATTGAGGCCCCAAGCGATCTGAAGTCTCCACAACTTCAAATATCAAGTTTGTTGGGGCAGACCCCCTGCGGCTTACGCCACGATTTGTATGAGGCGTAGCCCGACAACTCTTATGCGAACAAACTCGCCGCACATCGCGGCAAGGGGAGCCGCGTCGCCGCGAGGAGCTCCCAGTCCCTCAGGCAGGGGCGATTCGTGCTCAGCCTTCCGATTGAGAGCTGGAGTCATAGCCCCCGAGTTCTTTGCGCAACCACGCGCGCGAAAGGGTCAACTCGCGCACCACAGTATTGCGCGAAAGACCCAGATGCTCGGCGATCTCCTGGCCGGACATGCCCCCGAAGAAGCGCAGCTCGACAATCTTCGCTTGACGCGCATCGAGCCGCTCCAAGTCTTCCAGCACAGCCTCAAGGGCTATCAGATTGATCTCCTCAACTTGGCCATCCTGCTCAAGCCCCGTCAGCTCCACGCGTGCGGCGCCACCACCACGCTTGTCTGCCAGAGACCGTCGCGCATGATCCACCAAGACTCGACGCATGGTGACTGCTGCCGTACCGAGGAAGTGCAAGCGCCCCTGGGAGCCAAGGTTTTGGCTATCCACCAAGCGCAAGAAGGCCTCATGCACCAAGGCCGTCGGTTGCAAGGTGTGGTCAGCACGCTCATCTTGCATCAAACGATCAGCAATACTGCGCATCTGCACATAGAGGGACGACATCATGTCCGCCGTAGCAGGCTGGTCCGCACCAAGCATGTTCAGAAAGTTGGTAGACTCTTCTCTTGTGGGCTGACTCACAGCGGCATCGTAGCATAGAAAATCAGACGGGCCCGACATTGCTCTTAACATGACTCCCGAACGCTACCAGCAGATCAAGAAGCTCTTCAACGGAGCCAGCGAACTGCCCCCTAATGAACGCAGGGAATACCTCGAGGCACAGTGCGCCGGCGATGCCGACCTCCTCAATCAGGTTCAAGGTCTACTCGACGAGGACTTGTCGCAGGAAGCGGGCGCCCTAGATGGCGCTCTCGTAGAACGTGGGTCTAGCCAAGCAGCGCTCCCCCACCTGCCCAGGCAGATAGGTCCCTACAAGATCATTGGTCTCTGCGGCTCCGGAGGTATGGGCACGGTCTACGAGGCCATGCAACAGAATCCACGCCGACGGGTCGCGCTCAAGGTGATTCAGTCGGCAGCTCTGCGCCCTGAACTCTTGAGTCGCTTCCAACGCGAATCCGAGATCCTGGGTCGGCTCCAGCACCCAGGAATTGCGCAAATTCATGATGCAGGTGAGTTTGAGTGGGAGGGCCAGACGCGCCCCTACTTCGCGATGGAGTTCGTGGAAGGGCAAGGACTACTAGACTACGCACGCTCCCACGAGCTGTCGATTTCCCACCGCGTTGAATTGTTCTTGCGGGTCTGCGAGGCCATGCACTACGCACACGAAAAGGGAGTGGTGCATCGCGACTTAAAGCCTGACAACATTCTTGTCATCGAGACCTCAGGCTTCTCGTCCACAGGGTCCAGTTCCGGCTCTCAGCCCAAGATCCTCGACTTTGGCGTCGCACGACTTACGGACGCAAACATTCAAGGGACCCTAAGCACTGGGATCGGACAGCTCATCGGATCTATCGCCTACATGAGCCCCGAGCAGGCCCGCGGGGTTCCTGAAGAGGTCGATGCCCGTTCGGACATCTACAGTTTGGGCATGATCTTCTTCGAGTTGCTCGCTGGAGTCCCGCCCTATGAAGTTCGCGGTCTCCCCATGCACCAAGCAGTCGCTGCGATCCAAAAACGTGATCCACTGACGATCGGCACCCTCGACCGCACCTTAAGCGGCGACTTGGAGACGATTGTTGGGAAGTGCCTCGAGAAGCAACAGAGCCGCCGCTTTCAGTCGGTGCTCGAGCTAGCTGACGACCTACGGCGTTTCCTTTCCAACAAGCCAATCCTGGCTCGCCCCCCAAGCGGTTGGTACCACGCACGCAAGTTCATTCAACGGCACCGCGCGCTTGTAGCCGGTGCCGGCGCGACAATATTTGCGCTCTCGCTAGGCTTGGTTTCAACCCTAGCATTCGCCTTGAGAGCGACGGACAACGAAGAGCAGGCGCTTGCCAATGGAGCGATAGCACGCAGTGAAGCCTATCGGGCCAATCTCACAGCGAGTAACGCCCTAGCTGCCAGTGATCCCATGGCCGCCCGCCGCTTCCTCGACTCTGTCCCCGAAGAGCAACAGGGCTGGGAGTGGCGCCACCTGGACACCAAGCTATCCCCCGAATTGCTGCACTTTGGTGAAGGTCCCGGAGGCAACGTCTTCCCGATGGAAAACGCGACGAAGGTCATCGCGAAGAACATGGAGGGAGGCTGGAGCATATGGGAATCACGCAGCGGGCGACTCATCCGAAAGATCGAGGCGCCAGCTACAATTTCCAAGTGGGCGGTATCAGCGGACGGCTCACTCCTGGTTGCCGCCTTCGAGGATGACAGCGTCAAGTCCACCGGCCTCACACCGGATAGCCCATGGAAATCGTTTCCGCGGATCAAGGAGCGAGTCCAAGCTGTCGCGGTTGGCCATGATGGGGCGAGCTTTGCAATTTCGACGCTAGAGGAGATCCAACTCTTCAGCAACGGTACCCGACACCGGATCCCCGCACCCTCTGGCCCCCGCGGTTCACACCTAGCTTTCGCAAGCAACAGCACCCGCCTCGTGGCCTTGACCCTCGCCTCCTGGGATCCAAGGGTGCGCATTATCGATGTGCAATCCCTACGCGTTCTAAGCAACGAGCACACTGGAGACTCCCCCATTTCACTGGCTGTTAGCCATGACGGTGAACAGATCGCACTCGGAGATCAGTTTCGATTCATCCGCAATTTCGAGGGCGAGGAATCGATAGCATCCCGGGATCTACTCGGACACAAAGAACTGGTCTCAAATCTCCACTTCGATCGGCTCGGGAGGCTGATTTCGGTCAGTGCAGACGACACCATTCGGATCTGGAATCACGACAGCGGGAAAGCCAACCAGGTCATCGCAAGCCCAGGAGTCACCGCCGCGATCAGCTTAGATGACAACCACATCCTATCCTGTGGCCGGGACGGCTTACGGCTATGGACACTCTCAGACCACAGTGTGCGTGTCTTGTCCGGACACAAGACCCATGCCTACGATGTGATGTTTTCCCCCGACGACAAGAGCCTACTTTCGATTGGCCATGTTGGAGAGACGTTGCTCTGGAGCACGAATACCGGCAAAGTCCTCGCAGAGTTTCAGGAGCCGAGCTACAAGACCTTCGGATTCGACGTGAATGGCACAATCCTTGAAAGCCATGTTAGCCGACGGACATGGACCGGGGAGACAATCGAGAGCTTCCCCCCTAGTCCCTACCTAGGATTCGCCTGGGATACGGGCTTGAACGGTATCCGCCTAGGAGACGGTTCTGAGTACTCGAATGTCCCCAAGGTCGAGCAAGCCCTCTGGCACATTGAACATAACGAGATGGTCAATGGAACGTCGAGAGTCAACCGAAACGGTGTACCAGTCGGGCCATCTCCAGCGCCCCTGTCAACTCCTACCAAATTGGAGACGTCCCCCCGTCTAATTCTGGGGGGCCATGGACGAGGCCCCTCGTTGACGGGGTTCCTTTCGGACTTCGTTGTGTTCAGCGGCGAACTCAATGAACGAGACATAGCCCTGGTGGAAGGCTACCTCACATCTCGCAAGAGCCAGAGCCCCGCCCCCATGCCAAACGTCCTGTCCGCCGAGCTGATCGTGCACTTTCAAGCAAGCAGTGCCACCGTCCAGCTGGGTGAAGATGGCTACTTAGAAAGCTGGAAAGGGAGCAACGGTGCACCTTTGATCGCCACGGCGTGCGGAGCAATGCGGGCTGATTTAGGATTCCGGCCAGCCGACAACGGAAACCCTGCAGCAGTAACATTTGCTCATCTAGGCTATGGATCGCGCTGGTTGGAATGCGCACTCCCCCCCTCAATCCATAACCAGAGACTCTCTATCTTCTTCGTCGGCAGCAACGAACAGCAGCCTGGCATACCAGTCCAATGGGTCTATACCATCGGAAGCCACGACCTGCCCTTCAGTCGTGGAAATCTCTCTGGGTATCGAGTCAGCAGCACGAACAGCTACTCTCCCGACCGCAGTTGGCTTCTGAATGGAAACTCCACCCAACCGGCAGGTGCCCTGCTACGCAACGCGATCACCGGTGAGCCTATCCGCGAGCTCGGGAACGACTACCTGGGCGTAGCAGTGCATCCCAATGGTGCACGCTTCGCCTGCGGGTCGCAGCGCGGAACCATCGACATCTATGACTACAAGAGCGGCGCATGCATGGCGGTCATCCCGGCGCACTCAAGCCGCGTGTACAGTCTCGCCTACTCCCCCGATGGCAAGCGACTCGCTTCCGGCGGAAACGACAACATCATTAGGATCTGGGATACGGAGACCAACGCCCTCCTGCTAGAGCTGCGTGGCCACCGCCAATACGTGAAGGCACTCACGTTCAGTTCCGACGGCTCGATGCTCGCCTCCGCGTCCGGCGACAAGGACGTGCGCATTTGGGACTCGATCCGTCCCGATGTTCGCCGTGCCCAATCTTCGGCCGGAGAATAGGCGCTTTAAAGGGGCTCCGCCAGCCCCAGCATTCCCCTCCAGGCCCCCCAATGGCGTCAAGCTCCCAAACCGCGCGTGAGGCCCACGGCGAGGCTTAAGATGGAGCGGTGCCTTGGTCCATTATTGGCTTGAAACGCCACAGGTAGCCCGTCGTGTCCAACTAGATGATCGTGGCCTAAGACGTGCCACTCCACCGAGTTGCCGTGGTTTTGTAGCAGCCATTCGGGCCGCGAAATTAGGGGATGGGCGCACCCCTCGCCCTTGGGTCGTTCTTCCCCCACCTCCCGCTCACCACTCCTGATTCTCGTGACTAAGCCGCTCGGCGGTAGTGCTTGAGCAATCCGCCGAGTCTCTCTGTGACCTTTACTTCGCCGGCCCCGTTCTCAGGGCTCGGAAGGATGCGCTGGTTCTCCAATCCTTGATGGGCACGCTCATGATGGTAGTGCTCGATGTATTCTGAGACAGCGCGGCGCAGCGAGCTCTCTCCGAAGAAGGTCATCCGACTTAAGCACTCGGTCTTGATCGAGAGGATGAAGCGTTCAGCGTAGGCGTTGCAGTTCGGTGCCATTACTGGAGTCAGGACGAGCACGACTCCCGCAGCTTTCATGGCGCTCTTGAACTTGGCTGTGTACTTCGTGTCGCGATCGCATATCAAGTAGCGATGATTGCGAAGGAAGCCGTCGCTTATGTCGAGCAGGTTGCGAGCGGCTTGGCCCATGAAGGCCTCATTGGGATTGGTGGAGATGCCCGCGATAGTGACGGCTCGCGTTTTCAAGTCGATGACGAAGAGCACGTAGTAGGTGAGCAGGCCCTTCGGCGCCCAGACTTCGACGGAGAGGAAGTCGGTTGCTGCGATTTGACCCCAGTGCGCTTTCAAGAAGCTCTTCCAGGAGGACGGCCTATCCGGCGCTGGCTTGAGCCCATTCTCCTTCAGGACGTTTGCGACGGTCGTACGGGCAACGGTGTGTCCGACGCCCTTGAGCTCGCCCTGGATGCGCGAGTAGCCCCACGACGAGTTCTCGCTGGCCATGCGGAGGATGAGAGCTTTGATGCTCTTCATCAACCCTGGGCGGCCTACGCGCTTCATCGCTGGATAGGTCCACTTGGACGCAATCAAACGACGGTGCCAACGCATCAAGGTGTCGGGAGTGACGATGGTCGCGACGGCATTGAGAGCCTTCCGCCCCAGGAGCTTGGCCTTCGCAGCAAGACGGCGGCGCTGGTCGTCATTCAGCCGCAGGCTTTTGCCACCCATCTGCTCTTTCAGGATCCGGTTCTCTTCGACGAGGTAGGCAATGACATCCGTCTGGTGTCGGTTCACTAGGCCGGAAAGCGTCAGCAACAGGACTTGGATCGGATAGGTTTCGGCCCATTCTACCGCGCTGGAAAGCACCGAGATCGCGGGCGAATTGTCACGGCGCAATAAATGGACAGGACGGGCCCATCGACGTGGAGCCCCGCTAAAGTACTCGGACTTGGCCATTGAAACGGCCCTGACGCTGCGACTCTTATTTCGTTTGCCTTTGCGTCAGGCGGAGGGCTTCCTGCGCTCACTTTTGGAGTTGATGGACCTTTCACTCGAAGCTCCCGACCACACAACCCTCTCGCGGCAGAGTATGGACTTTGGAAGTAAGCCTCGGTGTCAAACAGTCCAAGAAACGTATCCACTTGGTCATCGACTGCACCGACTTGTCCATCGTTGGAGAAGGCGAATGGGCTACAGCAAAGCATGGGAAACGAGGAAAGCGCGGTTGGCGGAAACTGCACATCGGAGTTGATCGAGCGGGGCGAATACTGGCGCAGGTTCTTACGTACAGTTCGGGTGATGACGCCAAGAGCGAGCTCAAGATCATCAAGAAGGCCAAGGGCAAGTTGGCCAGTCTGACCGGTGATGCGGCCTACGATCACGGTGGCCATCTACAACCAGGCTGGTTCGCGAGGGGCAATGGTCGTTGTCCCTCCAACGCGGTCGGCCGCTGTTTCCAGGCGAGGAGCACGGTCTGCGGAACGAGACCGGACGATTCGGAAGGTCGAGAAGCTCGACCGTTCCTTGCCAATGGTAGCCGGACACCTTCTTCCACTCCCTGCGGCAGCAACTTCAACCTTTCCACCGGGTTGAGCGGGACGTTTACGCCCTAGTGCCTATCGGCCGGGGCGCTGAATTCCGAGGAGACTCGAGATGGCAGACGGCGGAATCCGTGGGGTGAACTCGATGGGCTGGCCCGGGGCCCTGTAGGAGTCAGGCAAGCGTGATATCTGCCACTGCATATTCTCGATCTGGCGGATGTGGGAGTCCACGCTGTGCCCGATCGATTGGAAAAGCTGGCAGGGCTCTGAAACGCCCGTATAGAGGCGTTGCCTAGACAGAATTACGCACCAGCCCTCACCGATGACCCGCGAGGACTTCCGGGCTGGAATAAGTGGGGGTAGACTGACTCGAGAGAGTCTCCCCACACCAGCCTTCGATATTGTCCCCCGACCAGCCCCCCGACCCCCAGCACGTGACAAGGCTACTGGACCGTCTAAACGGGGGGGACAAAGCCGCCTCGGGCGAGCTCCTGCCATTGATTTACGGTGAGCTGCATGGGATCGCGTCCCGCGTGTTCTCCTCGCAGCAGAGCGATCACACGCTGCAAGCCACGGCCCTCATTCACGAGGCCTACATGCGAATTCTCGGGGAGCTCAACCCTGGCAAGGAATGGAACGGTCGCCACCACTTCTATTGCGTCGCGGCCAAAGCGATGCGGCATGTCCTCATCGATCATGCACGCAAGGGCCGCAGCCAGAAACGGGACGGAGTGCGCGTGACATTCGCGGGGGAGATCCCGAGCGACGAGACTCAATACGATCTGATCGAACTCGGAGATGCCCTCGAAGGTCTATCCAAAGTGAGCGAACGCATCTCGCGAGTAGTCGAGCTTCGGTTTCTTGGAGGCCTTACCGAGACCGAAGTGGCTGAAGAGCTCGGAGTTTCACGCCGGAGCGTTCAAGGAGACTGGCGCGCAGGCCGCGCCTGGTTACGCAAGTGCTTCGACAATGGCGGGGCCGCGTGAGTGATGACCTGCAAGCGCAGGCACTCGAGATCTTCCTAGGTGCGCACGTCCTGGAGGGAGAGGCGCGCGAGGAGTTCTTAGACGAGGCTTGCGCAAACAGTCCCGCCTTGCGCGCCAACGTTTTGGCGCTACTGGAAGTGGATGCCCGCGAAGATGGAGCCTTCGCCGACTCCGAGTTAGAGTCGCACAGAGCCGGACTCGATCAACTCGTCAATCAGAGCTTCCCCCCCGCCGCGCCTGCGCACAAGAATGATCCCGAGAGCATTGCAGACTTCCAAGTCGTGCGGCGCATCGGAGAAGGCGGCATGGGCCTCGTCTATGAAGCCCGGCAGGACAATCCCCAAAGGCGCGTGGCACTCAAGGTGCTTCGTTCCGCCTCGCTGACAAGCTCGCACCGACAACGTTTCGAGTACGAGGCGCAGGTGCTAGGGCGCCTGATCCACCCGGGAATCGCTCAGATCTACGAAGCGGGAACCTTCGACAATGGCGACGGGCCGCAACCCTTCTTCGCGATGGAGTACGTCGAAGGGACGGATCTCATGAGCTGGGCGCGCGCTGCGGACCGCACGCGGGTTGAGTGCCTGCGCCTCTTCATGAATCTCTGCGAGGCCGTTCAGCATGCCCACCTCCACGGTGTGGTTCATCGCGATCTGAAACCGGACAACGTCCTCATCACCGCAGACGGTCAACCAAAGATCCTCGATTTCGGGGTCGCGCGCGCTGTCGATGCGGACATCCAACTCACGACGATGCACACCGAGGTTGGACAACTCATCGGAACCATCGCTTACATGAGCCCGGAGCAGGCCGGGGGCGACGCCAATGAAGTCGACGCGCGCAGCGACATTTACACTCTAGGGGTCCTCCTCTTTCAGCTGCTCGCGGACCAACTTCCGCATGATGTTGCCGGCCGATCGATTCCGGATGCTATTCTAATGATCCGGGAGCAAGATCCGACGAGCCTTGTGGGCACGGATACAAGCCTGCGTGGCGACCTGGACACCATTGCGCGGCGTGCGATGGAAAAGGAGCCTGCCCGCCGCTACTCTTCGGCCGCCGAGCTCGGCGCGGATGTAGGCCGCTTTCTCGCGAGCGAACCGATCCTTGCACGACCGCCGAGCGCGATCTATCAGCTACGCAAGTTCACTCGCCGCCATCGAGGTTTGACTGCCGGCGCGGTCATTGCCTTCCTTTCCCTTTCGATAGCGCTCGTCTTAACCGGACACTTCGCCCTCGACGAAGCTCGAGAGCGACAAGTCGCGGAACGCGCCACCTACCGCATGACCATTGCCAGCGCCGGGATGGCTCTCAAGGAAGGTTTGGTTGCGGAAGCGCCGAGCCTGCTGGAAAGCACCGATCCAGAGCTGCGTGGATGGGAATATGCGTACCTAGAAAGTCAGCTCAACAGCCACAGCTGGGCAGTGCCCGGCCTAGCGCCCAAAGGCAAGGCTGGCCGGGGGAGTACCGGTCTTGAATTCACTCAGGACGACCGGAGAGTGGTGGCCTATTCGGACGCAAGAACCCTGTCCGTCTACGACGCGATCACGGGAAGACTTGTCAGCACTGCGCAATCAGACAGCCCGTGGGTTCAATCGACCCTGACGCTTGGTCCCACGATCATGGCCGCCGCTACCGAAGACAAGCGTGTCATCGTGATGGATCTGGACACCGGGCAACGACTCCATGAGCAGAGCTTCGAGACTAGGATCGTATGTCTCGGGTTCGACGGGACGGGCGAATCTCTGCTATGTGGCCTTCCCGATAGTGAGCGCAACGGCATTGGACCTGTCTACGTTGGGAGCCCGGGGAACCTCCAACTCGTTCCGGAGGCAACGTCGAATGGCTCCCCTCTCGATTTTAATCACTTAGTTCACTCAGCATCCTGGCCCGAATTCGTCCACGACGCGAGAACAGGCGAGCGGTATGCCTGGGGGAGTCAGATTGGAAAATGGGACCATGCACCCGAAGTAGGAAGTGTCATCGGGACGACCGGCACCCGGGTAGTTGGATTGTGGAGGTTCAATGGGGCGGGCAAGCTCATTCCTGACGGGGAACTGTCGGGGCACCTACAGCGGAATGTAGGGAGTGTCGCGATCACGGCGGATGGGCTTCGGGCGGCCACCTTGGCTGCCCGTGACGCGATCCGCCTCTGGGATCTCACGACCAATCGCATCGAGGCCACCTTTGTCGTAAATGGAGGCGGATCTTGCGATCTAAGCTCAGATGGTCGCCTGCTCGCCGCCCGAGATGATTCCAGCCTGCGAGTCTGGTCCACCGATTCAGCGAGCCACATTCTGCGAGGACATGACTCATACGTCTACGACATTGCGTTCTCGCCGGATGGCCGCACGCTCGCGTCGCGAGGCTACATCCACCTAGAAACGAGGCTTTGGGATACGCGAGACGGGCTCAGCCTGGGGAGCATTCAGCAAGAACCCAGTTGGCATATTGTGTATAATCGAGAGCCGCCGATTGGATTCGCGGCGGATGGCTCAATGCTGATCACGGTCGGGTATAACAACCACGTGGCAACGGCTGATCTGGCTACCGACTTCGAATTCCACTTACAGCCACAGCAAGTCGCCGACCACGCAAGAGTCACGGCGAGCGAGTGGTCAGACGCGGTCGGTGGAACGCACTCGGCGAACAATCTAGTTTTCAGCCCAGACGGAAAGTGTTTCGTACGCTTAGGCTTCGAGGAGATCCTAGACGTTAAAACCGAAGCTCCGCTGTCCACCTTACTTCCTGCGGGGGCGAGGGATAACATTCGGCACTTGGACGCTTCCTTCTCACCCGACAGCGAGCGCATTGCGATCGCGAAGGGAACCGACAGCGAAGCGGGTGTCGGCGTTTGGATCCATGACGTTGCCAGCGGTGACGTCATCACGACTCTCACAGCCCATCACAACATCGTCTTCTCCGTCGCCTGGAGCCCCGACGGAACACGCCTGGCCACAGGAGCGAACGACAACACCATCCGCATTTGGGATGCGGAGACCTTTGAAACCCTCCTGGTCCTACGTGGTCACGAATCCTACGTTCACGACGTGGCTTGGAGTCCTGATGGAACCCAGCTCGCTTCCGCCTCAGGAGACGGCACAGTGCGGCTGTGGGATTCGTTGCCGCGGGCGCAGCGCGTCATCCAAGCGCGCGCGGCCTCCGCTTTGCGCGCGGAACAACGCCCCCTAGTCGAAGCACTCGTTCAGGAGCTGGGTGACTTGCCGGCAGTCGCGGCTAGGTTGCGCAGCAACAGTGAGCTGAGTGACGAACAAAGGCACGAGGCCCTGCGCGTCTTGCGCGAAATAGCTAACGAACAGCGAGACTCAGAGCTCCGGGACGACGCCCATGAGGTCGATCGGATGGAAGCTGGTTTCAAGTCGCAGGGTATCGAGAAGAAGCAGTGAGCGGGCGCCCCTGCCAGCCGCAGGATGAACTGCCAAGCCGGCCGAGCTTGGCTTCGGGACACTCAATCCTCACTCTTCTCCCCCGCGCCAATTCCGGTTACCGCAGGAGACCGCGATACACATAAGGAACGCTCGGTAAAGAGCTTGCGCCCACGCTGCATTTGAGGAGTACGCCCGCAGCGAACCACCTGGGAGGCGCCCTCGCTGCGAAATTGTAGCCAATCCGAGACAGATCCAAGGAATCTCTGCGCTTCCTGGCACGGGTCTGCGTGCAAGTGGGTGAGCGTCACTTCTGCGGCCCCAAGGGGTCTGCAGATGGGCACTCCACTCATAACGAGGGGGTCAGCGGCTGCGGATCACACGATTTGCTTCGAGCCAACCCCAATTGTCCCGACTACCGAATGGCCGACGATCAGGCTGGCCCCCACTGACTATGAAAAAAAACACTCACAAACAACCGCTAGCGGCGATCGGGCTTGGCCTCCTCGCCACAGCGACTTCTGCTAACGCCCAGCAGCGTAGTGTCGACACCGATGTGGTTGCAGCGCCCCTTACACACTCCAATACGGCACACTCGAACACGGCAAACTCAAAGCTTGAGTTTCAGTGGGGTGACTTCGACGCCGACGGCCTCGAGGATGCAGTCGTCATCCAAACGGACCGCAGCCTGCAGCTCCTCCGGAACTTGGGAGATGGCTCCTTCGAAAACTTCACGACCCAAGCCGGACTCGATGGCGTAGCCGGAGCACGTTTCGCCCTCTGGCAAGACTTCGACAAAGACGGTCTTAAGGACTTGTTCATTGGAACAGAAAGCGGGCCGAGCCACTTACTTCATAACGCGGGGACGATCTTCGTGGATGTGACCCTTCAAAGCGGGATTACTTCAGAGGGCTTTGACACTGGCGCCCACTGGGTCGACTACGACGGCGACGGTGTTTTGGACCTCCACCTGATTCGAAGGTCGACCAACACGTTGTATCACGGGCTAGCCTCGGGCGGGTTTGAGCCCATCGAGCTGCCGGCGCTCTACTCGGAGAATACGTCCACAACACATGTGGATTCCGGCGACACATTCGTGTCAAACAGAGTCGATTCGGCCGATGGCGCTGCGAGAGATCAAAGGGAGAAGTCCCGCACGCGGACGACCATCAGTTCGGGACGCAACCCCCTCGCCGCTTCGATCTCCCCCGGTACCTCGACGACGAGTGCGGCAGCAGCTGCGAACAACATCCTCGCTTGTGTGCAAAGTCTCCGGGACGAAAGCGGTGGGTCATGCATTAAAGCATCAAGGGATCCTATTGATGGAATGCTCTATCCCCTGGGCTCGGACTTCTTCATCACCGCAGCCGGTGACGTGGGCATTGGTACGACCACGCCGGAATCGACGTTCCACATCCCGACTGGGGACGACGCCCAAGCCCAAGACGGAGTAAACCTGGGCGAAGGCCGCGGCTTCGCGATGCTCGGTACAGCAGGATTAGGCGAACTCAACTTAGTCATGGACAACAACGAGGTAATGGCCCGCGAAGGCCCACTAGCATCTGATCTGTTCCTGAACAAAAATGGAGGCAACGTTCACATTGGTGATTTTTTAACGTTGGGGAGATTTGGTACGGGCGGTCAGCTGGAACTGAATGACCACACTGGAGTTCGCGTAACGTCGAATATCGACGCCTTTGGTGGGAACTTCTACCTCACGGACGACACGGGAGTATCGAATGCTTTCGTCGCTGATATCAACGCCAACGGTGGGAAAATGGACCTGCGAAATAACCAAAATATCGACCAGATCAAGTTGTCGATTAATTCCCAAGGTGGGATCATGGCCCTGCGAAATAACCAAGATGTCGACCAGATCCTTTTGTCGAGTGATTCCCAAGGTGGGGTCATGGTCCTGAGGGATCCCGCGGGAACGTCGAATTTGTTCGTTGCTGATATCGACGCCAATGGTGGAAAAATGGACTTGCGCAGTGACCAAACTACCACCCAGGTGCGGGCAGCGATCACGCCCTCAGGCGGGTACCTCCAGTTGTTTAATAACGCTGGATCGGAAAGGGTAGTATCGGCAATCGACTCAGCCGACAACGGTTACCTAGGTTTGGATGGCTTCAACGGAAACCGAAGCATCACTATGGGCGGTATAACGGGCCCGAACCATGCCAGTGGATTCGTGCAAACGTGGTACGGGGGTTTCCGGTTGGTCGAGAACTCTTACGTTTCTGGCAGCCTCCAAAATGGTGCGATTCAGGTCTTTTCAAGTGGTACCAGTCCTATAACATTAGCCAATGGCATTATATCTGGAGCCTCCAAGTCCTTCATCCAACCGCACCCCACGGACTCCACGCAACAGATTCGCTATGTCTCTCTCGAGGGGCCGGAGCACGGCGTCTACTTCCGGGGCACGGCCGATGTGATCAACGGCATTGCACAAATCGAAGTTCCGGAGAGCTTCCGACTCGTGGCTAGCAGCGAAGGCTTGACTGTCAACGTGACTCCGCTGGGTCCGACCCGTGGTCTCTACGTTTCGCACAAGGGCCTCGACTACATTACGATTCAGGAAATGCCCGATGGCTTCGGCGAGCTCTCGTTCGACTACCAGGTTATGGGAGTTCGCTCCGCGTTCGATGAGCTCGAGCCGTTCGAAACGAACGTGAACTTCATCGCCAAGCCTGGTTCGCAAGTGGATGTCGAAGGCCTCCCGGGCAACTACGGTGAACTGATGGTCCAGAACGGCACCCTACTGCCCAACGGAATGCCAAACGAGCAGACAGCTACGCTCCTGGGGTGGACCTTCGATGGTGAAGAATGGTCTCACCCGACAGTCCTTGAGCGACAGGAATCCCCTGAGAGCTCGGAGGCCGCTGACCCGACCAGTCCTAACTTGGACACTACGAGAGGAGCAGAATCTACTCCGAACGTTCCGACTCGGACCCCGGCAACTAGCCAGCGAAAGGAAATCGGAACCCGGACGGCTGTTCCTACCCGCGAAGCGAACCGCAGGAACTAAGACTCCCCAGCTAGTTCAACACACAATACAGAGCCAGGCACCTTGTTGTTGAGGATCAACAACATGGGGCCTGGCTCTGTATTGTGGCTCTGTATTGCGCTATCGAGTTGGGCCTTCTTCGAGTAGAGAGCAAAGACGGCGCGCAGGAAGAGCTTGCGAACGGCGCGGCAGAGCCGCGAATCGAGCGCGAGCAGGTATCGTAACCTCCACGGGAAGGAGATCACCCACTGAGGAGAACGATTGGAATTCTTATGCCGCGTTACTCACTGGCGCCTTGAAACGGATTCCATGCAGCTTCCACTTCAAGGATCCCGTGTTTTGCCACGTGGGAATCATACAACGAGATCATGGCACTCATCCGAGCAGGCATCTGGCCTTCCATCGGTCTGGTCTCCGACGGATCGGCGATGACATCATAGAGGTGCCACTCGCCGTCGCCGAACATCCCAGTTCGGACCTTCATGGCTTTCCACTTGCCCTGCATCACATAGCCGTTTCCAAACAGCTCAAAAGCCCACCAGTCCTTTTCGGTTCGAACCTCGTCCGACTCCCCCTCCAAGAAGGGCACGATACTGACGCCAGAGGGGGGAGCAATCTCGCGTCCCTTGTACTCCGTCATCGGGTGCTCAACGTTCGCGTACTCCAGAATCGTCATTGGGATGTCCTTGACGTAGGCAACCGCTGTCGACTTCTCTCCAGCGCGTGAATACTCGGAGCTAAAGGCACCAGGAGGAACGATCATCATCGGCACTCTGACGCCGCCTTCTCCGATGAACCACTTCCACCACTGAAGCCCACCGGTGGCCGCGTTGGCCCATGATGTCCCGATGACATTTTCCGAATTCGCTGTCCCGATCGCTTCAAAGGAACTGTCGAACTGATTCTCGATCCACTCTGCTAGCTCCGGATTGCCCGTCTTGGGATTGGTGGGCTCCAACCCCTCGGGGCCGTTATCCGTCATGTAGATGATCAGCGTGTTGTCCAGCTGATCGGATTCCTGGAGATAGTCGAGGAGCTGCCCAATCCGGTTGTCCTGGTCTTCGATCATTGCCGCGTACGTGGCCATGATTTTCGCCTGCGTCTTCTGCTCTACCTCCGTCAGGCTACTCCACTCCCTTGTAAGGTCGTTGAAGGGGGCCTCGATCGCTTCAGGAGAGATCAGCCCAGCCTGCTTCAGGCTTTCGTAGCGAGACTTCTTGAGTCCCGCGTACCCCAATTCTAGATACCGAGGGTAATACTTCATGATCAGGTCCTCCGGGGCTTGAACTGGGAAGTGAGCAGTAGTGAATGCCATGTATGCGAACCAAGGCTTACCAGCTTCCGCACCACTTTTGATGAAGTCGAGCATGTGCTCCGTATAGATCTCCCCAGAGTAAACCCCCTCTG
>JBLIOI010000098.1:0-17506 GCA_047639675.1 Planctomycetota bacterium | reverse complement strand
TTTGACGCGTGTCGAGAGTCCGAGCGGGCCTGCCTTCTACATCAGCTCGCTGGATCAAGAGGAAGTGAGCGTGGACGACATCGCGGAGCTGTACCACATGCGTTGGGAAGTCGAGGAGTACTTCAAGCTCTTCACTTCGGAGTACGTTGGGCAGAAGCAGTTCCGCTCGTTGTCAGTGCAGGGAGTGAGGCAGGAAGTGGCGGCGCTAACGCTCTTCCTGGCGATGAGTCGACTGCTTGCCGCCGCCGCGAATGAGGCGATCGAGGATCCGGACGAGTTTGCGTCGCAGAAGGGCGCGGTCCTGACGCTCGCGAGATTTCTGACTCGGATCCTGCTGGAGCCCGATCCTGAAAGGGCGCGGGCTGCGGTCGAGCGGGCGATTAAGCGCGTTCTGATGACCCGTGATCGCCGTCGACCAGGCAGGTCTTACGTGCGGAGGTTATTCAAGCCGACGCCGAAGTGGGGCGCTGGGGGCCGCCGTGGAGCTTAACGCCATTGCTCATGGCCCTCAGAGTCTAAAGCGGGCGCAAGCCCGGGAAGCACCAAGGCTTACGCTTGATCCGTAACAGCCGACTACGGAAGCACCCAACCAGCGAGTTCGCTTGCAAAAGGGAGCAAGCCCACCGAAGCCCCAATTGGACAAGCCGTCGGTACCCAAGGCAGGCAAATGAAGGAGGCAGCTCCACCGTTCCCCGCGCACGGACACTGGCTATGTAGTTCCGAGATGTCCGTAGCGAGACGGAGGAGGCTGAGAGCACCCCCCGGCCTACCCACAAGTGCGGATAGACGCGGGCGATTCCAGGGGCACTCTCACGGACGGCATGGACCGCCCGCTCAAGCTCTCCGCTCCTCGTGGCTACTAGGCTCTAGGACCGACCTAGCGCTACGGCGCGAACACCACAGAGACGCCATTCGACAGGTTAAAGGAACTACCGCAGGAACCAGTGGGGTCACGATACCACGACTGAAAGTTCCACGTCTGACCGGCGAGGATTCGACACTCGGGCGCGAGTGTTTGCGAGTAAGCAACGATCCCGGGTCCTTGAACGAAAGTCCCTGAAGGGCCTGAGTTCTGGACAGGGAATCGGCAGAACAGTCCGGGACCCGGGCTAACGCATAGCAACCCGTCCCCGAACGGAACCGGTGCTGACTGTCCCTGCCCCATGAAGAACAAGCCCATACGGTTCGGGGGTATTCCGGCCCCCAAGATCAGGTCATCCAATGCGACGCTCGTCGACCCAACAGCAGTCAGCAAGGCGCCGCTCCCCGTAGAGTTCGGGCAACCTGCGCTAGGATCCGCAGTTGAGCACGACGCGGGGGGAGTGATGCAGAAACAGAAGCCGTAGACGCATGACTCGATGCTATACACCACCTCTAGACGCGGGCGATCAGTCAGTGTTACCGCCTCCGAAGACTTGAACACGAGTGCGTCGGTCGTCCCGGGCAAAACTGCGAAGCCGTAGTTAGGTACACCGTCGGCCCATGCTTGGACGGCATCAGTGACGCTAAGCTTTGCTACCTGATTGAGTTCTAGGCCACCGATGCTTGTGAAGCGGGAGACAGCTGCCTCTGTGCCGTTCGCATCAACGCCGTTCCCCCCGAACGAATTCTGATAGGTGATGGCGCAAGCATCCCAGGGCTCAAGCAAAAGGTGTGCGAAGTGATGCCCACCACTGTTACTAGAAGCGGCTCCGTCGACCCGGAGGCGTAGTGTGGCAGACAAGATCCGGGCTCCAGCTGGGACCTGGCCCGGACTCAATCCGATGATGTCATCGAATCGAATCAAGAGGTCACGGGCTTGCGGAGCCTCGTCAACAACGAGAACGGAGTTGCAATAGTTTGTATTGACAGCCACCCCGCTGATCGTCGTGTCCTGTGTGCCCGAGTAGACTCCAAATCCATCGTCTACCCCCTCTCGGAATCCGGCGATTTCCACTGGACAGTTGGCCCGCAGGGAGACATTGTCGAGTCGGCACTCCTCTCCGGAGCCCGAGCAGGTACTGGTAGAATTGTTGATCACTTCGATCGCGATGGACAAACTCCCGATGTCACTTAGAAGGCCACTCCAAGTTCCTGACTGGACGTTCCAAGCCGCGCTGTGAATGGGGACATTGACAACCTGCCACCCCGAGTGCTCAGTTTGAGCGCCAGCCCACTGAGCCTTTCCCCCGGGACCCTCAAGGATGACAGAGTAGCCCTTGTGGCCGCATCCAGAGGCGTGGGAGACAACACGGTGTTCGAAACGCAAGATGCCGTTGCCATCGAGGGTTGACCAATCGCCGTGATAGTCAGCGGGCGCCTTCGCAAACGTCGTGGGCGAGCTGGGGTCCATGAATCGCAAGCATCCGCCGGGGTTTCCGAGACTGCCGGACCAAGTGCCGCCAGTGCTCGCACAACTCCCGTTGCACTCGAATTCCCATCCTTCGGGCCCCGAGTCGAAATTGCTTTCGACAAGAATGTCAGCCTGTGCGCTCGCCGAAGTGATCAGGAGTCCCAAGCCGAGGCCCGCTTGGAGCACGACACGTGGCTGGAGAATGGCCATTGAAAGTCTTAGGGCTGGCCGAAGCAGGCGAAGAACGAGTGCCAACATGGTGCTGAATCCGGGGCTGGTCCCTGACACGACAGGGACGATTGAAACGTAGGACGTCGGTTGCTGGACGGTGAGTTGATCATTCGCCCGCCCAATAGTGAGGAGCAACTTCCCCATCCCGGTTGCGGCGCAATTCCGCGATTTACTACCCATCTCCTTATAGCAGAGCTGTTTTCGTTGCGCACTGCATTCTGGGGTCCACCCCGAACTCGGACTGTGGAGGCCAAGGCTGGAGCGGGATTGCCTGCGGTATTCGGCAGGTCGGGGAGATAAGCAGACCTTGGCGAGCACCTCACCCATCGTGAGCCGCCACGACCCAACGGCGTCCAGGGCCACGTACCGGGCAATCCGACTGCGACGAGTCGAAACACTCGCGTCATCGACTCAGAGAAACTGTCCCCAGGAAGCGAGTGCTAGCCAGCGCGAGTGGAAGTGCGCTTGCCACGCAATCGTCTGGCGCGGACGACATCGCTCCGCCAACTTGGAGTAGGGGGACACGTCCTAGAGGGAAAGGGTCGCCCTAGCGCCGGAACTCATGGGCTGGCCGCAGCCCCATGGTACTGCCCGCCATGACATTGGGACCCACTCGACGATAGGCGCTTCGAGTTGCCCAAGAAGGAACCTCGAAGGCGCCGCCGCGTGTCACGCATGAGGTGTCGTCCACCCGCGGAACGACCGGGTCCAAGAGCACCTCGTCAGAGGGGGCCATTTGCCCACCGCCATCCCGACACCACTCCCAAACATTCCCGTGCACATGGTGCAAGCCGAATGGATTGGCAGTCAGGGTATTCACAGGCGCGCTAGTCGCGTAGCCATCATCCAGTTCCTTCCAGTCCTTGATGAAAGGCCACTTCAATCCGGCCCGCGCAGCGGCTTGGTCCGCGATATTGGCCGCCTGATTGATACGCAGGCTTTCGCGGTCGTTCCCCGTCCACCAGACCGTACTCGAGCCGCCGCGGGCACCGAACTCCCACTGAGCTTCACTGGGGAGCACCATTCCGAAACGGGGCAGTAGCTCCATGCAGTCCCCCCACCTCACTTGCTCCACCGGGTAAGTTAAGTCGTGTCGACGGGAACCGTACTTGAAGATCGGCCCATAGCGGCTTGGCGCGTCCCCCCGAAGGTTCTTCCACTGACCCTGGGTCATTTCGTATTTGGATAGAAAGTACGGCGAGAGCTCCACCTCAACCACGGGCCCATCCGTGTCGCGAGCGTCCTTGTCGTGGTTGCGTCCGTTTGGGTCTGTACTTTGAGCCCCCATCCAGAAACGCCCGCCACCAAGCAGGACGAACACCAGTCCCGAGGACTCTTCGAGTTGTAACTTGCCTTCCCCATCCCGCGAGGGCTTCGTACCCGAGAGCACGTGCCAGAACTCCCATAACTTCGAGTCTGGGTCGATGCCAAGGGGGACCAAGCCAAGCTGAACTGGAATGCTAAGCCCGGGATAGGCCAGCTCCATGGCTGGTAGGTCGCGCCGCCAAGCTTGATCGAATTCGCCGCCGGGCGCGAAGCCGCGCTCGAAGTGTTCCGCGGAGGCCAGGCGTCTCGGAATACTCCAACCATCCTGCAAGTTGACCCCGCTCTCGGACAGAACCCCCACCCCGGGGCGTCCCATGGACTTCAGTTCGGCAATCAACCCAGTCACCTGGTTGTGCCACCATCGCGCTCGGGATGCCTCCTCAATCTCCGGGGGGAAGGTCAAGTCATCCGGCGCCGAGTTCACTTGCTGTTCCGTTTGCGGGTCGGCTAGGGAGCGCAACTCCTCGCGCTTCTCGACTAGTGTAGGCAGCTCAAGCAACAGCTGATTGGCCTGCATCACCCAGGCCCGCATCGGCTCTATCATCACAGGGTGTGGAGGCCAGAACTGGGGCACCTGCCCCATCAGATCTTCGTAATCCTGGGAAAGGGCGAGGAGCAACACATCTTGGGTTTTGCGTTCCGCCTCCACCGACTTCTCTCTAAATGCCACAGCAGCCAAGGTCAATTGTTCCTTGCTAGACTCTAGGTTGGAGTTGGCCACCACGAGGTAGTCATTCGAGTTCGCTAACTTGATCCCGAGACCGCTGGTAACAGTCAATGCCAGGCCGGTAATCAGGGCCACCATGCTCTCAGCCGGATGCCGCCGTCGCCACTTCACCGCCCGTTCCCTCCAATTCGGAGGCTGGGCAGCGATGGGTTCATTGCGCAGGTGTCGGCGGATGTCCGCGGCAAATTCCCCCATCGACGAGTAGCGGGATTCGGGATCCTTCTCCAGCGCCTTGCCGCAAATCACAACCAGGTCTCGCGGAATCTGGGAACGAACCGAAAGCATGTCCGGTGGATCGTTCTTGGAAATCTGGTGCACCAACTGTTGGGACGTATCCCCGCGGAAGGGACGCTGCAGCGTCAGCAGCTCATAGAGAACGATCCCCAAGCTAAACACATCCGTACGGTGATCGATGGCGTGACGCTTGGCCGCCACTTGCTCCGGGCTCATGTAAGCGTAGGTTCCAATCATCTCACCACTCACTGACAGACCGCTCTCGCCAGACACGCGGGCTAAGCCAAAGTCGGTCACGATGGAGTTCTCGTCAGGCGTGATCAGAATATTCTGGGGCTTCAGGTCCCGGTGAATCACGCCAGCACCGTGGGCCGACTGCATAGCCTCCGCCACGTCCGCCACGATCCCCGTAACCCGTTGTGTGTAATCCGGAGGCAGCTGATCCGGCTGCTGCATCTCGATGATGAAATCCCTGAGGGTCCAGCCGCCCTCCACAAACTCCATTGAGATCCAATGTCGTCCGGCGTCCTCACCATGATCGTAGACCGTGACGAGTCCGGGGTGTTGCAAACGCCCCCCCGCACGCGCTTCGCGAATGAACAAATCCAAGCGCCGTTGATCCACTCGATCTTCACGGATCACTTTCAGGGCCACCACCCGATCGAGGGCCGATTGCTTGGCTTTCCAAACCTCCCCCATGCCTCCATGACCGACGGGTTCGAGCAATTCGAATTGCCCTACTCGCTGGCCAGGCTGCAAGCGCAACGTGGAAACTGGTAGCAACGGCGCGTTTCCCTGGCGGAAAATGGTGAGTCGAGTGGCGGGCAGCGCAACTTCATCGAGGAGCGCGTCGGCCGCGAGTTGCTCGTGCCACAGCTGGCGAATCGCGGAAGCCAAGGCGGGCTGCTGTGCGCAAAGCTGCTCTAGGGCTTCCGGACCATCCTCGCGCAAGCTCGTCTCGTGGTCGAGGATCAGCTCCTCGACCTTTTCCCTGTCGGCATCCTCGGGGTCCTGATCTACTTGTTTACTCATAAGATGGTCAGCTCAGTATCCCCGACAGTCTACCCGGCCAATCAGAATTCCACAGCACTGCAAACTAACGAGAGACAGCACCCGCCATAGCGTGACTAAAAAAACTTGGAAAGCGCATAACGCCTCGGTGGCGCCGGGGCTCTAAACAAGAAACCGACACTGGGAGACGAAGTCATGACTAAGCACGAACCACCCGCAGCACCCTCTATGCACTCCACCGGAGTCCTAGACACCCACATTCTGATCGATCGAATTCAGGGAGGTGATCGGTCCGCACTGGAGGTGCTTTTTACGCGCTACTACGGGGCGGTCGTTTCCCTAGTGCGCGGAAGGATGGGGCCGAGTCTCAGGCGACGCGAGGAAGTCGAAGATGTCGCACAACTCGTCATGTTGCGTGCATTTCGCAGCATCGGAGAGTTTGAGGTGCGCGAGGATGCCCACCTGATTGATTGGCTAGCACGGCTCACGCACAACGAGATTGCCACCCTCGCGGCTTTCCACGGAAGAGACAAACGGGACCTCAAGGCCGAAGTTCCCATGGAAGCCCTGCAGGTCAACGATGCTTCGGAGTCCAATGCCTGGGCTATGGCCGCGGACGAGAGTTCTATCCCGAATCGCGTGGCACGCAAGGAGATGTCAGAGAAGGTGCTCGAATGCATCCACGGCCTACCCGACACGTATCGCGAAGTGCTTCTGCTACGCAACATTTCAAATGCGAGCTGGGAGTACATCACGTTGCAACTAGGTCTGCCTTCCAAGGGCGCCGCCAAGCAACTCGCCTTAAGGGCCAAGCAACAACTCATGGCGGCACTCAAGAACGGCAAGTAGTCTCGACCCAATCGAACCAACCCACCCGCAGGCACCCGCCTGCGGAGGATAGGAGCTCCAAAGGGCCTACATCACCCTCCACACCCATCCGCCGAACCAACGAGCCCCCGTTTTACCCCGTCTGCTCCCTCGCGGACACGGTCCTTCACCTCAATTGGGAATTGTCCTGGGCCGCTTCCTGGTCGAGCCGCACGCGGAACTTGGCATGTTCCGGAATCTCCAGCTCGAAGCTGACTTCCAGATCTCCCCCGGGGACGAGCTGCACCTCGTTCGACTCGCCAGGCCCCAGCACCGCGGTGACCGGAGCCCAGGCGTAGCCGGGACTATGACCTAACCACTGGGCGACGCTTCCATGGACCGCGGCGGGTGGGTAAAGCGAGAAGGGTGAGCTGGCCCCCTCCACCAATTGTTTGAAGCGCTCCACGTTTGGAGTGTAGGTAATTCAAGGGGCATCTGCGAGCCGCTACTCGCTCTCCAGCCCCTCACTCTTCCGGCTTCACCGCACCTCCTTTGGCCCGAGACAAGTTCTGGGACTACGCCAACGACCCTGAAACCGCAAAGGCCAAGGGCGTGCGCGCGATCCACGGGGAGGCACCGTTCATCGAGATGCGTGAGGGCAAGTCGTACAAAGTCGAGCTGCGCTCGTCGGGCGGCCTTTCGATTCGGGCTGAGTAGGTTGCTGGGGAGCGCGGGGCCGCAAAACCCATGAGTCCCCCGTCACCTGACACTCGCAGAACGCTTGCGTGGGCCCACTTCGCAAATGGCCATATGGATGAGGCTGCCCGCGAGATGAAGCAAGCGCTCGAGCTGGCACCCGACACCGAAAAATTTCAATTCGAGGAGGACCTCGAGCGGTTGCTGTCGGCGCTGGACGAAGAGTGAGCATCGATCGTTCAGCATCGACAGTCATCCTTGTCTAAGTGTGTGCCTCGACCGCTATTCACGCGCTTGAGTGATCCGAGCAACGCCGAGCGACGCGACCCCGGCCGCGTCTCTAATCCTGCAGGCGCGTCGGCCAGGCCTGCCCGTTGCTCCTTAAGGAAGAACCAACTCCGACACCCAGCTACCACCGATCAGCTTCTTCTTCTTGTCCCTGACGACGGCCACGATCGCGATCTTGGTGCCCGCGGGAGCGTCGGGTACAGACACTTGATGGTCGAACGTGATGGTCTTCTCGCCGCCATCGTCATAGCGCCACATCGGGTCTGACATGGGTTTCCAACTAGCGGCTGCCCAGCCAGTCAGTGGATCGAAGTTCTTTGAGTAGAAGAAGGTGACCAAGGTTTTTCCGCCAGGATGTCCGCGGCGACCCGACAATTGAATGTGCAAGGTGTCGCGTCCCGACGCAGAGCCCACGAACACGGCACTCTCCGGTCCGATCTTCCCGGTGCGCGTCACGCTTAGGCCCATCGGAGAGTTGAGTGTGCTAGCCGAAAGCCAAGCCGTGGCTGTTCCATAGTAGGCCGAGTACGTGGACTCGGTTGGATCCAGGATACAGACGGCATCGATATCAGTCGTGTCATCGACGCCACCGACCTTCTCAGTGACTAGGTTTTCAGTGCCCGTGACAAGCTCGCGACTTCTCAAGTCTTGAGTTCCCCAGATGTAGTCGTGGATCAGCAGTTGTGACCGATCGGGAAAGACCTGGGTCGAGAAGATCGTTGTGTGGCGACTCGGATCCACTGCGATTGCGTCGATGTCATCACCAGCGAAAAGACCGAGCGTGTTCCAATCCAGGTACTGCATAGGACCGCCCCAACTCCCCCCGATCCACTCCATGTGATAGACATCAGCAGCGTGTGCAGGGACATGGTTTTGATACTGATCCAGCGCAAACTGCGAACCCGTGGCGGCGTTCAAGTCCATTGCACTCTGCGGCGTCACAGAGAAGTAGAACGAGTCGCGCTCGATGAACAGCGGGTCGGAGCCTGCCGCCAATCCGCCGAAGCTTCGCACGCCCAGGCCAAAGTCGAGCGCGTCAACATCATCCAGATTTGATCCATGGAACCCCATCATCTCACGGGTCTGCGCGACGAACGTGCCCCCAGCGAGAAACGGATCAATCCCTGAACTCTCGTCATAGTAGTACGCGAAAAGATCTGAACCGTTGGAGCGGCCGCCTTCTCTCGCAACTTCGATCAAGCTGTTCAGTGCGCCGACGGAATCCTCCCTGACGGAAGCGATGAGCCCCAGCCAGCGTCCATTGGAAATGAGATTGGGAACGCCGCTGGAGTCCGGTGAGGGGATGATGTCCCCGCCAGTCGACATCGCATCCACATCCACTAGCTGAGTCAAAGCGCCAAACAACTCCGGCGACGTGTAGTCGGGGCCACTGGGAAACCTCACTCGAGTCCATCCTGTAGGCTCGTCAAATTGACGGCCCGGGCCTTTCACCAATTGAGCAGCCGATCCCGATCGAACGGAAAGTCCGGCGGCCAAGCCCGATGCCGGACCACGCCGTTCCCCAGAACCTGTTTGGCCGTGAGCATCAGTTACCGGAGCAACAAGGAGACAGAGCAGTGTGAGGCTAGCTTGAGGGTTATTCATAGGATTAGGACTGGAATGGGGGGGATTGCGATGTTGGGTTTGGCGAGAGAGCAGGCTTTCTGGGTCAATCGCTCGCTTCGGTTAAACCGCGAGTGACGAGCGCTTTTCTGACGCTGCTGACGAAGCTTCGGGTCTGTTCTGCTTGCTCGACGCTGGGGTGCTTGGGCATGAACTTGTCCAAAAGCTGCAGCCTCCGAGAATTCAGGGGGTTCTTCGCTAGAGATTTGATCAACGGGCCAAAGACGGGAGCGGAGTCTCCGTTCGCGATTGCTGAGCTGATCCCGGAGTAGGTGGAGCGAATTGGACGACCCAATGCGCGGGCGCTCTCGAATTGCTTTGTCGCACGTTCGGCTGCCGCGCGGGATGGCCCCAACTCGTCGACGTATCGGTGCGCGAGCGCGCGCTCCGTTTCGATGCCACCTTGAAGATCCATCCGTAGGGCATGCCCTTCGTCGTGGTCACCAAATGGCGCAGCGTCTAAGACGGCCTGAGCCTGTTCGGTCCAACCACTGTCGGAGAGGAAGCGGATGTAGAGCTCGTGACCCTGAGAGTTGTCGGGTCGCAATGCGATGACTCGCCGGTAGTGTTCGTGCGCTCGCTCCCTTTGATCGAGCATCCAAGCGGCGCGGGCCGCGTTCAGATTCAATGCGTGACTGTTCGGCGCCAACTCGATCGCTTCCTCAAGCGCCCGATAGGACGCGCGATACTCTTGCTTCAATAGAAGAGCCAAGCCGATCAAGCTCGCCGTATTGGCCGTTCGGCATCCGATGCGCTCTTCGAGCCAAAGTCCCTTCTCGAGCTGGAGACTGCGATCCGACGTGATGAGCGTGAGTAGCTCCTGAGAAGGAACGTGGTTCGACAGCCGGGGATCTTCCAACAAGTTCTTCGCGGCTCCAATGTCCGCGTTGCGCAATGAGTGAACGGCCGCCAGGTAGCTGTCCATACTTGTCTTCGGTTTGGGCAGGTCCGTGAGTTCGATCGACTCCGTTCCAACAGCATTCAAATAGCGCGTGCCGAGTGCGTGGGCAAAGACCGAGTCCACGGAGTCGGCAACCGTCTGCATGTCTCCGGCCGCGCCGGCGAACTGACCGTGATCGTAACGAAAGAGCGCGCGTACAAACGTCGCGGGAATCGGACTCGCGCTAAGGTCAACAGAAAGGTCCAGCAGCGCTTGGACGTCATCGCGCCCCTCGGCCACCGTGAGTTGTCTCGTCGCCGCGCCCGCGATCCCCAAACTTGGGGGGAGGTGTCGCCACACGTCTCGCAGCTGATTGGCGCGCGCATTCTTCCACACTGACCTCACTTGGACGGTGAGCACGAGTAGCAATGCAACGCCCGCAACTGCAGCGCCGGCACGCCATGCAGCGGAGCGCCGAACTTTGCGCCACACTCGCGTTAGCGTTCCGAGCGGACGGGCCTGAACGGGTCGGTAGTCGAGGAACGCGCGCAGATCGGCTTCGAGGTCGCCGATGGTCGGATAGCGATCCGAAGGGCGCCTCGCCATCCCCCGATCTAAGATCGCAAGCAAGTCCTCCGGAACACCTTCGCGGATGCGGCCCGCTGGCACCGGGTCACGATGGCTCAGTGCCGAAAGCACTTGCGTTGGAGTTCCGCTGTAGGGCGGCCGCAAGGTCAGCATCTGGTAGAGCGTTGCCGTCAAGCCATAAATGTCGAGAGCGGGGCTCGGGAGCGCGCCCTGCTCCAACGCTTCCGGTGCCATGAATGCCGGCGTTCCGACCAGACTGCCGTCGCGGGTCAGCGTCGCTTGGTCCGTCTGGGCAGCGATTCCAAAGTCGACGAGCACCGGCTCCGAGTCGCGCCGAACCAAGATGTTGGAGGGCTTAATGTCGCGGTGGAAGATGCCTTTTTCGTGGGCGACCGCCAACCCATTCGCTAGGTCCGCAGCCCATCGAACCACGGCGCGCAAGTAACTCGGCTCGCCGATGGAGTCCACGGCGAGTGCTTCAGCGATGGGGGAGGTGTCTTGACCGCTGATGTCGCCCGGAGCTCGTTTCACTTCTACGAGCAATGCGCTCAGTGATAGGCCCTCCACGTATTCCATCACCAAGTAAGGGTCGTCATCTCCAGTTCGGCCACGATCGTGAATCGTCACAACTGAGGTGTGGCGAATGGCACCTAGAGCTTCTGCCTCGCGAGTGAAGCGAGCTTCGGCGGCGTCCTCGTCTCCTACTGGCAAGCGCAAGATCTTGATCGCGACCTCGCGACCCAGCTCCAAATCGAGTCCCTTGTAGACGACGCCCATCGCCCCGGAACCTAGGCGTGATTCAAGTTGATAGCGACCGTCGAGGACTCGGCCAGCGAGTTGATCTCGTCCGGCGAACATCCGTTGCAAGTCAGGAATCTGGCTGCTGAATTCAAGGGAGCGTCGGAGGGCGTCTAGCAAGTCGGGCCGCTTCTGACAGAGCTCCTCGAGGGGCGGCTCAATCCCTTGATCGCGCATCTCGAGTGCGCATGCGACGAGCCCAGGCAAGTCGGCATCTTCGAATGCTTCGATGCTCACTTTTCCTCCTGAGTGTGCATGCCCATGAGGATCAAGACCTTGGATTGCACGGCATAGAACGCGCGGCGGGCTGCCCACTTGGATGGGTAGCCCAATCGCTCCGCAAGGACCACGAACTGCGTGCCCTGTTCGATGCGTGCGCGCAATAGCAGTCGCTCCTTCTCCGGCAGCGATTCCAGCACCTTCTGTAGAGTGGCTGCGGACTCGGCGATCGCTGCGTTGTCGACGGGTCCACAATCGCTCGTGTCGAAGTCTCTTAGGATCGACCATGCAGCAGACCGGCGGCCGTCCCGTTGCGCCGCCTCGTGGAATCGGATCGCGTCGAGCAGGCGATTTCGGATGATCATCGCGAGATACCCACAGAATGCGATTTCAGTCTTGCCCTCGAACCGGCTCAGATCATTGAGGAGGCTGCGAAAGACCTCGTGGACAACGTCCCCCGTGCTGAATCGCGAAGTGAGCCATGGGCGAGAACGCCGGAGGTCCCTCGACAGATCCTCGTGGACTGTCTTCTGAACGCGAAGATAATAGCGTTCGACGAGGAATTCGATGGCTGCCTTATCGCCCTGGCGCGCAGCGGCGAGTGTCACCGCAAACTCCGAGGAAGGCAGGGGTACGTAGGAGGTTAGATTCATAAGCCGGGGGGGTTCAGTGGCGATCGTTGCCACCTGCCCGATCAAGGCGCGGGGGTGCTCCCGCAGGAGCGCGGGAAATCCAAAATTTTAGCCTGCGACTCAAATGCGTGGGCCCGAAGTTTGTGATTGGACGGGACACACGGTGTGGAATGCACCTGTGGCTCCTCACCGGTACGGTGATTCCCGTCCCGCTCAGTTGGTAGAGTTCAATTTGCGCTGAACCAATTGTCATTTTTCGCTTGACTTGTGAACAAGACGTTTCGGCTAGTCCTGCTGAATCTCCGCGCGGGGCCTGAGGGGCGAACGGAATACTGGGTAGCGAACTCTGCGTGGACTTCGCGGTTTTGCCCACTCGTTGCGGAGCAGGAGTGGGCCCAAGGCGCTCCGTCGAAGAGCGAAACCACGTGCCAATTGTGAAGGCTCGTATTCCGGTTGGCCGCGCGCGTCTACGTGCCCTCGCGCAATCCACGCTCGACATGAGCGCGTGCCTGACGACGCACGCATCGAGAAATTTGTGCATGGGCGATTGCTTCACGCGATGACGTCAACTTGGCCCGCTCCGCTTGGTGCCGTCCAACGACGCACCATGTTGCGAGCTAGGTCGTCAACGATGCGCGTCTTCATCAACAAACTCGCAACTTGTTTCCGAGCACGAAGAGAGTTTGCAAAGAGAGCTGTGCGTGTCGAGTGCAGCGAAGCAACGCGTTGTTATTTCTTCGGAATTGTGCGCCCCAA
Organism: Planctomycetota bacterium; assembly: GCA_047639675.1. Taxonomy (GTDB): domain Bacteria; phylum Planctomycetota; class UBA1135; order UBA1135; genus JABACD01. Next base: position 4,358 of record JBLIOI010000098.1, on the reverse strand, counting down.
GTGAAACGACTGGACGCCTTGCCATGGTGCGAGCGGAGAACAGCTGCTCGACTTAACGAAGGCTTGGGGAACAGCCGCGATCTCTTTCAGGGAGGGTCGGGGAAGTGCCAAGGACTTCACACTCTCACCGACACTCTTCCCTGAATTCTAGAATCATGAGACCTCTCTTTCTCTTGCCACTGTTGGCCTTCGCAAGCACTACTTTTGCTCAAACTCAGTCCTACGTCGACCAGACGAGCTTCGTTACGAAGGATGGTCAGGTCTACTCTGTGGATCCGTCGTCCGTCTTCGAAGTGCGCCACGGCGGACACTTCCGTGGTCGCTTGACCTACACCACTCAGAACTTCAATAGTTCAACTGGCCAGTACATTCAGCCCACGCTCGCTCCCATTTGGTCGGTGCGCAATGAAGACCTAGGCTTTGTTGGGGGCAAGCACTGGCTTGGTGATGATGAAAACCAGCAGACTCTGACACCCCTCACCTTCGATCCGAATACCGGCCTCGGTACGGCGGCACTCGAGATCCCTGTTGGTCAAATGATCAACGATGTGACCTACTACAATTTACCGCACGGCAAGGCGCATCTTTTCATGGGCTTCGGCGCACCGAGCTCCGTTGGGGTCGACAATCATGGCGCACCGTATGGCTATGACCACTACTCGATCTTCACGTTCAAGACCGACTATCCGGACATTCTGACCTTCACTGAGAAGCAAGAGATCGGCGTCGGCGAGAAGGTGAACTTCACCGCGATCATGGAGAACAGCACTCCTGCAGACGACATTCTGAGCTTCCAGGTGGTTGGTACTGCAAGGATGCAGCTCATCGATGGTGGCCCGATCAATAGTTGGTCTCTTCCGATCCTGAAGGGCACGCGTTCTTACGCCTTGGACCTTGTCGCGAAGACCGAAGGAACGTTTTTCATGCGGGCGATGCTCACAAGCGGAGCCTACTCAGATGGAACCTGGGTGACGGTCTCTGGGAGCGCCGAAGGCGTTCAAAAGGACTACAACGGGTTCGCTGGTGACGACGAAGGTGGGAACGGCCGCGGCCACGGATTCGATGGCGATGGCGATGGCGATGGCGATGGCGACGGCGACGGCGAGCCGAGTGGTGAGTACATGGCAGGGAAACTGTGTGTACCTGGCCGCTGCTCCCCGAACGGTGGAGACCGCTTGATGAACTGCACTTCGACTTTCGTTGACGCACTTGGCTCACCCCCGAACCCGGACTGCCCCGGTCCTAGCGTCGGTATCGTGATGCAAGGTGGTTGCAGGAAAGGCGGCGAGGGATGTACGGATCTCGGGGAGCAGTCTTTTGATTGCCCGAAGTACAAGTATGCGGGAACCGAGGACCGAAAGGTCGGCAGCACCACCGTCGGCGCAAAAGTCTCGGTGACTGGAGAGCTAAACTACTTCGTCGGCAAAACTACGGCGACGGGCGAGGTCAGTGGTTCCGTGACCAGCAACATCAGTCGCCGTTGTTGCAAGTACGTTCCAGTTTCCGGTGAGACGGCCAAGGTCAAGATCAAGACCTGCTCGTGATATCAGTGGGGTCCCGACTTGTCGGGGCCCCACTTTTTTCTGTCCCTACCCGTTCAACCGACTCCCATCAGCCCTCATTTCACCATGCAAACTCTCACATACGTTCTGCCCTTGTTGCTCTCGGCTCTCAATGCTCCAGAGCACCCCGCCGCCTCGATCGAGATTGATCAACTTAGCAAGCGTCTCGCTTTCCAAGACCCTGCGTCTTACTGGATCGAATACGAGACCCACTACTTTCCAATCACAAATGCCCAAGCCGATAAGGCGAAAGAACACTACGTATTGACGCGGGATCTCTGTCACGTCGAAGGGCCCAATGCCGACGGGCTGCACGTGTCCTTCGATGGGATGGATACACCGGTAGGGTTAATGAACGCCGAATCCCAGAAGACGATTCGCAATTCAGAACGACTCGACGTGGCGTGGCCATGGTTTCGAATGGAGACATCAGCCGAATCCGTTGCCGGTTCCGAGGGTTGGTCGACGCTGCGTGTGCACGACACAACCGGACTGACCGTGTGGGATCGTGATCAAGGCGTGACTCGGGACGCGGAGCGATTGGGAGTCGACAACGTGTGGGATGCAGAGGCGGGAGCGGTGACTCTGCTTGGTCGGTTCTTCCGTCAAGCCGCGTTACTACTCGAGCAGGTTGACTCCGAAAATAGCACGGAGCTCCGCGATGGGGGACTCACAGCGCGGATCCCGATGCTCGACCCGGCGTTCCTGGATCGATTCTGGAGGTTCGCGCTGCCCAACGGCGTCATGGTTACTCCCGGGTCCTGTGAGGTGGAGTTCAGCAACTATGGAACTCGTAGCAGACTCGATCTTCACTACCGCGATTGCTTGGACGAGGACCTCGTCACTCAGACCATGCGTTGGGAAGGTGGGGACTCATTCCCGAGCTCCTACGAAGAAATCTGGTGGGTCGCTGGAACGGGCGCGATGATCCGTCACCAGTCGGTCTCCATCGCACGCAATGCGGATGTTACTCCGACGGCGGAGACTTTGCAGTGGCGGGGCGAACCCGGCCAGCGAGTCTTCGACCGCCGGTTTGGCGGATTGGAATACTATCGAGTGGGCGAAGAGCATCGTGATGACCTGTCCGTGGTGATCGCCGTCGATGCCGCGCAAAACAATGCCAAGGGCTTGATGCTGGATACGGGTCGTGCCGAGCTCCAGACCGTCCGTGGGTCTGAGCACTTCGAGGTTCGTGCGCCAAACATCCCCGCCCGTGTGATGATGGGTACGGAGCTGCAATTGGTCTTTGAAATCGAGAACACCTCGAAGGGCCTGCGAACATTTACCCTCCCCAATCCTTCCTGCGGCATCATCGACATGGAGTTTGATTGGGAGGATGTCAGGGATGCTCAGGTTGTGCCGTTTGCGCTTGATGTGGAAGTAGTGACTCCCGGTTGGAATGAGTTCACCGTGAACATTCCCTTCCTCGCTCTGAACGAAGAAGACTGCGGCGAGCTGGAAGTGGCATTCTCCATCTTCGGCGAGGATGTGGGTTCCATGGAACCGCGCGTGCAAGGACCGATCCGCTGGATCGAGGGCGAGGACTTTCCCACGACGAGCTGTCACTGGAAAGCAGGCTTCGGACGCGAATCCCAGCCGAGCTTCCAAACTCAGCCCGCTGCGGCGATTGTCGAGACGCGAATCGCGAATGGGGGGGCGGAGCTCCTCGTCTCCGACTTGAAGGAGGCGAGGGGGTTCGGGATCACTCCGATTCGGCTGCAAACTCAAGCCCACCCTGAGGCGCTCATCGCCCACGAGGCTCTGGTCTTGATCAATCGAGTGCCCGCTGCGCTTCAAGAAGAATGGCCAACATGCGTGCGAGCTCACTCCGGCTCGTTTCCGCGTATCGATCGGTTTGAGATTCCCGGCGTTCACATTCAGTCGGCGCGGGTTGTGAAGGAAGCGGGATCTTCCGTTCGCATGAGCAACCTGGATGTTCGCGTTGAGGCGGGCGGCCTTGAGCTTGTCGAATTAGCTGCGCCGGGTGACCCGAGCAAGCTACTCACGTATCAAGTCGTCCTCACGACCAGCATTGGGGAGGTGAGCTTGTTCGTTTACTCGGCGCCAGCGAGAACTGAACCGGCGCACTAGGAGGACTGCGGCTAGTGGTGAAGTGACCTTTACCACGGTCTCCTAGGGCCGGCTCCAGACCCGCGTCGGGGGAGATCCGGTAGTCAGAAAGGTCTACAAAACAGCGCGCCCGCCTCAGTTTCCCGAGGCGGGCGCGTTCATTTGACTCAATCGGGGACCGGTCGAGTCGACCGGGTCGGCTACCTAGTTGAAGAGAACCTGATAAACATTGCTGACATTGAAGCCGCTACCGCATGGACCACTCTGCGGATCTCGGTACCAGACTTGGAAGTAACGGGTCTCGCCAGCGGACCAGATACCGCCAGCGTTCTGACCAGCACCCCAAGTGGCTGAGCCACCCGCGTCCGTGATCTTGACGGCCAAGCGAGAGATTTGGCCACCTGCGCAGCGCAAGTCGTCGCCGAAGACTGCCCCGGCACCGCCGTTCACTTGCGCCGTCCCGACGAACAGGAGGGCGGGCTTGTTGGAAGGCATCAAGCTGCCATCAAAAGCGATGTCGTCCGCAGCCACACTCGTCGCACCCGAGGCGCTCAAGATGGCACCTGGAGTGTAAACGATTAAAGGGGCCTCCGCGAGCCACCACTCCCCATCTCCAGCCCATCAACCTCCCCACTTCTCTCCCTATTCGGCCCGAGAGACGCAAGAGCCCATCCAACGGCTCGCCCTCACCCGCCAGAATCAGCAGAACCCGGCTAGCTGCCTTGG
>JBLIOI010000097.1:0-17881 GCA_047639675.1 Planctomycetota bacterium | reverse complement strand
TCCCAACCCCTATAACCTTCGTCCCCTGGGTCGGGGCGTGGCGCAGCCTGGCTAGCGCGCTGCAATGGGGTTGCAGAGGTCGGAGGTTCGAATCCTCTCGCCCCGACCATTTTTCATACGGTGTCAGACACCTTGTTGTTACCAAATAACAACAAAGGGCCGCACGCGACCCGTTACCCCTGGTGCTCTCGTTCGTCTTGTCCCATATGGGACGAAAATCGAGACAGGACAGCCCCGGGAGCTGGCACCACGTTGTTAATCGCGGAATCGCAAAGCGCCCGTTGTTTGAGACTCGCGCCGACATTCGCTTTTTTCTCTCTCGACTAGCTCGGGAGGTTCGGCGCGGGCGGATCGAGATTCACGCCTACAGTGTCCTCACTACGCACTTCCACCTTTTGGTGCGGAGTCCGCTGGGCGAGATGAGCGAGGCTCTGCGGCAAGCTCAAAACGCACACTCAAGGCGATTCAATCGGATTCACCAGAGGGACGGGGCGCTGATCCGGGGCCGATTTTTCTCGAAACGGGTTGAAGACGATGGTTATTGGCGGACCTTGATTCGCTACATCGATCACAACCCGGTGCGAGCCGGAATGGCTAGGAGTAGTGAGGACTATGAGTTTGGAAGCGCGCACCACTACTACAGGTGCGACTCGGGGACTTTATGGCTCGAACGAGATCGGGTGGAGCGTGAAGCTTGCCGACTCGCGAACGTGTCGTGCTTTGCCCGGGGAACTTACGCTCGAGCCTTTGGGAAAAAGTCGGCAGCTGAGACAGATGAGCTCGTGGACTTCGTCGAGCGCCGGATGAGGGCTCGCGGGGTGGCGGATCCCTTGACGGATCTAGTCCGCTCGACACCGATCGAAGTCCAGCGCTGGATGGAGCGCAAGACCCGACTGGCGGACGGGCATACGCCAGGCCTGCCCGTTTGTACAGCGGGTGCGCTCCTCAGAGCTCTTGAGCAGGACGAAGAGAGTCTAGGTCCATGGAGGGTCGAGCGGGGAGAGGCGTTGGTGCCCGCTTTGCCCAGAGCATTCGTTGCGCTCGCCCACGACCTCGCGGGACTCTCCTGGCGGGAGATCTCCGAGCGCAGGGGCGAATCCCCGATGCGCTGCCGGCTGATTGCTCAGGAGCACCGGGTCAGTGCTCAGGATTGCGAAGAGTATCGAGCGCGAACCGCGAGGGTCGTCTACTGCGCGCTTGAGATCGTCCTAGGCCAGTGATTTTGCGCTGGCCGGGTTGTCCGCAGTCTGTGGGAGCGTGGCACTTGCTTGTTGTTGAACAACAACAGGGTGTACGACTCCGTATCAGTACGACTCCGTATCAGTAGGGTGTACGACTCCGTATCAGTATCGGAAGCGGTTCAGTTGGTGGCGTTCGAGGGCAAGGTCGAGTAGCAACGCTTCAGGAGGTTCGTTGTTTTGCTGTTCACTTTTCTTTCCCGTGGTTCAGGCTGGGGAGGTCAAGGGGCACAGGCTTCAGCATGGCGGTGGCGCGCTTAATACGATCTATGTCTCCAAGCTCTTGGTGGAAATTTGGAGGGATAGCGGTGGCTCTTGTTCGGCCGGCATTGGCTCCAAGGCTATGGCTGCTCCGGACTCGGCAAACACCTCCTCGTGGCGCAGGAATCGAATGGCGATAGCCGTCTGGTCGTCATCCCTGGGGCGATCGACCAGCTGATCGCAGATCTCTTCAGCCGAACATTTTTTCCGCAGAACCGTTTCAAGCTTCTGATTCAGTTCAGCTTCGGCAATGCCATCGGTCAGTAGGACGAGCACGTCGTCGAGCTCGAGAGTCATGTGCTGGACATCTGGGTAGATGTCCGGGTCATGACCACCGATGACATTCCAGAGGGTGTTCTCATCCGCAAGTGAGCACCTGCCACCTAATTCCTTGTGGACTTCTGCGACGGTGTGGTCGGTCGTCAGCTTATGGATGCTTTCTCGTCTCTTAAGGTGACAGCTGCTATCTCCGACATGGGCGATGTAGAGATCTGGCCAGAACACCAGGGCAATGGTCAGCGTAGTGCCCATGCCGACTTTGTCGGGCATGGTCCTAAAAAAATCGTCCTGCGCGTTACTCAAGGCGTCCTCTAGCGCCAGCGTCACTTCTTCTGGACTGCCATCAGCGAAGTGGTACCAGGGCATTTCGTTGAGGAAGTATTGGACTACGCTATCGACAGCCTTCCCGCTCGCTTGTTTCGGAGCCGGTGCCCCGCTGATTCCATCCGCGACGAGGAATAGGTGTCCCTGATTGTGACCGTGGACACGAGAGTTGTCGTCGATAGACAGATTCGATTGGTGGAGTCGCATCGACTTACTGAGAGTCGCAATGGCGAAGTGGTCGTGGTTCTTTGTGTGTGTAGCACCGCGTCGCGAGACGCCGTGAACATCGATTTGTCCTAATATGTGCATAGTGATTTTGTGGTTCTTCTGGGGTGATAATTGAGTTCTTTCGAGTCAGACGACTAGGTGAGATTCAGACGGAACGGCCCTACTTGACATGCGTGCCATGACCGCAACGAATCGCGACCTTAGCGCGGACGTCAGTGAAGGTCGTTTCCGGGAAGACCTGTTCTTTTGACTCAACGTTGTCTCTCCCGTCATTCCACCCTTGCGCGAAAGGCTCGAGGATGTCCCGTGGTTCGTCGGCCGCTTTCTGAGGCACTTCACTGAATCCTATGGGGAAGCTCTCGTGCGCCGCCCCGGGCGCGCCTGATTGAACAGGGTTAGCGTGTCCATGAGCGAGAAACAGGGGGATGGCTTGGCGGGGGAGCCAGGGAAGGTCGCTGGGGTTGGTGGAAGCCCTTTGGAGTTCCATTCATCCAGGGAGTTTCGGGCGGACCAGCTGTTGGGGCTCTCTTTGCACTTATCATTCACCCAGCGACCCCTTCGCGGATAGCGCTTCGGCACTGGCAATAGCCGCGAGGAGCTTCGTGAGGAGGATAGCCCCCCCCTCTCCAACTTCCCGGTTGAATTGCTCGTGCACTCCACTACTAAGTTGGCGAAAGGCCTCGCGTTCCTCTTCCGTCAGCGTGACAAGCTTCATGCTTGGCTTCTGAGTCTGGATAACCTTCAAGCGCTCCTCGTTTTCCGCCTGCTCCACCACGTGAATGAACGCTTCCAGCTCCATAGCCAGATCTTCAACCAAGGCTCGTCGGCTCGGCTCTAACTGACCTAGAAAGTTCGGGTTTGATAGAACCGTTGTCATGAACGGGGCCGGCTTGGCGAAGGTCATGCACTTGGTGACCTCGTAGAAACTCATCTCCTGGATGGCGAACAGGGGGTTCACTTGGGCGTCGATCATGTTGAGCTGAAGGGCGCTGTAGACCTCGCCATAGGGCATCGCCTGCGGGCTAGCGCCGTAGGCTTCATAGGCCGCGAGCAAGAGGGGGGATGTCATCGTCCGGATCTTCACGCCCTCAAAGTCCGACGGGGTTCGAATGTGCGCTTGGGTTGTCCACACCATCCACCCTTCCGGGAAGAGAGCGAGCAGCTCTAAGCCCTTCTCAGGGAATAGACCCCGGACCTCCGAACGGAAGTCAGGGTCCCGCAGCGCAGACAAGTTGACTTCATCATCGTCGGAGAACACAAAGTGCAAGAGAAAGACCTGCAGCTCGGGAATGGTCTTGCCTAAGTGACCTGGCGAAGCCATCGCGAACTGCAGGGTTCCCATGCGCAATTGCTCGGTCAGGTCATCACTCGTGCCTAAGGTTCCATAGGGGTAGACCTTTACCTCAACGTCGCCAGAGGTGCGCTCCTCGATGCGGCGTTTGAACTCTTGCGCATAGGCATCTTGAACGGAACCTGCAGGCTCTTCGATCGCGAAACGCCATACAACGCGGCCCTCTCCACCGCTTGATGATGAGTCACCGCAACCAGCTAGTAGTATCAGAACAAGCAGGCTCAGCGCGTGACTGATTGAGTGAGCAAATGCCTTCGTGCCAATACGGCCGCATGTCTCTCGTTGTGAATGATTCCGATCGCGCACATCGACCGGAGAGCGCGGCCTAGCATTGACCTCGCATGAACCATCTCTAGAATGATCTGCGTGAAGCGCCTGTACAACTTGTTGCATCGATGCGAAGGATGGATCCTTGCGACCGCAATCCTTGTCATGGCGCTTGTGACGATTCTGAACGTCCTCACTAGGAATGTAACTGGGGACAGCATCGCCTGGACCGAAGAACTGAACCAGTTCTTGATCGTGCTGGTCTGCTTTGTCGGTTTGAGCTATGCAGCGGGAGAAGGACGACACATTCGCATGTCCGCTCTCAGTGATGCGCTCCCCGATCGGTTTCGGCGCTGGTTGATGATCTTCGTGACGAGCACCACTGCGCTGCTCTTGTTTTTCCTCGCTTACTACGCATGGAGCTACGCCGTTTCGGTGGATCGCCGCTCCCCGGTCATGGGCGTTCCACTCAGGTGGGTTTACATGATTGCGCCGATCGGGCTCGTGCTGGGTGGAATTCAGTACGGGATGGCAGCAATTAAAAATGTGAGTGGTACGCAAATCTATATCTCCTTCGATCGGCTCGATGACTTTGAGGAACTTGAGTTGGATGCGGACGTGACTGCCAAGGGAAAGCGATAGGCTGCAATGATCGCGCTCGCTATTACAATTGGCCTCGTCATGATCGTCCTGCTTCTGCTGGGCTACCCCATGAAGGTGCCGCTCTTGGTTTCCGCGCTGGTTGCTGTTTTGTTCTTCGCGCCGTTTCGAAATGCGAGCCCCGAGGTCTTGATCCAGCAATGGATCACCGGTATCCAACCAGCGGCCCTGATCGCCGTCCCTATGTTTCTGTTCGCAGCCGCCATCATGACGCGTGGCCAGGCGGCGGATCGATTGCTGGACGTGGTGATGAGCTTCGTCGGCCATCACCGTGGAGGACTTCCCATCACGACGGCGGTGAGTTGTGCCCTGTTTGGTGCCATCTCGGGGTCGACCCAAGCCACGGTGGTTGCGATCGGCGGTCCGCTTCGTCCACGGCTCCTGCGCGCTGGGTACCCCGACTCATTTGCCATCGCGTTAATCATCAACGCAAGTGACATAGCGCTCCTGATCCCTCCGAGCATCGGCATGATCGTCTACGGGGTGGTTTCTGGAACCTCCATTGGCGAACTGTTTATCGCGGGCATAGGCCCAGGGGTGATGATCCTGTTCTTCTTCTGCGTGTACTGCAGAGTCGCGGCCGTTCGCATGGGTGTCCCCGCCTTGCCTCGGGCCGAAAGCTCTCAGCGGAGAAGATCCATCGCTCGCGCGGTGCTTCCCGCCGGTTTCCCGGTGATTGTGATCGGAGGTATCTACTCCGGACTCTTCAGTCCGACAGAAGCGGCCGCGATGAGTGTGTTGTACGCAGTCGTTCTGGAGTTCGCTATCTTCCGTGGCATGCGACTCGCTCAACTGCCGGAGATTGCTCGATCCACGGCTTTGATCACAGCGATCGTATTCGTCCTCGTCGGTGCTGGTCAGGCATTCTCCTGGGTTGTGTCTTATGCCGAACTCCCTGCGCTCCTGGTGGAGGGGCTCTTTCGTTTGGATGAGTCCTCGGGGCAGCTGCAAGTGTTGCTTTCCATCGCTGTAGCTACGTTCATCGGATGCATGTTTGTGGATCCCATCGTGGTGATCCTGATCCTGACGCCTATCTTCGCGCCGGTTGCTGCGAGCGCTGGTGTGGACCCCGTCCTGGTGGGGACCGTGGTTACGATGCAGGTCGCCATTGGATCCGCGACGCCCCCCTTCGGGTGTGACATCTTCACGGCCATGGCCACGTTTCGTCGACCCTACGTGGAGATCATCCGGGGAACGCCACCGTTCCTTTTGATCCTCTTGGGCAGTTCGCTGCTGGTGATCCTGTTCCCACAGATCGCCCTGACCCTCCGGGACCTCGCCTTTAGCTAGGACTCTGCGGCGACATATCATCCTTGCCCCCACATGTTCGAGACCCCGGTTCGAACCATGGTGATTGCTAAGGTCGCGAGCAGCAGCCCAAATACCTTGCCCGAAGCTCGGATCGTGCCGTGGCCGAGCTTGTCCATGAGGAAGTCTCCGGACATCAAGAGCATGACGTTCAAAAGTACGTTGACAGCAAAGGCAACGAAGAGTGCGACCCAACCGTAGGACTCGGCGATCACCAGTGCGGTCGTGAGGGTGGCTGGGCCGACCATTAGTGGAATGCCCAGGGGCACGACGCCAACTTCGAACTTGGAGGCAGGCGGAGTTTCTTCCGCGAGCTCACCCAAGGGCTCCTTGCGTTGCTCGCGGGAGAAGAGAAGGTCGTAGATGGCGAAAACTAACAAGATTAAGCCACCGGCCACGCGCATGTCATCTACCTGACTGTGCATCGCTTCGAGTAGGGCTCCGCCACTGATCGCGAAGACCACTGCCACGATGTTTCCAACGGCGAGGGCTTGTAGCGACTTCTTGCACCGCTCCCGGCGGGGGAGGACGCTGACGACATCCAAGAGCACCGGAAGAATTGGAAGTAGGTTCGCTACGACCAGCACGGCAATAATGGGGTCGAGCAAGTTCACGTTTGCCCCGAAGGTAGAGATCATCTCGCGACCCGAGCGGACACCATTTCAGGGGGACGCGAGAGGCTTTGTTGAAGCGCCGGAAGCGCAACGCCAGCAAAGCGTGGATCGTGGCTTCCGATGTGCTCAGGCCGCGGCTTCGCGGATCCGAAGGGTTGCTTCGCCGGCGTGTTCGAGACAGCGTTGTAGACTGCAAAGAACATGGCACGCCCCCAGGGGGAAATATTCGTGTGGCTTCCGTGCATCGTGTTGCAGTCGAACAGCACCACATCCCCGGCTTCTCCGCGACAATGCTCGATGCCATGTTCGTCGGCAAGCGAACGCACAATGTCCACGGGAATCTCCGGGCCTCTGGAGAGGGCGCCCTTCGCGTAACATTCGCTCTCCAAGGGATCCCCAAGGGCTTGGACCATATGGCGGTGAGACCCGGGCATGACCATCAGGGCCCCATTGGTTGGGCGCGCTGGTTCCAGGAGCACAGCCATGGAGACCGCTCGCATGCGTGGCATCCCATCTTCTGAATGCCACTGTTCAAAGTCCTGGTGCCAGAGAAATCCACTGCCCCCGCGACTGCGTTTGGTGATCCCGCGCTGGTAGTTGATGCGGCTCTGATGCACATAGACGTCCTCGCCAAGCAACTGTCGCGCAGCTTCGATCAAGCGCGCATCACAGACTGTTCGCCGTGCGATGTCCGCGGCGAACAACATATGGGGAGCGTGTTCCGGGGGTAGATGGACCTGCCAGATGCTCTTGACGGTCGGAGGATGATCCTCCTCGTCCACGAGGGAGCCTCCCCGCTCCGTGATGACGCGCATGTCCGTACTTCGGTCGAGCTCTTCGTAGGTGAGTGATTCGTAGTGGTCACGCAGGGCGACAGTCGTTCGTAGCAGTGAGTCGACTTCGGGCGGAGTGAAAACCTGACGGCACACGAGGACACCTCGCGTTTCAAACGAGTCGACTTGCGCTGCACTGAGAGGGCCTGAAGTGCGCGCTGTCTTGGCGACCACCGGATCTAGGCGGGGCACAATCCCGGGGGTGAGAACTCGGCTAGGGTAGAGATCTTCTGAGTCTCTACTCGGCTGCGCTGGGCTTGGATGACGAGCTTCGCTTCTCCGAGCCGCGCGGCTGAATAGAGTGCCGTATCCGCCAATGCGGTCTTCGATCCCAGCCAATCGTAGGAGGTTCCAGAGGAAGGCTTGTTGGGAGCTAACAATTGGCTTGCCCAACTCTTGCTCCAGTTCATCGAGTAGGCCCGGCGTGCATGCGCGAAACGCGCTGCAACCGATGATCAGTGCGTCGGCACTCTCCACATCGAGAGCCTTGGCCAACTCGAGAATGGTTTGGCGGGAGACCGCACTGATTTTCTCGTCTGTGGTCAAGTTGAGGTGGTGGTCGGAGACAACTTCCAGACCGCTCGATCGCAAGAGCTCCAAGTTACGCTCGTGCAATTCCCCCACATAGGGCGTTAGGAGGGCTAGCCGTTTCACTCCAAGGAAGTCGAGGGCAGCGAGCATTGAACTCGCCATGTCCGTTACGACGGCATTCGGGTGAGCTTCTCTCAACTCCGCCTGAACATGCTCACAACCCAGGGCGAATGCCAGGGACGTGCAAGCGAGTCCAATCACGTCGATCGAATCAGTCGGGCGCAGAGTCGCTGCCGCGCGAGCGATGCGCCCGCGCGCGGACTCGTAGTTCCTGACGTCCAGCGACTCCCCGTCCAGCGGGATCTTCTGCATGCGCAACCGAACACCAGGCACGCGCGAGAGAAGCGCCGGGCCCTCCGCATCGAGAGTGAGATCGGTAGGAAGTTGGACGCACGCCAACGTGGCGCGGGGCGGTTCGTCGAAGGCGACGGGAACAGCAGCTGCCAAGCTCTCTGCAGTTGGGGTCATCCCTTTCCTTCCAAGCTCGGCTGCGGTTCGAGAATCGGATACGCACCGTCGGCGTCGTGCGTTTCCTGCCCCAAGAGCGGCGGGTTGAATACGCAGATCATTCTCAACTGAGTGGTCGCGCGTAAGATGTGCTTGTCGTTCTTGTCCAAGGCATAGATGGTTCCCTTGGAGATTGGATGCGTCGTGCCCGCCTCGATATCTACGATCTCACCCTCTCCTTCGATACAGTAGACCGCCTCCACGTGGTTGCGGTACCACATGGGGGTAGTCGTCCCCGCATGAAGAATGGTGTCATGCATGGAGAATCCCATCTGATCGCTCTGCAGGAGTAAGCGGCGGCTGACCCAGTTTTCATCACGCACGCAGCGGTCCGTGGCTTCCAGTTCGTCTAGCGTTCGAACAATCATGCCTTTCCTCCATGGGCCAGGACCGGCTCGGAGGCCAAGTCACGAATCACCACATGCAAGCTTTCACGAACAACAGCCAGCCCCGCTTTTAGGGTATCCCGGTCGATTGTGAGGGCAGGCAGGAACTTAAGAACTTCATCTTTATGCCCCGCCGTTTCGATGATGAGTCCGCGCTTGAAGCACTCAGCTGAAATGGCCCCAGCGATCGTGGGATCATCAAAAGCAACCCCTTGCACCATGCCCCGTCCGCGAACGGTAGCCTTTACGCCATCATTGATCTCGACAATGCCCTCTAGATGATCACGCAAGAGATTCGACTTTTGGCGAACAGCTTCCTCCAGAACGTCGTCTGCCCAGTAGTCGAGAGCGGCGGTGGCCGTTACGAAGGCGGGGTTGTGTCCACGGAAGGTTCCGTTGTGCTCTCCTGGACGAAACACATCGAGCTCTTCGCGGACCAAGACGAGCGCCAAAGGAAGACCCAAGCCGGATAGCGACTTGGAGAGGCAGACAATGTCCGGACGTAAACCGGCCTCCTCAAAACTGAAGAACTTGCCGGTCCGGCCGCAGCCCGCTTGGATGTCATCGACGATGAGGAGCACGCCAAGGTCGCGGCAAGCTTGCTCGACGCCACGTAGCCACTTATTGGAAGCGACACGCACGCCGCCTTCACACTGTACAGTTTCGAGAACGATGGCTGCCGGCAGCTCGTTGGCGGCGGCGGCCTGTCGCAGGGATCGGCGTAAGAAAGAGAGCGAGTCGACACCACCTCTGGAATCCCCATCGAAGGGCAGCAGATCTGCGTTCTCGAGGGGCAGTCCCGCACCCTCGCGCTTCATGGCATTCGAGGTAATCGAGAGGGCGCCTAAGGTCATACCGTGGAAGCCCCCCTCGAAGGCCACGACTCCGGTTCGACCGGTGGACTTGCGCGCAAGTTTTAGCGCTGCTTCGATCGCATTGGTCCCGGTTGGCCCGGGAAAAAGGAACTTGTAGCTAAGGCCGCGTGGTTCGAGGACGACAGCCTGAAAACGCTCGATGAAGGCTTGCTTGGCCTTGGTGGCCATGTCGAGTGAGTGCGTGATGCCGTCACCAGCCACGTACTCTAGGAGCGGCTCCTTCAACTTTGGATCGTTGTGCCCATAGTTGAGGGCGCCGGCGCCGGAGAAGAAGTCGAGGTACATGCGACCTTGGTCGTCGTACATCCGACTACCTCGCGCTTTGTCGAACACTGCAGGAAAGGCGCGGACATAGCTTCGAACGCTGGACTCGTGGCGTTGGAATGTCTTCATGGAAGGAGAGTTTGCTGGAGGATTCATTGGTTGTTTTTGATTGGGCCGATGTGAAATATGGTTTCGGACTCGTGCCCCGGCCCGGGGAAGTGATCCGCTGAGATAAATTCGCGTTGCGAGCAAGCACAGCCGTGCCGCAGGGCAAGCGAATGAAACAATTTTGTGGAGGCCAGGTTGGAGGCGGTCACGCTCGCCTCAACCGCGTTGATGGATTCGGAACTCTCGACGAGCTTGTCCAGCATGCGACTGGCCAGTCCTCGTCCTCGGTACTTATCTGCTACGGCGACTTGCCACACGAACAAGACTTCCTCCTTACCGGGGGGGTGAAACCCCATCAGGAAGGCAGCCGGCAGCCCCTCGACTTCTGCCACCAAGCTGGTCTTGGCGAACATGTCGCACCACATCAGGTAGGCGTAGGGTGAGTTCAGGTCTAGCGCGTTCGACTCTTTCGCGAGGTGCCAGAGAGTGGCCCCGTCGTCCAGGTTTGGATTTCGCAACCGAACCGGCTGGTGCGTTTGCGATTGCTCGGCATGTTTTGTTGCTGGTCTCACGAACAAGCTCCAATGCTCACAGGTGCTTCAACAAACGACTCGTGCAAGGCGCGAACCGCTTCTTGGCGGGCCTCGGGCTCAATGGCGCAAGTAATGGAAAGAGGTCGTATGTAGGTCGACGACACGCTCGTGCCCAGTTTGGCGAGAACGGCCCCGACCTGGCCCATGACCTGTTTCACTAAGGGCGCTGGCGCCACAAGTGAAACGGAAGCCAGCTCCTCGATCACAGATCCCATATCTCGGGTTTGGTTCCGGAGGCATCCGGCAATGGTCTCAGCGTCAGGCATGTCCTCGATATCAAGAAGGCAATCTTGACGACCGTTCTTGCCAGCATGCAGCTGGTCTCCGCGAACACCGAGCTCGTCGAGCACCCGTTGAATTGCAGGTTTGCGAGAATTGCAGCTGAGCATTCGAATACGCCGCTCCCGTGAGGTCACGCCGACAACCCTCGGCTGTGTCTTGTCCGCTAACGTCCCTTTGATTTCCAAGTTTCCGCCGATGATCGTGAACTTGCGGTCACCGAAAGTAGACTTCGCGTGCACAGCCACTCCGTGGCGACCGGCGAGCTCGATGCATGGCGGGTGCAAGACGCGCGCACCGTGCAGCGCATACTCGGTCATCAACTCTGCGTCGACTTCCCTGAGGTGTCTTGGCTCCCGAACGATTCGGGGGTCAGCCGAGTACACGCCGGAGACATCTGAATAGATTTCGCAACGTTCCGCGCCAAGGGCGACCGCGAGGGCAACGGCAGTGGTGTCCGATCCGCCCCGGCCAAGGGTCGTGACTTCACCATCGCTACTGATCCCCTGGTACCCAGCCACGACCACGATTTTCCCAGCTGCGAGCTCTTCGGAAACGCGCTCAGGGCGAATATCGAGGATCGTCGCGTTGGTGTGCTCTTCGTCGGTGAAGATGCCACATTGGGGTCCAGTCAAGGAGATTGCTGGATGGCCTTCTTGTTCGATCGCCATTGCTAGTAGGGCCATGCTGATTCGCTCACCGGAAGACAGCAACATGTCCAACTCTCGGCGCGCGGGCACGGTCGAGGCTGCCCGTGCCTGTAGGATCAACTCCGATGTGGTGTTCCCCATGGCAGAGACAACGGCAACGACAGGTTGTCCATTCTCCGCTGACTTGACAATCTTGCTGGCGACCCTGCCGATCCTCTCCATTGTTGAGAGTGAAGATCCTCCGTACTTTTGAACAATCGGCTTCTTGTGGAACTGGATCACGACTGGACTCTCGATTGCGTTTGGATTTCTGCGGGTTGGGTGGGAGTCGTTTTTCGATTGGCTTCGGCCGATGGCGTCGCTGCTGTTTCAATGCTGACGTCCTGTTCAATGGCAGGTGGGGTTCGACCGGTGAGGCCTTCCAATATTTGCACTGCATTAAAGGCCGCGCCTTTTAACAGGTTGTCGGCGACCACCCACATCTGGAGGGCGTTCGGTAAGGTCCGAGCCGTTCTGATCCGCCCCACATAGGTCGAGTGCTGACCTGCGATGGTTCGCGGTGTTGGAAACTCCGCGCCTTCTTGAACGATGACACCGGGGGAGGCACTAAGTGTGCGTGTAGCCTGTTCTGGCGACAGCGGTTGGTGGAATTCGGCGAGCACGGCCTCTGCGTGTCCAGTGACGACGGGGACACGCACGCAGCTCACATCGAGATCGATGTGGGTGCCGAGGATCTTGGATGTTTCTTGCAACATCTTCAGCTCTTCACTCGAGTGCCCATCGCTGTCCAGGTCACCAATCACGGGCAGCAAGTCGAAGGCCGCCGTCCCTTGCAGGGAGGGCTCGAGATCTTCGCAGCCTGCGAGTAGCGACCTCGAAGCGCTCTCGAACTTTCGGATGGCCGACTGTCCTGCGCCGGAAACGCTCTGGTAAGTGGAGACGATCACGCGGCGCAGGCCCGCCGCGTCGTGCAGCGGTTTCAGTGCGGCCACCAGTTGAATGGTGGAGCAATTCGGATTTGCGATGATGGCACCCCCGCCCCCGATTCGAATTGCTTGAAGTTCATGGCCGTTCACCTCGGGAACCACCAAAGGAACGCCTTGATCCATCCGGAAGGCACTTGTGTTGTCGATGCACACTGCGCCGTACTTGGCCGCCCGAGGCAAAAATTCTCTACTTACAGAACCTCCGGCGCTGGCCAAGACCACATCGACGTCGCTTAGCAGCTCATGGGTGGCTGCTTGAACCGGAATGAGTTGGCCGCGGAAGGTGAGCAATAGAGATTTACTGCGGGAAGAAGCCAGCAACCTCAGTTCACCGATCGGGATCTCGCTAGCTTCAAGTAAGCGAATCATCTCCTGACCGACTAGACCGGTTGCGCCTAGGACGGCGACGCGAAGAGGTCGTTGGCTCATCCGACTTTGGTCAGCCACGTCGGCCCCGCGAGTCGAGGGCGAGGGGGGAGGCTCGCACTCAGAACCATTCGAACCAGGGACTAGGCCGCCCGTGAGTGGAGCGATTCCGAATCGACTAGAGAGGGGAAAGGGGGGGATGGGGGGGATGGGGGGGGGGTCGCCCGCAAATTGCTGTTCGACGGGCCCATCCCCCCGCATAGGTGATGGGTCTTCGCGATCTATTTGTTGCATGGCGTCCCGTATTGCAAGGCGCGTGCCAAGGACGAAATCCTCTTCTTCGGCAATCATTGAGGTTGCCACCCCTTGATCGGAGGCTGGGATACCGATAAGATCGGAGCCGTGACCTCCGAAACAAACCCCGAGACCCCTACGCTCCTCATCGCGGTTCAGGACGAGGCCGTCCGAGAGCGGCTACGCGCCCTATTGGAGGCCTCCAACCTTCCCCATGAGATCCTGAATCCATCCGCAGACCCCCTTGAGGGCCCTCCGCATACGGGCGCCGACCTCATTGTGGTTCGTCGGTCGCGATCGGAGAAGGAGGATTACCGGCTGGTCGACGCTTATACGAATGAAGACTCCGCACCCGGTCTGGTCGTCCTCACCGAGCAGGATGGAGATGCGGAACGCGCTCGGCTGATAGCTGCGGGCGCTTCCTCCGTCCTGCAGGCCTCGGACAGCAACGAGGAACTGCGCGAAGGCCTCGAAGCGATCGTGGAAGCTGAGCAAGACGTGGCTCCTCACGGCGGACTTGAGGACGGTATAGAACCCGCTGCACGCATGTCTGACTTCGCGTCTCGGAGCACGATCATGAGGCGCTTTGTGGATCTCGTGAGTAGGATCGTCGACACGGACTCATCGCTCCTAATCACCGGGGAGACGGGCGTAGGAAAGGAGCGCTTGGCCCAAGCCATCCACAATGGTGGACCACGCAAGGACCGTCCCTTTGTCTCCCTCAATTGCGGAGCGATCCCTGAACTGCTGCTGGAGAGCGAGTTGTTCGGTCACGAGGCAGGGGCATTCACGGGCGCAGGCGGGCGTAAGAAGGGACGCTTCGAACAAGCGAATGGCGGGACTATCTTCTTGGATGAGATCGGCGAAATGCCCCCCCACCTACAAGTCAACCTGCTGACAGTCCTGCAACGGCGGCAAGTTCAGCGCGTTGGAAGCGAGGATATCGTCCCAGTTAACGTACGCGTCATGGCCGCGACGAATCGCGATGTAGTGGATGAAGTAGCCAATGGCAGCTTCCGTGAAGACCTCTACTACCGCCTTAGTGTCGTCCCACTCTGCATCCCCTCCCTACGAGAGCGGCCGGAGGACATCCCCGATTTGGTCGGGAAGTTCATCCACCACTTCCGAGAAGCCCTTGGGCGACCGAAGGTTGAGAGCATCTCCAACGAAGCGATCGAGGCGATGATGTTGTACGAGTGGCCGGGCAACATCCGCGAGCTGATCAACACGGTGGAGCACGCAGTTGTCCTCTGCCAGTCCTCCCGGATCTCGATCGGAGATCTGCCTGAGACGATCATCGGCTCTCGCGAAGACGACCCCTTGCCTGTGAATGGGTGTACCGCCGGAAAGCCCCCAATCGTCAGGGACGAATGGCTCAACCTCCCTCTGCGCGAGGCCCGTCGACGGGTGGAACTCGCCTATGAAAGGGAGTACTTAGAGGCCCTCCTCAAGAAGACTTGTGGGGTGGTCGGAAAGACCGCTGAACTAGCGGGAATCGCACCGCGGTCTTTGTACGACAAGATGCAGCGCCACGGACTGCGGAAAGAAGACTATCGGCAATTAAGAGTGAAGCCGTCGTAAGTCGGCGGGCCATTCCGAGTCGAGACTCATGGCAAAGGACCGCCAGACACAGAACGATCTGCAGACCGTCCGGTAGGGGCCGTCGCTCCGCGATCGATTGATGGTCACGCCCATGCCGATTCTTGAACAGCGGTCCGGTGGTGTTTGCCGTAGGCCCTTGTTGCAGACCAGGCGCGGAGGTGCGCACCCAGTGGCTCGACGGAACGAGATTGTGACTGGCTATGACTCAGATGTCGTTGGGCAGCCATTGCGTGCGTGCAGACAGGGCGCGGTACGCCACTAGTTGGATTCGACCGAGACGGGACCTCCGCATTCGTAACCGGAGAGAATGGTACGCCGCGACTTGATCCGGCGTGAGTTTCTCACGGACGTCTTGAGCTGCGAATGCCGGGGAGCCCGGAAGGTCTTCGTGGTGGTCTTCCACCGTGAATCGAAGGAGCGAGTGCTGGAGCGCGCTCCATCGCGAGCGATGGCTTGGGTCTGCCTTTCTCGGAACTGCGGGCCCACGTGTCTAAGCCTAGACGTGGTGTGCTACGCTGGCAACGCGCTGGACCGCTCCCATAAATCCGTCAAATTTACTAAGCCCACTAAATCAATTAAACCCATAAAATCCATGCCCATCCGGCACCGCATTCATTTCCCGCCGCAGAACGCCGAAGACCTTGCCCAGGACGAGGTGTTTTTTTACGTGCTCGAGGAGGGGGAGAAAAGACGTCTTCGATTTCATGACTACGCGGGGATTTACGAGCGGCCGGGGTTGTACGAACAGCTTTTCTATGACCGGCTCAAGTGCACCTCGCCCACTCGGGTGGCCGATATTCTGCGGAAGACTGTCGAGGCTCAAGGCCAGGACGCGACGGCGCTGCGCGTCCTGGACCTCGGTGCGGGCAACGGGATGATGGGAGAGGCACTCAAGCGCCAAGGTGTCTCGCGGCTCGTCGGGGTCGACATCATCCCTGAGGCGCGCGACGCCTGCTCGCGTGACCGGCCGGGTATGTACGACGATTACTTCGTCGCCGACTTTACGGACCTCGACTCGCAGCTGCGCGAGGAGATCCGCGAGTGGCAGGTCGACTGCCTGACATCGGTTGCCGCGCTCGGGTTCGGCGACATCCCCGAGGCCGCTTTCATTCAAGCTCTCGAGTTCGTCCTTCCCGGCGGGTGGGCGGCGTTCAACATCAAGCACACGTTTCTCGATCCCTCGGACTCGACCGGCTTCTCGACCCTCGTCCGCGAGCTACTCTTCTCCGACTGCATCGAGGTACACCACATCGAGCGCTACAGGCATCGCCTCTCGATGGAGGGCCACCCGCTCTCCTACTTTGCCCTCGTAGTGCGCAAGAAAGCGGACCTTCCTGCGGAAATGCTCCGGCGTGTCGGCGTCGTCCGCTGAGCGCGAGGCTACTACAGGATTTAGAGATGCTGGTCGAGTTGATGGACGGTGACGTAGGCCCCGCTGTTGGGCTATCACCAGGTCGACGCGGCTCAGTGGGTACCTGAGCACAGACCACCGAGCGGCCTGGATCCAGCCAGGATTCGTTACCCTCAAACTGACGAAGGGTCCTTTCGAACCCACAGCTGGCACGATCGACGAGGACATCGCTGGTCAGGACCCGATCTCCCTTCGCCGCAGGATCGGCCACGTGATACAGGGATCGGGCTGATGCCTCAGGTGACAGTCGAAGAGAGCGTCGTCCTGGTGCCTCGTCTCCATAAATTCCAAAACGTAAGCTCGAGCTGCGGCGGTGCTCACGCGGGCTGAATTAGGGGAGGGGATCGGGCTCAAGACCGAAGTGGGCGAGGATGCGCACGATGGATGAAGGTCCGACCTGCTAAGTGCGCCATCAAGCGTGGAGAAATTCGGTCGGGTGCGTCTCAAGCATGCGCGTGAAGAGCACCTCGCCGACCCCATCGTGTCCAAAAATAGGATCGACGGCAATTTGGGGCGCGGATTGGGGCTTCGGCTCCTACGACCGGCTTTAGTGAAAAGCCACCCGGACCAAAGGGCCCCTCTAGCCAAACTTTCAACTGAACGAGCCCAGTGACCTCGAATCCTCTCGCCCCGACCATTTTACATCTGCTCGCTGGATAGCGAGTTAGGTTCGCAGCCCCCCATGCGGGAGGGTTGCCAAGGGCGACCGCTCAAGAGTTGTTGCAGCGCACTTGTCGCATCCCCGCGGGTGTCCTGTGTTTAGCGATCACGGCGATTGTGTGGCAAGCGCTGCAACAACACGAGAGCTACCAATTCGCTCGGAAAGTGGAAGTGGAAGCGGAAGGCCGGGGGGTCAGACGAGAGATCAAGAACGAGATGGAATCTTGGATTCTCGGGCTTCGGCGTCTCGCAAAGCGTTGGGAGAGCGATTGAACTCCGGCACTCCTTTACAAGAGCATGCCCGTGGTGAGTTGATCGCCGGCGGGTTTGTCGAACCGGCGTAGGCTGCCCCTTACTAGCGAGCATCGTGGTTCCTTGGTTTTGGACGTTTGTGCGCGACGCTCGATGCCTGAGCTCGATGGGCGTGGCCATTTCAACCCGACCCAGCCGGCAAACGAGAACGGGCCCGGCCCGGGCCAACCCTGCAAGATGTAGGGCAGAGGCTAATGCGCCTTACGCGTGCATAGGGGAACCCGTTGATTGCTGCGCTTCATGTCGGGACGGAGGGGCACATCGTTCGCCGTGGG
Organism: Planctomycetota bacterium; assembly: GCA_047639675.1. Taxonomy (GTDB): domain Bacteria; phylum Planctomycetota; class UBA1135; order UBA1135; genus JABACD01. The sequence continues at coordinate 359 of JBLIOI010000097.1, read as the reverse complement.
TAGGCTCCGTCGCGCCCTTAGTGGTGTGGGCTGACGTCTTGGGCCGCTAGCGGCTCGCTGATCCCCGATTTCGAGATAGGCCCCGGCGGTGGGGGATTGTACTCAGGTATTCCCGGAACCGTCGCCGATTAAGGGGGCAGCGTCTGCCCGCAGAAATACCCGGTCCGGCAGCGGATCTTTGGTACTGGGCGATCTAATGACTATACCAGACACAAGCAAATTAAGTGGTGAAAGCGGTACGTCCCCGGAGCGCCGCCATGGATCCATCGCGCGTGAAGCCCTGGTCAAAATGGCCTGGCGAATAGCGGTTGTGATCGTCGCGACGACGACCTTTTCCTATTTTCACATCGTCTCGAATC
>JBLIOI010000096.1:0-18044 GCA_047639675.1 Planctomycetota bacterium | reverse complement strand
CACTCTGCGTAGAAGTTCACTGGCCTGCGCATCGCCCGGAACAATCGCCGCTATGCCATCTTGAACTCGCGTCGCAAACTCAAATGTGTCCAGGCGCAAGCCCGCCTGTCTTTCTCCCGGATCGGGACCGTGACAGGTAAAACAGCGGTCGGAGAGCAACGGACGAATGTCACGACCGTAGGAGATTTCACCAGCGGCAGTCGACGGAAATGCGGCCAGCGCAAGCGCACTGGAAACAAGAAAAACAAGAGCAACTCCCGCCAGTTTCAATCCGAACGCTCTAATCCATCCAGCCGGCGGGAGGCAGGAGCAAGAAGCTGTGAACATGCGCCTAGGTTAGCACGAAGCGCAGCCTGTCCGAACCCCACAGCGGCTATCATCCGCCACAGGACAGAGTAATTGGCTGCACATGAGGGAACTCGTACTTCGGAAGCCCATCACGTTCTTCCACCACCTTCCCCATTGCATCCCAAACGGCCATCACCTCGGGATTTTCATGGGCGCCACCGGCCGCCTTAGCGTCTTTCCACTCGAAGATTTCGTAATAAGTCGAACGCCCCTTTTCGTCCAAGTTCCGATAAACCCTTGGCCGCTCCTCTTTAACCAGCTCTAGCTGAAGCAACGTGGGGTGATGACGTTCGAGTAATTGTTCAAACTCCTGTTCCTTGCCGAGCGATACGCGGTAGATCGCAATGACGGTGCCCCCATCCGAACGACATTTGCTCTTTCCACTCATAACTCTTCGTAGTTTTGCAAGAAGGCCTCAGCGATCGCCCCGGCCAAAAGATGCTGGCCAGTGGGATTGTAATGACAAGCATCAATGTAGATCGATCCACTGACATCATTGAAGACCGGAGTTCCATCAAGAAAATGGACCCCCTCTTCATCTAATTCACGGCCCGCTTCGATCAATAGCGGGTAACCATGCTGCACTGCGTCTAACCACTGCGAGGATGCCTTGCCTAGCCTGATCTCCGCTTGCGTTGGAACTTTGGATACGGCTGCATGCAGCGTAGGTTGGAGCACATGCTGGTAGAACATCCCACGGCGTCTACAAATAGCATCCATCGAAATCGACGCTTGTTTCCATGTAGCCACAGCTAGGTCCATCACGTCGTGCACGTCACCTTTCCATTTAGGACCACGAATCACCGGGTTGTCTTGCCCCTTCGTGAATGTAGTCACCAATTTTTCCTGCTGTTGAATCTGCTGCGAACGCCCGGCGCGTACTTTGCCGATCCACCAATTCCCAACGATGCTGCTCCAGAGGAAACTGGAATGCAGCCCTTGCCCAGCACGCTTGGTGACCTCAAGGCGCAACAGGCGTAGGTCCAAGAGGTCGTCCAAGGTGTCTTCCTGATCCAACAAGTTGACCACACTCGGACTCCATTGAGCCACCGCAGGCTGCAAGGGGTGAACATCGAACTTGGTATTCATGTTCGCCACAGCGACTTCATTAAAACCGTCGAGATTGAGGACGGCATCTGGACGCAAGCCGAGTGACATCAAAAATATCAGGCTGTTGATCTGTTGCGGCTGTTTAAAGGAAGCACGCCCGTAACGCAGAATTCGAATCTCGCGATCCACAAAGCGCTCGTCTTGCTTAAGCAGATCGATAAAAACCACTGAGGAGTCACGACCAAAACCATTCGCAACGGAACCACCCAGTAAGAGGATCTCAAAGCCCATGTCAGCCTCGGGCGTCTTGTAGAACTCAATGTCGTGTGAGACTTGACGCAAGCCAGGCAACAGATCGAAACCGGTGTAGGGATGCAACACGCGCCCCCCTTGCTTCGACTTGTCGCTGCCCGCCAAGCCCAATTGATCTACGGTCTCAAACTCTCTGCGCAGTTCGGCGCGCACAACTTGCGCATCATATGGCTTGCCTTTCATGCTCAGGCGCACTCGATTGGCACCCTCTGCCAAGCCAAGTCCGATAACTCCGGAGATCAGCGCAAGGAAAGCCTTGATCAGGCGCTTCCGTCCCCCACCTTCTCCTGCGCTCAACTGGCCGTCAACCACGGCTGCAGCGAAAGAGGGTGTGCGAAACACCGAGAACGTCGTGCTCTTCGTCGACTTTCAAGCCCGCTGCTTCGACGCAATGTTTTATGCGGTCGGAGTGATACATTTTACTGTTGCCATTGGCAACGGCAGTGAAGTATAGGGAAGTATTGATGACGCTGTAGCGAGCGGCTTCATAGCGCTGGCGATCCCAATAGGTCTCCAAGATGTAGAGTGCACTGCTTGTGCTCATGGCAGTTGCCGCGCGTGTGAGGATACTGACGATCTCTTCCTCACCAAAACAGTCGAGGAATTGGCTCATCCAAATGACATCGCTGCCTGTGGGAATTGGGGAACTCGCCACGCGAAAATCGATCTCTTGGCCATCAATTCGATTCGCCAAGCCCTGCTTCTTCGCATTCGAGAGTGCCTTGGCTAATTGACCAGGAAGATCGAGAATCGTGACGCGCACACCACTGTCGAACTGACAGCATTCGATCGCCCACTTGCCCGTATTGCCCCCAACGTCTAACAGAGTCTTGGGTTTGGACTGGAAGACAATGGGAAGCACCTTTTCAAAAACGCCATCCGAGTAAAAATGGTCGAAGGCAAACCAGCTGCGCTGAACCTCCTCGGGTAAATCCGACAACCCTTCATAGATCGTAGGCCAGGGGCCGAGCTCTTTGAGACCAGCCGGTGTGCCCTCCATCACGGCTTCTTCGAAGTGAAAGAACGCCCGGTAACAAACGTGGTGAACAAAGTCGATGTTGACTGTAGTCATCGGGTCGCGCAGTACCAGGTAGCCAACCTTGGTGAGCACAAAGCGTTCGCCTTCCAAAGCCACCATCTCTGCTGCCAAGCCTCCCTCCAGCAAGATTCGCGCGGCGTAGACGGACAAATGGTCCACTTGCTTGGTCAATTCCAGGGCAGTAATCCCAGTACGCCCGGCAGTCTTGATGACCTCCAATGCACCTGAGATGCGTAGAACGCGTGCTGCCTGAAACATCATCGGACCAAACGCCAAGCGCTGGGCCGCATACTTTGCCTCGAGGTTGGTCATGCCATCCTCGGCGAAACGGCTGCGACGCTCCGACTTCTCTTTAGGTTCGGTCTCTCTATCAGTCATGGTCGATGTCCGATGCTAGTGCTCTCATTGCGTTCAAAAGTATACGCATCCCAGTGATATGCGGTACTCCTACATGCGATCGATCGTACGAATCCCCAGCATCGAAAGCGCGTGCTGGATCACACGCCCCGTAGCATCGATCAACTGTAAGCGGGTCACTTTTAGGGGCTCACTATCCGCATGCATCACAGAGCACTCCTGATACATACGGCTGAACTTCTTGCAAAGATCATAGGTGTAGGAGCAAAGAATCTGGGGTAAGAGGGCTTCTGCCGCGCGCTCCACATAGCGCGGATAGTCTGCCAGATAGCCCAAGAGGTCCGTTTCCGTCTCGTGAGTCAGAAGCGCCCAATCGACGAGCGAGTCGTCCAATTCACCGACCTCGCGCATCACCGAGCGCGTACGCGCATAGGCGTACATCAGATAAGGGCCAGTGTTTCCGGTGCGTGCGCTCCACTCATCTAGGTCAAAGACAATCTTGGAGCTATGCAACTGATTCAGCATTCCGTAGCGCATGGTTGCCATGGCAATCAGGTGAGCCGCATCGGCAATCTCCTTCTCGGGCCAGTCGCCATCGTACTTGCTGAGAAACTCGCCTCTAATCTTGGCCAGCAAGCGCTCTTTCAGTTGCGAGAAAAGGAAGACCTCACCAGTCCTGCTACTCATTTTCCCACTCGCCAATACGACCTGGCCGTAGGGCAGATGCTGGCACTTGGAAGCTTGCTCGTAGCCCATCAGCTCCAGACACTTGAAGACTTGCCGAAAGTGCAAGGACTGAGACGAATCCACAACGTACAGGGAGCGGTCAATACCAAACTCCTCGAACTTGCGCTTGGCCAAGGCCAAGTCGCGAGTTGCGTAGAGCGCGGTACCGTCACTCTTGATCAACACGCAAAAGCCCATGTCGAAATCGCTTAGATCGGCACCAACTGCGCCTTCGGAAGCAATGAAGACACCCGAGGTCTCAAACTCTCGTACCAATTCCTTGGAGATCTCACCAAGTTCGGATTCGTAGAAGTAGTGATCGAACTTGCACTCGAGCCAGTCGTAGATGCGATAGAACTCATCCATTGACCAGAGCATGGTGGTCTTCCACAAGTCGTAGACCTCTCCCTTGCCGCTTTCGATTTCCTGGAGAACCGCGCTGACTTCCATTGAGCGACGCGCAAACTCTTCGAGCACTTCAATCTCGACGTCGAGCGCACTCTCTATGCGATACAACTCAGCGACCTCATCGCCAAGGTGCGCGCCCTTCGGCATGACCGCGATAACATCGTCCTTGTCCGAAATGCCGAGCTCCTTCTCACTGAGCAGCATTCCGCAGCTCATGATTCCCTTGCGCTTGACGACACCAACTTCCTTGCCAGCTATGCGCTGACCCGGCTTCGCCCAAGCACATAGATCGCCCACAGCAAATCCCCCAGCGCCGACGACTACAGTTTGATTGCCAGTCTTCGTTTCGACCTCTGCAACAAACCAATCCGCATTCTCGGGGTGCTTGCCAACGCCCAGTATCTTGCTCGCCGTAACTCCCGGAAGCGGCGCCAAAGTCATTGTGCCGAGATCGAGCATGGCGGTCGCGCTTGAGTACTGCCCGCCCAAGAACTCGCCGCGGTTCATCTCGGGCAATGCCTCGTGATAGTGATTGCGCAAGTGCCACAGGCATTTTGCAACATGAGTACCTTCGTCGCCGATGTAATTAGCCGCGACCACCTCATTTCCGCACCAACTCAAGATGCGCGCCACAGAGTCGCCCAAGCAAGCGTTACGAATGTGACCAACGTGGAATGCCTTGTGAGTGTTGGGTTGCGAGTACTCCACCATCACTTTCTGGCCGATTTCGGGACGGCGAGTCAAAAACTCACCTCTGAGAATTGCGGGAACGGTCTTTTCTCCCAACTCAGCACGGCTCAGAAAAAAGTTGATGTAAGGTCCGGCTGCGACGATGCGCTCCAAAGAATCCAGCTCTTTTGCGGGCCCTTCCAAAAGAGTCACAAGCTCTGCTGCGATCAGCGGAGGAGCCTTACGCAACTCTTTTGCCAGGCGAAAACAGGGAAAAGCAAAGTCCCCGAGCTTTGAATCCTTGGGTCGCTCGAGCCAGGCCTCTAACTCTTCCGCGCTCAAACTCAAGGAGAAGGGAGCGCTTCCCAAGATGCTCACTAGAAGCTTGGCGATCTGTGATTGATACTGCATGGTCGGTATGGTTCCAGAGTCGCCAACCGATCCCACCGAAAAGCGCCAAAAGCGTTGCCAAGAATTTCATTTTGAAGGCCAAGTACCCCAAGAGCCATGAGTACGAGCAAAGATGAGTCCAACTACCTTCACGGCTACTCCGCGGATGAACAGGATCGGCTGTACCGCCAGGCGGGGCAGCTAGAACATGTGGTGCATGACAGACTGCCCTATCGCAGGACTCGCAACCTCTTGGAAGTTGGCTGTGGCGTGGGCGCCCAGACTGAAATCTTGCTACGCCGCTTCCCCTCATTGCGGGTCACCGGCGTCGATCGATCCCCTGAGAGCTTAGAGAAGGCCCGCGAAAACCTAGCCCTTCGAAAGTGGACCGGGGACCGCTTTGAGTTGGTGGAGAGCCCGGCCGAATCCCTCCCCTTCGATTCCGACACCTTCGATGGCGCTTTTCTGTGCTGGGTTCTCGAGCACGTCTCGGATCCACTCCGAGTCCTCTCGGAAGTCCGCCGGTGTCTGCGTCCGGGCTCACCCATAGTGGTTTCGGAAGTTCAAAACGCCACCTTCTTCATCGACCCCTACAGCCCGCATACGCTGGCCTACTGGACCGCGTTCAACGAGCATCAAATAGAGATTGGTGGCGACCCATTCGTTGGCGCCAAGTTGGGCAACTTGTTGCAGGCCGTTGGGTTCGGAAACATCACCACAGAAGTCAAAACATTCTTGCTCGACAATCGCCAACCCGGTGAGCGCAAGGAGTTCTTGTCCTACTGGACAGAACTCCTGCTCAGCGGGGCTGCCGAACTGGAGCGAGGGGGCAAGGTGCCAACCGAGCTAGTCGAAGGCATGAAAAACGAGCTCGAAATTGTCGGGCGCGATCCCAACGCTGTGTTCTTTTACTCGTTTGTGCAGGCGCAAGCCCGTACTAGCTGACAGCGACTAGGCCGCGTCTAGCTCTTCGTCTTCTTCTATGCGGAGGCGCATGCTCACCCACTTCTCGATCAACCGCAGCTCCTCGACATAGTCTGCCACGTCTTCCTCCGGGAAGGAGAAGGCCATCATTAAGTCCGAGCCCCGCTGCTCGAGGCGTTCGCCTCGGGCGGTGACCGTCACCGTGGGTAATCCGGGACTAAGAGTCATCTCAACGAAGTGCTTATGCCCCAGGTGACGAACCCAATCTAGAGCATTGCCAGCCTCACCTTCTAGCAACATCGCAATGCCTGAAGTTGAGACGTCGACCAACTGAGCGTTCTTGCTGAATTCTTCACTACTAACGAGGACCTCAACGGGCTGATCCACTGGATTCTTGGCGCGCTTAGCTTCCCTTCGGTTGAAGAACTCCCACAGACGCGGATGCATCTGACACAGTTCGTCATCCACCGCGTCAAAGTGCACGCCCGCTTTTACGATTCGCCCGGTATCGTCCGGCACCACCCAAACAATCTTCCCTGACAGATGGAAGCAGACGTCATCGACAGTGAAGCCAAGGTCCAGTTTGCCTCCAACTTCAAGGCTCGAACCAGATTCCCACGGAACAACCAGCATCACGCCTGTGATGCTCAAATCGCCCCAACAAGCGGGAAGCGGTGCGTACCCAGGACGAAAGACGTCCACGGTTAAGTCAGCCTCGGGAGTCCACCCTATTCTTTGCTGGCCGCGTCGAACGTTGGATTCGGTGAATGGACTGTTGTCAGGAGTTAGCATCGATGTATGTATATTCTTGTATTCCCGAGCGGAGAGCTTACTGCGGGTTTCAGCTTCTAAATCGGTGATCAGTGCTCCCGCACTTGAGCGACAATTGATGCCTTCTGGGGAAGTCGGAAAATTATTCGTAGTTGATCGTGGGCGATGCCTGGTTAGCCTCCGAAAACGACACTTCCGAATAAAGCGGGGCTCCACGGCAAACAGCTCAAAGCAAAAAGTGTCGAGAGAGAAACCTGCAACCCGCCATGACCTCCAATCAGCTCACAGCCGCCCTCGGATACCCCAAGTTCTCCCGAGGCCAAAGTCCCCGCATGCTGGTCATGCAAGGCGACTATTTCGTCTACGAAGACATAATTCAGTCGGCTCGAGGACTGGGCTGGAAGGTCCAAACGATTGCCACAGCAAACTCAGGCAAAGCAGAAACCTCCTTCCTAAGTACCCTCTTAGGACTGCTCGTCAGCTTCAAGCCAGACTTTGTGCTGACTATCAACCACATGGGCTTCGACGAATCAGGAGTACTAGCTGGCCTTCTCGAGCAGTTTGGAGTGCCCCTTGCCTCTTGGTTCGTAGATCACCCCTTACCGATCCTCGGCGGAGCAGAAGCTAATGCTCGCTCCAACTGCCAAGCGTTCTGCTTCGAGCGCAGTGCCTTGGATTGGCTGGCAAGCATCGGATTTGACGAGCCGACGTACCTACCAACGGGCTCAAACCCGTCACGCTTTCATCCGAATGCAATCGATGAGTCCTTGGCCATAAAGTTTGGACGACCGCTGGCCCTTGTGGCCGGATCCTGGTGGCAAAAAGCTCGCGAGGACCACTCGGAAACCGTGCTGCAATTGGCCAATGACATGGCGGCAAAGCACAAGGTAGACCGCTCTTTTGTACGCAAGCATCTCGCACAATACCTGGAGGTCTCGGACAAGTCAGTCGGACGTGCGCCTTTCCACGCGGCCCAGGCTGCACTGGCGGAAGCCTCGATGCGCAAGCGCCAGTCTTTCGTTCAAGCCCTCGCCCCACTCAATCCAGTCATCTTTGGTGATGCCAACTGGGAGAAGCTCATTTCAAACGTCCAACTCGAAGCGCAGGTAGATCCCAACCTCGAATTGCCCGCTGTTTTTGCGGGAACGCAAGTCAACCTAAACGTCACTGCCGAACAAATGCCTACGGCGGTCAACCAACGTGTGTGGGATGTACCGGGGAGCGGCGCTTTCCTTCTGACAGATGCACAGGAGGATGTCCATTTGCACTTCAAGGAGGGGCACGACATCGTTACCTATAACAGCTTTGACGAAGCGCATGATAAGGCGCGCTTCTATCTAGCAAACGATGGAGAGCGACATGCCATCGCGCAACGCGCTCTACAGACAATCGACACTGCTCACCGTACGCACCATCGTTTGTCGACCATCGAAGACATCATGCGGCACCGGTTCAGTTAGCGCGCCACAAGCTTGACAGTGAACTCCAGTTGTTTGCCATCCCGCTCAACTGTGGCGATGACTTCCTGATCAGGTACCAGAGTCTTCAGCACCTCAGCAAATCCACGAGTGTTTTTGATCTCCTCATCATCGATGCGAATCAGCACGTCCCCCGCCAAGAGGCCCGCATTCTGGGCCGGGGAGCCCTCGCTGACCCCGGCTAGGAGCATGCCTCCACCGTCATAGCCGTACTCGGGCTGACTACCAAAAGAGACGCCACGACGAACTGTAAAGGCCGTTGGGTTTACGGCGGCCGCCCCCTCGATCGTGATTTGGAAGGGTTCCTGGCGCTCAAGGACGTAAATAACGGCTTCCTTCAGGAAGGATGCGATCTTGACCAATCCCGCGTAGTCCACCTGGTCGGACGTATCACCGGGACGGTGATAACTATTCCCAGAGCCGGCGAAGACGTGTACTGCAGGAACACCAGCTTCAATGAAGCTCCACTGATCTGAGCCTTCCGCGCCAGCGGGAACATACTTACCATCAATGCCCGTAACGAATCCGCAGCCCCGGAAAATGTGCGGCCACTCGTAGGCCGTTCCAGTTCCAAAGAAAGTGATCGGCCCATCCTGCAAACTTCCTACCGTGTCTAAGTTGATGACACCAAGAGTCTTGTCGAGAGCAAAGGAAGGGTTCGCCACGTAATGCTTGGACCCTTGCAGTCCGCATTCCTCCGCAGAAAAGGCGACCACGAGTAAGTTACGCGAACCAGGGCCCTGCTTGATCAAATTGGCAACAAGCTCAAGCATCACAGAAACTCCGCTAGCGTTATCGTTCGCGCCCGGATGGAGTTGGCCCTCATCGCCTGCATGCACATCGGGCCAACCGAACCCAAGGTGGTCGTAGTGAGCGGATAGCACGACGCATTGATCCTTCCAATCTTCACGAGTTCCAGGTAACAGTCCGACCACATTCGAAGTCTTCACCGACTTATCATGCGGGCCCTCTTGCACCACAAACTCTTGAAACCAAGTTCCATTGTCGCCCGCAGGCTGTAGCCCCATTTCCGCGAAGGCCTTAGCGATGTAGTTGGCGCTGTCCGCGAGTCCTTGGCTGCCCAGACCTCGGCCTTCGCGTTCGGGAGCCGCCAACCATTCAACGTGCGCGCGCAAATCGCGTTGCGAGAAGGCCGCAGGCAATTCTGCAAGTGCCTTGCGCTCCTCGGCGAGGAAGGTTACACGGGCATCTGTATCAAAGCGTATGACGAGCGGGGAATTGCTTGCCTCCCATTGACCCTTAATGACATTCGTCGGTTCAGATCCCTCAAAGGCCAAGTAGGAGTACTTGCCGTAGTGCGGAAGCTTGCGTGCCATACCCGCAAGTGCCGCAGCCGGGTTCAAAACCAACCAACCGACAGCCTTCTCAGCGTTACCCCGGTGGCGATCGATGACCACGGTGGAGTGATTCAGAAAGGTAGCTCTCTCGCCCCTGAGTGTCAGGCCCGCCTGCTCAGTCAACAACTCCACTTCACCACGGCGTTCGACGAGATCCGCAGCGAATAAGTTGCTTGCGCCCAGGACCCAGGCTGCGCGGTCACTGGGTAAAGTATCGAGATCCTTGTCGAGTACAAAGGTGATCTCGTGCTCCGCAGAACGCCAGGATTCCACCAACTCTTGATACATCGCACGCTTGGTGTCGCTTGCCTCTGACGGCAAAACGGCAAGGATCTCCTCCTCACCAAAAATCTGGCCTATGGACGGCGGAGTCTCGCGCGGGTCGAGCAAGCGGAAGATATCAAATTCTGGATCGACGGCGATGCCGAGCGGCTCAGCCTCCAGCTTCCATTCGACAGCCGTCCGCGTTCCCGTCAAAAGAACCTCGTGGGAAATCGTGCCGTCCCTCGTGCTAATTACAACCGGCACGCGCCAAAGGTACGGATCACCCGCTTGAGCCTGAACGATATCCGCTCGCACGACATAACTTGCACCGTCAGGTTCAACATGCGCGCCTTCCAAGAGCAATGCTGGAGCTCCAGTACGTTCCAACCAGGACTCGAAAAAGTCACCCAGTGAGTCCTCTACTTCCCCCTCGAAGGCAATCAGCAAGTCGTCGAAAGAAGCACGCTCGCCGCGCTTGTCGCGATAGAAACGCTGCAAACCGCGGACAAAATTCTCGTTCCCAAGGCGCCTGCGGAGCATATGGAATCCCATCAATGCCTTGCCGTAGCCCACGGCTTCCGTCGCGGCACTGTGGCGGTTACGGAATTCGCGCAACGGAAAGTCGCGCCCTGCTTTCACGTAGTCGCGGTACTTCTGCAAGCTGCTGCGACGATAAAGGGAGCCGACGCCGCGTTGCTCTTGAATCAAGTGGTCAGCAAGGTAGGCGGTGAGTCCCTCGCACCAGTTGCCACTCGCGTAGTCGACAAAGACAGAGTTACCCCACCAGTTGTGCAGGATCTCGTGCGGGTAAGACGAGTGAAGAATGAAGGGAAAGCGAATCACTTGCTCGCCAAGCAGAGTGAAGGAGGGCATGCCATAACCTGTTTCCCAGAAGTTCTCCACCAGGGCAAACTTGCCGTAAGGGTAGGTCCCAAGCAGTCCGCGATACATTTCCAAGTAGCGCGCAGTAGCATCCAAGTAGCGTGTCGAGATCGCGTCGTCCTGTTCGTGCAGGTAGACCAAGGTCTCGATGGCGCCTGCCGTATCTGAAGTGCGCGTGAGTGCTCCGCCCACCAAGTAGATCTGCTCCAAAGGACCACCGGAACTCCAGTGAGCAAGGCCATCATTATCTCCAGACGTTCCGCCACCTTGACTGATCACGTGCCAATCCGCGGGGCTGCAGACGTCGATTTCAAATTCGATGAGGTCATCACCGAAATTAGGGATCCAACGACTCGATCCGGACAGATAGACGCCTTCCGGGCCAACGATGCCCACGGTCTCACGAAACCCACGGGTGTACTCTTCCTTCTGATCGGAGAGCCCATAGTCGAAGTTTCCCTTGTAATGAATACGCAACCAACCGGCGCTCGCATCTTGCGCCAGGGCGTAGCGTCGCATGTGTTCCTTGGCACCCTCGATTTCTACTACAGCGGGTTCACAGGAGAGGATCTCCAATGCGCCGTTGAGCGTAAATCGGGTTCCTTTGGTGCGTGCCGCCGCGGGAAGGTACAGATCGCCCTTCACTTCTAAACTGTGCGATGCGGGATCTAGGCCCACCTGGAGCTGATACTCAACGAGATCTTGAGCCGTCAACGGGGCGTAGAAGAGGAGACTGGCGAGGAGTAGTCGGAGCTTGGAAAGGAAGAGTCCCATGGTTGGTGCGTTAGATTGCCGGTACGATCGTCATCGAAGCGACCAAGGTTACCTAGTGGACTTGCCCAAGTCCCCTCGCCCGAAAAACTCAATCCAAATCCATACGTGATTTCACGACTCCAGCTGCTTTTTTTGCTTCTCGCCTGGCCTTTGCAAACAGGCCTCGCTGCTTCGGTCCAAAGCCCTCAAGTCGACTTGAAGAGCTTCCTGCCAGAAGTTCGCGAGAGCTTGGGTCAGAACAGGACGCGCCGGGACTTTGAGAGTTCAGGAGTCTCTATGAAACTCGGCATGCCAACGTCCTACCGTTGGATATTCGCAAAGGAGGGCTACTTCCGGCGTGACATGCGCGGCACATTCCCGGAGTCCGTAGGGTATGACGGAGCGGCAACATGGAAGGTTGAGGGTCGCTCTCCCCCGTATCCCCTGGTATTCCTCGAGGAAGAACGCCTGAAGACCCTAGTTTGGGTTTGGTCGTCTGCTTGGATCATCGAAGATTCGCCTTTTGAGATTCACTTTGCCGATGATCATTCTACGGCTGAGACTCGCCTACGACTGAAACTCAAGGAGGGTCTCCTGCAAGGAATATTGGCGCTTGACGCCAAAACACACCTACCAAGACGCCTTGAGTTCGACGATGCATTTGGAGCGGGCACTGTGTACTTCTCCGATTGGCGCGATGTAGCCGGAGTGCCTATGCCGTGGCTTGTCAAGGTGGAGGAAGCGGACGGCCGCAAGACAAGCTATACCTCTCAAGACACCCACGAATACAAAGGCACCCCTCCTCCATTCAGTCAGCGAGGCGGCAAGGGCAAGGACACGGATTTCATAGATGGTGTCGCCGAGGAAATCAAAGTGCGCCGCTCGAAACGCGGACACTACTTTGTACGGCCACTCATCGATGGACAGGATCTCGGCTGGTTCCTCTTCGACAGCGGCTTGGGCGGATCGATCATCACCAAAAATACCGCTGACAAACTCAAGCTCGGGACCTTTGGCAAGACGACCCTCTCCGGTTTTGGCCCGGGGCCTCCCACGAAAACTCACTTCCGCCAGACCCACGCAGTTCAATTGGGACCGCTCCTAATTGATGGCCTGGTGATGATTGAAACCGAGAACATGGGCATGGCGGATAGGATGCTCGCTGGTGAAGTGTGCGCGGGTGCTTTGGGTTGGGACGTCTTCCTTCGCGCAACAGTCGAAATGGACTCCAAGAATGACAGGGTGCTAATCCATGATCCGGAAACTTTCCAGGCACCCAAAGCCGCCTGGCAAGACCTGTACCTGCATTGGCAAGTTCCCTACCTCTCCGCACGTTTCGCCGATGACCGGCAAGGGTACTTCTGCCTGGATACGGGCGCCGGAGAGATGAACGCGCTATTCCATTACTCAGCGGCCAAGCATCTCGGCTTGCTCGACCTTCTAGCTTTGGAGGCCAAACAACTCACCGGTGCAAGCGGTCAATTTGATGTTCAGCGTGTCGAACTGGACTGGTTCGAAATTGCAGGCAACCGCCAAAACCCCGTAGAAGTCATGCTCAGCACTGCCGAGGACGGAGAATCGGACCCCTACTCCTATGGCTTCGTGGGAAGCGGCCTACTGGGCGATGTCATCGTGGTCTTCGACTACATGAAGTCGCGAGTCGGCTTTGTTCAACGGAACTAGCAGTCTCTGGCATATCCGCTATTGGCGCGATGCGCCAGAGCAGGCGGGGCGTAGTCTCGACTGCACCCCGCCTGCTGCGATTCAAATAGAAGTGGTATTGACCGCGCACTGACGACGACGCTCGCGCTCCAAAGCCAAGAGATCTCCCAGGACAGATTCCGTAGTAGGCAGACCACCTGCGCCACGACCCCGAACGAGATCAAAAGAGCCATCTCGCAACTGGATAGTGCTCAGGTTGCCTTCACCCTCAACTTGCGCCAGCGGATCGCTCGGCGCGACGGGTTCAAGAGCGACGTAGCCGAAAGTTTCTCCCCGCTTGAGCGTCAAAGAAGCCACGTGGCGCAAGACAAAGGAGCCAGGTTTCGCCCGGGCAATGGCAGATTCGCTTAGCGCTTCGCATTGCAGCGACTCGACCGAAACTGCTGGCCAGCCAAGCCATTCTGCAATCACGCTCAACTTGTCCGCAGCGTCTTGCCCAGACATATCCCGCTCAGCATTGCTCTCCGCAAAGCCAGCCGCTTGCGCATGGGCTATAGCATCCGGCAAAAGGCAACCTCGTTCCACTTCGTTCAGAATGTAGTTCGTCGTACCGTTCAAAATGCCACGCACTGATTTGACTTCGCCTGATTCATAGGATCTCAAGCGCTCAAGCAAGGGCATGCTACCGCCGACTGCAGCGGAGTAGCTTAGGCGCGCACCATGTTTGCGAGCCATTGCGTGCAACCGATCTCCGTGCTTGGCGATCACAGCCTTATTGGCAGTGATCACATCAATACCGAGTGCAAGAGCTTGCTCTATAGCTGCAGTCGCTTGCTCTATCCCCCCCATGAGTTCTATTACTACATCTGCCGGGGCCTGCAATGCCGTCTGCAAGTCTGCCGCAATCAGCTGCTTCGGAATATCTCCCTCCCGTTTGAGAGCCTGCCTCCGCACGCAAACGGCCGTGACTTCAAACAGGTCCCGCTTTGCACGCAAGGCCTTCCATACGCAGGCACCGACTGTTCCCAGACCGAGCAAGACAATGCGCATGGGCTTCGAAAGCAAGGGATCTGTTGGTAGGCACAGAGTAGGGCCGCGGCCAATGCGAGTTGGATGGACCGAATTGAGATCGCCCAATTCAAAGTCCAAGCCAAGGGATCGGGCGAAGCGCAGCGCCTTGTGCTGGATCACACTGCCATCCAGCGACAACGCATCACCCCAAGTAGCGACTCCAAAGCGCTGAGGTATTCCCTCTTCATCAACCACTGCAGGATCACGGTCGTACAGGGCCGGAACATCCTTAACCAACCGGCAACAATCTGCGTTCAAACAGCTCGCGAGAAAGAGAGCGCTCAGGTCAGACCCACCACGTCCAAGCACTACAGCGCGTCCGCCTTCATCTACAGCTCCATAGCCTGGGACAACGACCACTTCCTCACGCTCCAAGGCTTGCTCGATCTTGTGAGGATTCAGTCGAAGCGGCGTGGCATCAAGTGCATCGCCTTCAGCGATAAATTCAAGCGCAGCTGGAGTGAGCACACACGCTGGAACCCCAGAGCTGTCTAGCTGCAAAGCGAGTTGTGTGGCGCTGAAATGTTCCTCGCACGCCAAGACTGCCGCGAGAGTGGCGGAGTCCGGCACAACAGGCCTCTGCAGGCTTTCCTGGAAGAGCTGGTCTGTCCGCCCCTTGAAGGCCGAAACAACTGCCACCACGCGCCAGCCCTTGCGGCGCCAGCGATAAATCTCATGGACGGCTCCACGCAAGGAGTCAACGTCCGTGAGAACGGATCCTCCGAACTTCAAGACGATTAGTTTTCTTGTGCGCATGCGACTGCCTCCTGAGGGGCGGACTTCACTGCCTTCTCAATCGCCTGCTTTAGGTCAGCCCAAATGGCATCCGGGTGTTCCAAGCCGACCGATATACGCACGAGTCCTTCGCTAACACCAACGGCCGCACGCTCGGCGGGTGCAACGCCACCGTGGGTCATAGAAGCGGAGTGAGTCAGCAAGGTCTCAACAGCTCCCACGTGCTCTACAACACGGCAGAGCTTAACCTCACGCAGCAGGCATCGAGCCCTCTCGTAGCCCCCGCGCAACACGAAAGATATGACGGCCCCATGACCGCCTAGGTGCTGCTCTTGCGCCAACTCAGCCTGGACAAAGCCTGGAACCGTGGGGTATAGAACTCGCTCGGTAGCCTCGTGTTCAAACAGTTTTTGCGCGAGCGACTCTGCAGAGCAGGATTGCCGCTCCATGCGCAGGGGCAAAGTTTTCAGGCCATTCAGGGTCAACCACGCATTGAAGGGCGTCTGAATATTCCCGATGCACTTGCGAACAAATCGCAAGCGCTCCAAGGCCTCTTCGTCACGCGAGATAACGCAGCCGCCGAGCGCCACCGAGTGCCCTTCGATGAACTTCGTAGTGGAATAGACAGAGAAGTCAGCGCCCAGCTCCAAGGGCTGCTGCAAGATCGGAGTTAGGAAGGTGTTGTCCACGGCGAGATAGGCTCCCGCCGCGTTCGCAATGCGAGATAGTCCGCGCAAGTCCGTCACATCGAGGGTTGGATTGGAAGGTGTCTCTGCAAAGATAAGGCGCGTGTTCGCACGCAGTGCCCCGCGCACATCCGCCAGCTTGGTGGTGTCCACAAAACTCGCAGTGATACCCAACCCAGAGAGTACCTGCTCGCAAAGTCGTGTTGTTCCGCCGTACAGCGCACGCGAGACAATCACATGATCGCCAGCCCTTAGGAGCGCAATAAAGAGCCCTGTTTCCGCAGCAAGACCAGTGCTGTAAGCCACCGCTTGCGGAGCCTCCTCAAGTTCCCCCAAGACCAGTTCCAATGCATCTACTGTTGGATTCGATTCCCTCGAGTAACAGTGCTTCGCCTGGCTTTCTAAGCCATCGCGGCAGAAGGTCGTGGATTGAACGATGGGCGTGACGAGGGGTTCTCCATCTTGTGTTCCTTGGCCCGCTCGAACACACAATGTCTGCAACCGCTGTGAAAGTTCACTTTGCTTCATGTCGATTCTCCGTCGACATCATTCGGCGTTAGAAGCAGCGCGGGGGCCAGAGCGACGTTCGCTCCATTTTTTGAAGAGTACCGTTCGGGATCGCTTGCGCGCTCCAAGACCGTCTCAACCACATCGTTCCCCGCGTCGGGGCTAACTCAGCACCGTGGCCTCGACTAAGTGTCGGACTCGGTTGCTGCCTGGAACCAAAGGCTCTTCCAGGACTCTTGATGTTTGACGGGTGGATTGTCGGTAGAAATCGCAGGACGTCAAGAGGGCGGAAAAGAAAAAAACATCCTTCAGCCCAATTGCTGCGCTCTAGTGCTCAGGCTCCGGGCCATCTGCCGTGCCGCCTTCGCGCATGTCCTTGCCCATCACGGCCTTCTTGCCGTACTTCAGTCGATCACTAATCTGCAAGTCGAAGCGTGAATGCCTTGGCTTCTCGGAGAAGCCCCGATGTTCCGTCTCACACTCATAGCAGAAGACAGTTTCCGGCAAGAGAAAGTACAAGCCAAAATCGAGTGCGCCTGCAACGAATAGACTGATGTAGTTCGTAAAGGGCGCCAGGATCGATGCAATGACCACGATCCCAATCCCTAGCGCCTTAGGTAAGTCCTTGGCCGTGTACAGTTCGGGATGTCCACAAGCTTGGCAGGCGTACAATCCGCCTTGCTCATCGAGTTTGCCTGGATGCAATTCCTTCGTCTTGTTGCATTCCTTGCAAGAAGCACTCGGGGGTGGACCCACGTGGGGATCGACCTTGACTGCAATGAAGCGGTCGCAGTCACAGGGAACATCAATCCAGGGCAGCGCCTTTGCCATATCGTTTCGCTCCGCTTTCTAGAGCGGTAGGCCGTAGTTGTCTTGCAAACTGATCGAGAGCGCACTGCCGATCAATACCATCACGGTCGATGCATACAGAATCCCCGTTGCCGAACGAGTGTTTCCGTAGCTCATCGATTCCTTAGCCATCCAAGCGAATAGCAGCGGCAAAAGCAATCCCACCACTATGCGCGTTCCAAAATGGAACAGACCGCGCATTCCGAAGAGCGGCGTTCGTGCGTACTCCAAGGTCTCGCGGAAGATCAAGCAACTGGCCACCAAGAGCAGAAGCGAGACGAGCATCGAAGCGGCGGTGACAAGGTTCAAGCGGCCAAGATGACTGACCTTCAATTTGGGGACTGTCAAGTACCAGTGACCCAACACCATTGCAAGTCCTACGCTTCCGGCCACTGCACCCGTTGCCAATGCAGAGAGTAAAGCGACGCCAAGTTCAATTCCCGCCAAGTCAAGTGAACGGTTCATGGTCAGTGCCAAGGCTAGGATGCAACTTATGAGCCCCACTCCTAGCGCCGCCACCCAAGCCTTTCCACGGGTCTTCCCCGCATAGAACGGAAAGGCCAGCACGCCCGCCCAAGTCGCCAATACGGATGGATCGTTCCAAGCCAAACCGCCATAGACAATCGGCAAAATACCCGCCAAAAAGATCGGAATGACAGCCGCCGTTCCCATCACGCGATAGAACAAAACTCCCACGGGAGCCTTTGGTACAAAAGCCAAGGCAAGCAAAGTCCCGAAGGTCAGCTGCAAGCAAAACTGCCCGCCAAGATCGCTCCACTCCATCGCTCTTTCCTGGTTAGACCCA
>JBLIOI010000095.1:0-18152 GCA_047639675.1 Planctomycetota bacterium | reverse complement strand
GGCTCCGTACCCGACTGCACATCCCAGAACTCCCAAAGCCCTGACAACGGGTCCGGCCCAATCGGGACAAGGCCCGGCTGTATCGGGAGAATCAGACCCGGGTAAGCCTCGCGAATTGCTGGAAGGTTGCGCTCCCAACGCTGCGCGAACTCACCGCCCTCTGCAAACCCGTCCCGTAAGCGTTCAGCAAGAGCCAAGCGCCGTGCAACGCTCCACCCGTGCTCAACGCTCACACCGTCGAGGACAAGAAGCCCCGTCCTCTCGCTAGAAAGCGAACGCAACTCAACGATCAGCCCCGTGATCTGGTTGTGCCACCAGCGAGCCCGCGTCTCCACTTCCTCCTCCGCAGGGAACGCCCACACCAGGCGCTTATTGACCCGCAACTCAAGCACCGACAGTTCGGACTCAAGCCCCACGAGCTGCCCCTCAGACTTGGCAAGGCCTGCGATGCCTGCGATGGCGGTCACCGCAGCTTCCAACTCTTCATGCCTTCGCCCCGCATCCTCTGCTTGTTCCTCCAAGGTGGATTCCAGCGCAGCGTTGCTTGCGTCAAGCGCCGCCTCGTCCTCTCCTACCGCGAAGTGCGCCCAGGCGAGCACTCGGAGAGTGGCGGAGAGTTCCGCCTCCGGCGTGTCCTCCAGCGCCCGCTGCACAAGCGCCAGCCCAAGTGACTCTTTCCCGAACACGTCTCGATTCGGCTTGACGAGTTCCCGCGCCTCGTCGCGGAGCGCAACAGCGCCTGAAGGACGCGAGTCCCAATCAACAGTGGGGAGTTCCACCTCGGCTTCCCCGCGGCGGATGGCCAAGGCAAATCTCTTGGCCTCAACCTCAGCACGCAGGGGATCCAACTTCCCAAGGTCAGGGTGCGCTGCCCGCTCTGCCTGGCGCTCCTCCTCAGTCTGGGGGATGGCGGTTGCCCGCAACTCAGCTTGCTTCCTCTCAAGGGCAGGCAGCTCCTTCGTGAGCTTGTTCGCCTCTTCAATCCACCCATTGAAGGCGTCGATCTTCTCGGGGCGTACAGGCCAAAGCTCATCTGCCGCCGTGATCAAGTCCTCATAGTCCTGCGAAAGCGAAAGGCGCAACACGTCCGTCGTCTTGCGCTCGGCTTCGGCTTTATCCGCGTCTGCGCGGGTTGCATTATCATCTGCCCTTGCTGTTTCTGCCTTTGCCTCTTCTGCGTTCGCCTTGGCCCGCTCAGCATTCTCATCCGCCCGCTCGGCACTCGCCTCTGCCTCCGCCGTCTTCTCGGACAGGCGCGTATTGGTTTGCGCCAGGTTCGCTTTCTCAGTTTCCAAGGATGTATTCGACTTCGCCAGCTTGATCCCAAGCCCGGAGATCACAACGAACGCCACACCAACAACCGCGCTCACCAAGCTCTTCGTCGGATTGCGTCGCACCCACTTCACTCCGCGTTCAACCATCGTTGGCGACTGCGCATGGATCGGTTCGTTGGCCAAGTGCCGCCTCAGGTCCGAAGCCAAGTCTGCCATCGTCTGAAACCTGGCGTCACGCACCTTCTCAAGTGCCTTCCCGCAGATCACGGCTAGGTCCTTGGGCACCCGTGAACGCATCTTGCGAAGGTCAGGAGCCTCCTTGAAGATGATGTTCTCAGCAATCTGGTGTGTGGTGTCTCCGTCGAAGGGCCGCACGAGCGCAAGCATCTCGTACATCACAATACCGAGACTGAAGATGTCCGTACGGTGATCGATCTCGATGCGCTTGGCCGTGACCTGTTCAGGACTCATGTAGAGCCAAGTTCCCGCGAAGTCGCCGGTCATTGATACCGCAACTTCGTCTGTGATCCGCGCCAGCCCGAAGTCCGTGAGTTTGGGATGGTCCTGAGGTGTGACCAGCACGTTCTGCGGCTTCACGTCACGGTGGATCACGCCAGCGTCATGGGCGGCTTGAAGTGCGTCGGCCAACTCCGCCACGAAGATCGCCACTGCGCGGTAGTAGTTCTCCGGTAGCTCCTCCTCGTTGCGCATCTCGTCAATGAAGTCGCGAAGCGTCCACGCACCCTCGACAAGCTCCTGCGCAATCCAATGCTTCCCATGGTCCTGGCCGTAGCCGTGCACCGCGACAATGCCAGGGTGAGCGAGCCGCCCCCCTGCTCGGGCTTCCCGTGAGAACAGGGCGAGTGTCTTCTCGTTGATCCGATCCGGGAGGACTAGCTTGAGAGCCACCCGGCGTGACAGAGACCGTTGTTCTGCTTCCCAGACTTCGCCCTGGCCACCGCTCGCGATGCGCGACACCAGTTGGAAGTCCCCAATCGTGTCCCCCACCCTTGCGCCCTCGGCGTAGGCGGACTCATCCTTGTCCTTGCGGCCCTTCTGGAAAACGGCCAGGTCGGCCTCCTGCATCCGCTGCATGGCATAGAGTCCGCGCAGCTCGTCGGCCTCGTCCGGGTGCTGCTTGCAGAGCAGCTCAAAGTCGTCCCCTAGGACTTCGTGGGGAATGGCGAGGAACCGGGTGAAGAGTTCGGCTGCGTGGCGCTTTGAGTCGTCAGACATAGGAGAGAGACTACGGGCAGAATCCCTCCCTTGAAAGAGTGCGCACGAAGGGAAAGGGTGCTTCCTTCATTGCTTGTTACTAAGCGGCGCACTTCGTGATCTCCATCGGTCTCTGATACGCCGAACGACTGGATCGCACAAGCACAAAGCAAGGCGGGGGTTCGCACGACCCTGCCGAACTTTAGCGAACTGTGAGGTCGACAGAAGTTGTAATGAAAGCGCAGCAGCTCAAGGTGGTCATCAAGCGTTCGCCTCTTGCGGGCGTGACAAGGTGACCGGCGATTCAAGTACGCCGAGCCCTGGCGGATGGTGAGGTTCAACCGCTCGATGAAAGCCGTGTTCAGCTTGGTCGAATCCTCGGAGGCTTCAAGCGCATCCTCCAGACGCCACTCGGAGCCAGTGACAAGCCTGGTGCCGACCTTCACGACGCGGTTCTGCTTGATCTTCTTGATCACCTGAGCGTGCACGCAACCAACACTGAAGGTGAGCTGGATAGCGCTCCCGTAGAACTTCATGCCATCGCTCGTGATCAAGGGGAAAGGTGCCCACTGGCTGCTATCGGCAAGGCTTCTGATGAAAGACTTGGTGTTTCTCCAGGTGCGTGCACCGTCGAGGGTCGCGGGCCACAGGCGTGACGACACCTCGATGCCTGCGAAGACCCAGGTCTTCTCATTCCGATTGCCGAGGAACGTGTTCAGCTCATCGAGTTGCAGCTCTTCCAAAGCGAAGCCGCGGAGATTGACCTCGTTGAACTGACGAGCGTACGCGGCGGCCAGCTCAAGCCAGCGGCTGACCGTGTTCCAACACAGCCCTTCGATGCGGGCAATGGCTGCCTTGCTAACGCCTTCAACGCTGAGTGTGGCGACACGGTCGAACTTGCGCTTCGGGTGCTGGAGGCGTTTGTAGGGCGAGCCAGCTGTCGCCCCGAAAGTCTTGCCACAAGCGGTGCAGCGATACCGACGCCGTCTCCCCCACTTCACCTTGGAGAAGCCGTGTAGGACGACGTGGCCCTTGCCGTCGCAGGCTTCGTTTGGGCACGTACGCCCGGCTGTTGAACTTCCCCTCATTAGACCTCCCTCATGGTCATCCAAGTCTAAAGTGCGCTCAAGCCCCGACCAATCCACGGCTTACGTTCGATTCGTGACACCCGATGACGGAAGCACCCATTTTACGGCGAGTGCCCAACGTTTTCGCCTCTCGGGCTCCGCAATAGAGAGCGTCGCTCAGCGTGAGCTGGCTGGATCCTGTGTGAATTCCAAGCCAATCTTACTCTCAAACTCTCTGGCGTCTCTGCGAGAGACGAGTGCGTGGTGAACGGCCTCCGACGCCAAAGGCCAGAGGAGAAGGAGTGAAGTTACTTTGTGATGACCCTGACGGGGCGAAGACCGAGGGAGCTGCCGGCGTTCGAGGGCGTGTTGTTGTGGCGAACCGCGGATCGCGCCTCGGAAGCCGCGTAGCTGAAGCTACCACCGCGGAAGACACGAATCTTAGAACCCTCATAAGGGTTGACGGGGTTGAGGGCGGGACTATTGCTGTAAAAGCTCTCGCCGTACCCGTCCAGGCACCACTCCCAAACGTTCCCGTGCACATGGTGCAGCCCAAACGCATTCGGCGAAAGTGCATCAACCGGGGCGTGCACCGTGTACCCATCGTCGAGCTCCTCCTCAAAAGGCCAGGATGCGGGTGCCCCCTGGTCCTTGGAATAGCTGTCCGCGATGTTACCCACTCCTTGAAGGTCCCCCACTCCAGAACCACTCCAATGCACACTCGTTGTCCCACCACGGCACCCGTACTCCCATTGAGCTTCAGAAGGCAATCGAAGCCCCCACCTGTCCGCCAATGACTCGCAATCTACCCACGTGACATTCGTCACCGGCTGTAGCAAGTCTCCTCCTACACCGCCTCGCGCCCAGTTCGTCGACCAATCGTTCGGGCCGTACTGACTCTGATTCCACCCAGTCAACTCCTTCCATTGCCCCTGCGTCATCTCATACTTCGACATGAAGAACGCTGACAACTCCACCTCGTGGGGTGGCCCTTCGTCGCCCTCTGAGTTCTTGTCGTAGTTCTGCCCCGCGGGATCCGTTGACTGCGCACCCATCCAGAACTTGCCGCCAGGCAACAACACAAACACCAGCCCCGAGGACTCCTCCAAAACGAGCTTGTGCCCCTCGCCGCGCAAGGGCTCCGTACCCGACTGCACATCCCAGAACTCCCAAAGCCCTGACAACGGGTCCGGCCCAATCGGGACAAGGCCCGGCTGTATCGGGAGAATCAGACCCGGGTAAGCCTCGCGAATTGCTGGAAGGTCGCGCTCCCAACGCTGCGCGAACTCACCGCCCTCTGCAAACCCGTCCCGTAAGCGTTCAGCCAGAGCTAAGCGCCGGGCGACACTCCAGCCGTGTTCCTCACTCAGACCCTCCACATCCAGCAGACCCGTCCCCGCTGCGGAGAGCGAACCTAACTCACCGATCAGTCCCGTGATCTGGTTGTGCCACCAGCGAGCCCGCGTCTCCGCCTCCTTCTCCGCAGGGAACGCCCAAACCTGGCGCTGATTCACTTGCAACTCAAGCGCTAACAGGTCGGATTCGAGTTCTGAAAGCTCCGCCTCCGACTCGGCCAAGCCTTTGTCTCCTGCTGCGGCGGTCACCGCAGTCTCCAACTCCTCATGCCGTCGCCCCGCCTCTTCAGCGTCCCCCTCCATGGCGGATTCAAGCGCCGCGTTGCTTACGTCCAGCGCAGCCTCGTCCTCTCCCACCGCTAGGTGCGCGTGGGCAAGCACACGGAGAGTGGCGGAAAGTTCCGCCTCCGGCGTGTCCTCCAGCGCCCGCTGCACAAGCACCAGCCCAAGTAACTCTTTCCCGAACACGTCTCGATTCGGCTTGACGAGTTCCCACGCCTCGTCGCGTAGGGCTACAGCGCCAGAAGGACGCGAGTCCCAATCAACAGTGGGGAGTTCCACCTCGGCTTCCCCACGGCGGATGGCCAAGGCAAATCTCTTGGCCTCAATCTCAGCACGCAGGGGATCCAACTTCCCAAGGTCAGGGTGCGCTGCCCGCTCTGCCTGGCGCTCCTCCTCGGTCTGGGGGATGGCGGTTGCCCGCAACTCAGCTTGCTTCCTCTCAAGGGCAGGCAGCTCCTTCCTGAGCTTGTTCGCCTCTTCAATCCACCCATTGAGGGCATCGATCTTCTCGGGAAGCGGGGGCCAAAGCCCATCTGCCACCGTGATCAAGTCCTCATAGTCCTGCGAGAGCGAAAGGCGCAGAACGTCCGTAGTTTTGCGCTCGGCCTCGGCTTTCTCCGCGTCTGCGCGGGTTGCATTATCATCTGCCCTTGCTGCTTCTGCCATGGCCTCTTCTGCGTTTTCATCCGCCAACTTGGCACTGGCCTCAGCTTCCGCTGTCTTCTCGGAAAGGCGGTTGTTGGTTTGCGCCAGGTTCGCTTTCTCAGTCTCCAAGGATGTATTCGACTTCGCCAGCTTCATCCCAAGCCCGGAGATCACAACGAACGCTACCCCAACCACAACCGACACAAAACTCTTCGTCGGATTACGCCGCACCCACTTCACGGCACGATCCATCATCGTTGGCGGTTGAGCGTGGATCGGCTCGTTCGCCAAATGCCGGCGCAAATCTGCAGCCATCTCTGCCATGCTCTGGTAGCGACCTTCCCGGATCTTCTCCAGCGCCTTGGCACAGATCACCGCCAGGTCCCTCGGCACCCGCGACTTGATCTTGCGCAGGTCCGGCGGCTCGCGATAGACGATGTTCTCAGCAATCTGGTGGGTTGTGTCTCCATCAAAGGGGCGGACGAGGGCAAGCATCTCGTACATCACGATCCCGAGACTGAAGATGTCCGTACGGTGATCGACCTCGATGCGTTTCGCTGTGACCTGTTCGGGGCTCATGTAGAGCCACGTTCCGGCGAAGTCCCCCGTCATCGACACAGCGGTTTCGTCCGTGATGCGTGCCAACCCGAAGTCCGTCAACTTGGGGTGGTCCTGGGGCGTGACCAGCACGTTCTGCGGCTTCACATCACGGTGGATGACACCTGCGTCGTGCGCTGCTTGAAGAGCGTCGGCTAACTCCGCCACGAAGATTGCCACTGCGCGATAGTAGTTCTCCGGCAACTCCTCTTCATTGCGTATCTCATCGATGAAGTCGCGAAGTGTCCACGCGCCTTCGACAAGCTCTTGCGCAATCCAGTGCTTACCATCGTCCTCGCCGTAGCCGTGCACCGAGACAATGCCGGGGTGAGCGAGCCGCCCTCCCGCTCTGGCTTCCCGTGCGAAGAGCGCCAGTGTCTTCTCATTGATTCGATCCGGCAGAACTAACTTGAGCGCCACGCGTCGTGACAGAGATCGTTGTTCTGCTTCCCAAACTTCGCCCTGCCCACCGCTTGCGATGCGTGACACGAGCTTGAAGTCCCCAATCGTATCCCCCACCCTTGCACCCTCTGCGTAGGCGGACTCCTCCTTGTCCTTGCGGCCCTTCTTGAACACGGCCAAGTCGTCCTCGAACATACGGTGCATGGCGTAGAGTCCGCGCAGCTCGTCGGCCTCGTTCGGGTGCTGCTTGCAGAGCAGCTCAAAGTCGTCTTCAAGGTCCTCGTGGGGAGTGGCGAGGAACCGGGTGAAGAGTTCGGCAGCGTGGCGCTTGGAGTCGTCAGGCATAGGAGAGAGAGACTACGGGCAGAGTCCCTCCCTTGAAAGAGTCCGCTGGCAGGGAAAGGCACACGGGGCTTTTGGGATCAATTTGCTGAGCCTGAGGCTGAGCGATTGCATAGGGCTCGAGCATTGAAGGTCCCTTTTTGATTGGCCATCGACAGCTATCGAGGAGTTGTGATTTCGTCTAGATCGTCGAGCTCTTTTATGAGTCTCATCGGATTGACCGCATCTGTTTGTTCCCCTCATGGTCGGCGAAGTCTAAACAGGCCGTAACCTGCTGGAAAACCAAGCCTGGCACACGATCCGTAACAGCCGACTTCGCAAGCACCAACACCATGACTCGCAATCAAGGCATGAACGTTACTTGGTATCCATTGCTGGTGTTGAAGCCCGAGCCGCATGGCCCTGAGGGGTCGCGATACCAGCACTGAAAATTCCAGATGCTGAATGGCTGAAGTCCAAAATTTGAAGCGAGGCCCGGTCCGGCGCTCAAGTCGCCTGCAGGGCTACTCCCCATTGGGGCCGAAAAACGAACGATGCCGCCGCCCACGCAACGTAGTCCGTCTCCAAAAGATAGAGGGGTCACTGTCGTTGAGCTCCCAAAGAAGATGCCCATTACACCGGATGGAAGCTGGGTGGCGTTCAATGACAGGTCATCTGTCGCCACGCTGCCTGAGCCTAAAGGAGTTAGGGTCGCCCCCAATTGGGTGGAGTTCATGCAGCCAGCTACAGGAAACAGGTTGCCGCAGGGCGACGAATCGTTCGAGCACAAGCAAGTAGCCGTTCCTAGTAGAGAACAGTCACTTGCGGACCATTCAGCGATCCCGAACGCAGCATTTACCAGTGGTCCGTCATTCCACTGTCCGTTTGAATACCTGCCGAGGTAGACATGATTACTCAATGTCCCCCCGTTCGGTTCACCGGGCCACCATGTCGAATACGAGTAGGGATCACTGCTCACCCACATCCACGAGCCTTCCTGCCCCTCATCTGTGAGCCCGATCCATCGCCGGGTCGGATCGAACGAACCTGGAGTTGTGCCGAATGGCCCGAAGGTGGAGACAATCCAGTCCTGTTCTGCCTGGCTGTTGATAGATACCAAGTCTGCCGAGGCACAGATCGACTTGGCGGCAGCTTGTGCCTCATTCCAGTCACCTGGAACGACCGAATACCAATGCCCATTACCCGGCCATTGGACCGGCGGATCACCCACTCCAAGCTGCTGAGAAGCGCCTGTTGTAGCAATGGCCGATACGCACGTGAAGACAAGGGCATGCCTCGCAGATTGGATTCTTGATCTCATGTTGATACTCCTTTCAAGGGGATGGACATTAGGTGACTGAGCAGCGAGGGGAGGAGAGCGAGACTACGGGCAGGATCCCTCCCTTGAAAGAGTGCGCTCGCAGGGAAAGGCGCACGCGGCTTTTGGGATCTATTTGCCGAGCCTGAGGCTGATCGACTGCATGGCCGTTGTGCATCGAAGGTCCCATTAGAGCGGAAATGCGACTGCGGAATTTTCCTCGCCATCATGCATCGGTTCAATGGTGGGTGAAGGGCCGCGTATTTTTGGCGAATGCCCAGGGCCGAGCGATTGCGACGGCAAAAGGGGGAAGTGTTCAAGTCCTTAAGTCTCGTCGGTGAGAAAGGACACCGTCCGTCCCGTTTGACATTATGCAGCATTGGTCAGCGCTGAATGGCCCGACCGGGACGAATTCCCAGGCGAGGGTCGGCGGCCGTTGCAGGGTGACTACTTCGTCTTGCCGAGCGCGCATCGCTCGCACTCCCGCTAAACGCGCCACCGCGTGAAACATGCGTGGTGGTATTTCCCATTGAGTTGACAGGATCTTGCAGGTCGCTCTGGGAGTAGAACTCACCCTCATACTCATCCATGCACCACTCCCAAACATTGCCATGGACATTATGAAGCCCGAATCCGTTTGGTGTAAATCTATCCACCGGGGCGTGAGATGCGTAACCATCTTCGAACTCGGGCCAATCTTGTAGTGCTGGCCAGATAGCTCCTGCTCGCTGGGCGGAGGCGTCGGCGAGGTTTGCCGCTCTCTGCACACTTAGTTGATCTCGATCGTTTCCCGTCCACCAGATGGTTTGTGTACCGGCTCGAGTAGTAAATTCCATCTGAGCCTCCGTCGGAATTCGGAGCCCAAACCGGGTAAGTAACTCTTGGCAGCTAGCCCAACTGACATTTTCCACCGGATGAGTCTGGTCATGTTCGTAGTCCAGGAATTTCTGGGTAGAGCCGTAGGTGCTGGGGTCCGCTCCACTCAAGCGCATCCACTGGCCCTGCGAGGCTTCATACTTTGAGAGGAAAAATGGCGATAGCTCGACGGCATGCACCGGTTGCTCTTCGGGTTGAGCGTGGGGGTCGTAGTTGTAACCACTGGGGTCATTCGGTTGAGCTCCCATCCAGAATCTTCCACCCGGAATTAGTACAAACACGAGTCCTGTTCCCGCTTCAATAACGAGCTGCCCATCTTCTCTTCTGACTGGCTCTACACCCGACTGCACATCCCAGAACTCCCACAATTTTGACCGGGGGTTCATTCCAATCGGAACCAAGCCGATCTGCATAGACAATTCCAGCCCGGTATACGCATCGCTTATCGCGGGCAGACAACGTTCCCAACGCCTCGCGAATTCACCTCCAGGTTCATAGCCAATGTGCAGGCGCTCCGCCAGGGCCAAGCGGCGCACAACACTCCAGCCATGCTCCGGGTTTGCACTTCCTGCTGCTAGCAACCCCGTTCCTTCAATGCTCAACGATTGGAGGTCCCTGATTAGTCTAGAAACCTGGTTGTGCCACCAACGAGCGTGGGTCTCCGGTTCCTGTTCGGCTGAAAATTTCCACACCAGGCGTTCATCTACGCGCTCTTCCAGCTGAGCCAAGCTAATCCCCAGTTCCGCAATACCTACCCTCGCAGCAGCCAAGCCTTCAACTGATGTAGAATCGGCGACTGCTGCCTCCAGCTCTTCATGGTTTCTTAGTGCTAGGTCAGCTTTGGGTTCGAAGGCCGATGCCACGGCAGCATAGCTCGCGTCAAGTGCCGCTTCATCTTCCCCTATTGCGTGATGTGCCCAGGCAAGTACGTTTAGAGTGACCGCCAGCTCAGCCTCCTTCGTCTGTTCCAGCGCACGTTCAACTAGAGCAAGGCCCAGCGCTTCCCCGCCAAATGAATCGCGATTGGGCTTGATTAGATCCCATGCCTCGTCGCGAAGCGCTTCAGGATCTGTAGGATACGCGTCCCAGTCCACGCCTACGAGTTCTACTACCGCACGGCCATCACGGGCCAACAGTGCATTGCGCTTCGCTTCAATTTCGGCCTGCAGGGGAGCTATCCTCACATACTCAAGGTGAGATTCACGCTCGGCTTGCCGCTCTTCAGGAGTCCGCCTTAGTGCCGTAGATCGCAATTCGTCCCTCTTTGCCAAGAGGGCGGGCAGTTCAGCAACGAGATTATCAGCAGTATGCAGCCACTCCTTGAGGACCTCTTGGTTCTCCGGCCGCGGCGGCCAGAGCACTGCAGCTTCCGCGACCAAGTCGTCGTAATCCGCGCTCCTCGAGAGCCCAAAAAGCGAGTTCATAGTGGCCCTGAACTCTTGTGCACTTGCGGCGCTAGTTTGCGCTTCTGAAGTCTTGGCGGCGAGCCTAAGGCTCAATACTGCAATCACAATAAACGCCACTGACAGAATGCATGCCGCTAAACTTCTTGTCGGATTACGCCGAACCCACTTCCTAGTTCGATCGAGTGTAGTCGGCGGCTTGGCGAGGATCGGCTCGTCTGAAAGGAACCTACCAAGGTCGTCTGCGAGTTCAGACATGGTCGCGAACCGCCGATCCCGGTCCTTCTCAAGCGCCTTGCCGGCGATCACCACAAGGTCTTTCGGAATCCGCGAGCGCATGGTGCGCAGATCCGGCGCGTCCTTGAACGCAATCTGCTCCGCGACCTGATGGCTGGTGTCGCCCTGGAAGGGACGTACTAAGGCCAGCATCTCGTATAGCAGCACTCCCAAACTAAAGATGTCTGTACGATGGTCGATGCCAGCTCGCTTCGCTGCAACCTGCTCAGGGCTCATATAGTAGTACGTGCCTGCGAAGTCTCCGGTGTGCGACAGCGCCGCTTCGTCTGTGATCCGTGCCAGACCGAAATCGGTGACCTTTGGACTGTTCTCCCGCGTGATTAGGATGTTCTGTGGCTTGAGATCGCGGTGGATGACACCACCACCGTGCGCGGCGTGCATTGCGGTGGCCAACTCACGCACGAAACGAGCGACGTGCCGGTCGTAATCGGCCGGTAGCTCGTCCTCGCGTACAAGCTCGTCCAGGAAGTCGCGAAGCGTCCAGGTCCCCTCCACTAGCTCCATGGCAATCCAGGCTTGGCCGTCCGACTCTCCGTAACCATGAACCGCGACAATCCCCGGATGCGACAGACGACCACCTGCACGCGCCTCGCGCTCGAAGTACTCAAGCTGCTTCGGTGACACCCGCTCGGGGCGCACGAACTTGACTGCAATCCTGCGACCGCCGAGGGAGAGCTGCTCGGCCTCCCAGACTTGTCCCATGCCGCCCTGACCTATCATCGAGAGCAACCGGAAGTCGCCGACCACCTTCCCTGCTTCCAAACCAGGCGCGGGCTCGGGGCGCTCCTTCACACCAGGGCGGAAGAAGGAGTTGGCTCCGCAGGCGTGGCCTGGCTGTACCCGAGCGACTAGCTCCTGAAGTAGCGGCGAGAGGAGCGAGCCATCGCCCCCATCCATGCACTTGAGGAACAGCTTGACCTCGCGGCGGAGGTCCGCACGGCCCCCGCACTCTCGATCCAGGAATCCAGCCAGCTCCTCAGCCGGAACATCGAGGGCCTGCTCAGCGATCTTGCAGACCAGCTGCTCGAAGTCTCGGTCGATGCTCATTCGGTTTGCGAAATCCTTGAGATGCGTTTGAGGAAGCCACTGCGCTCGAGAGGCGGCGTGGATCAGAGACCATGGACCGTAAGGGCCGAGTAGACAGAACGCAACCTGCGCCGCACAGAGCCCCAACTTCCAACGGGGAAGCCCAATAGGCTCACGGACTCGGAATTGGGTGCCCCCTAACTTGGTTGTTGGTTAGGCGGCGCATTTCTCAATCTTCCGCCTTCGGTGATTACCCTCGTGCCGCGGTTGCACACCGACAAAGATTCGCGGCCTGAGCAACAAAGAAGATGTCCCGGGAGAACAGCTTCTTGGGCACAAGCGGATACGTAGCGCATCACAGGCATACTCTATGGTTAACAGCTTCCGCCCCCGCAGCTAGAAGTTCGAGTATTGCTCGGACCCCAAACCGTACGGCTTGCGAACATTGAAACCGACCTGGTGATAGCTAGACTGCTGTTTCTGCGTTAGAGCAAAAGTTCGCAAAGCCGTACGGTGTGGGGAGCCATCCACTTGACACGTGGGAAATGATTGACGCTGCGGTTGACGCGGCGTTTTTTCGTGTCTTGGAGGGTCTTTCGGGCAAGTTGCCACGACGCCGCACGTTAGGTCTCAGGCACCCGAAAGAGCGCGGTCTCTGCTCCGCCGGATGAGAGCGCGAAGTCTGTCCATCACGCAGCATACAGTGGAACCGTGCTCGTAAAATGGCTCTCAAACTCTCTGGCGTCTCTGCGGTTGGCGAGAGCGCGGTTAACAGGTGGCGACTGCGCTGGCCCCGTACATCGCGAACCAGTTCGTAGGATTTCGGCCAACATCGCCGAATCCTACTCCAGAGGAATTCACCGGGATCGAGGTTCCTTGGCCACAGCCTAGTGTTTGGACAGGGCGAGGACGGGCACTTGGTCGAACGCGCATTGAAGCCGGGACCCGCATTCAGCTCAATCCTCGAACGCTGCCAGGAATTGCAGGAAGAGGCAGGAAGCCGCCAGGTGGAAGTGGTTCTCGCCCGGTACGAAGCGGCCTTTGGCCTGCTGGAAGCTGAGCTGGGCTGAGCTTGAACCTAGCCGGACTAGTCCTTCGCCGTTGGGTCCGGGGCAAACTCGAAGCCATGCACGCGCAGGGAATCCAACAGACTTGAGTTGTACTCCTCCGCCGCATCCTCACCGAGGAATATGCGCCAGGCCCCGCCATCATCCGCGCCGAAGGTCAGCTTAAGACGGCCGTCCGCTGCTTCGATCTCTTGAATGAGGTTGAGCAATGCCATCTCGGGCGAGTGTGCCTTTGCCTGCATGGCCACCTCCTCTTGCACTACCATCTTCATGGATCCGGCGACGGAAGCAGGCGTCAGCGGAAGGTCGAGCACGATCTCGGCCCCCGACAAGGTCACCCAGGTACGGCCAGCCTGGGCATCCGCTAGGAATGCGGCACGGGTCTCATCATCAAAGAATTTGGCGCTCCCAGTTTTAAAGTCTCCGCTCTCAGCACCCCGCCGCGTTGCCCCGTGCAAATAGGAGTTCAAGAGCGCGAGCGCTTGGCGCGCGTTGTTGATACGGATGACCTGTCGAACCGCTACCCGCTCATCATCGTCTAGGAAAACCTGGGCTTCGAGAACTTCGATGCCCTTCGCCAGCCTCAACGCTGCGGACGCCAAGTTATCGGGCTCCTCCTTCTCCAATTCAGTCCCCAGTCTCTCTTCGATCTCGTCCAGATCAACAGCTACTGAAGACTCGAACAACATGAAATAACGCTGCCCCTGGGCAATTCTCTGGAGCGCCTCAAGTCCCCTCTCCACATCTCGAGTTGTAAACGGCGCAGGGCTGTATGGGTCGCCACCCTCCGGCACGGGCTGCCGCCCCCTTTCCACGCCCCTGTAGATCAGCTCCAATTCAAAGCTGTCCCCTTCCAAATCGTGCTTGAGGGCCAACTCCTGACTTTGGAAATCAAAGGCACCACAGGCACCCGTGCCCAATACTAGGAGAGCGAGGCAGAACAGTCGCGTGATTCGTTTGAGCATGGGAGCTTCCTATATTGGCTATTGGTCAAGCGGCGCATTTCTCATTCTCCTGCCTTCCCTGATACTCCCCGGGCCTAGATCCCACAAGGACAAAGCGGGGCAGCGGGTGCTTCCTTCATCGGCTGTTACTAAGCGGCGCATTTTCCGAACTCCATCGACCTGTGATACGCCGAACACACGGATCGCACAAGCACAAAGCGGGGCGGGGCGACTTTGGCCACGAAGAGGTCCCTGAAGGTCAAATTCCTGGACAACAAGCCCGCCTGCATGGCAGGAGTTCGCACGACCCTTCCGAATTTCAGCGAACTGTGCGGCCGACAGAAGTTGTAGTGAAAGCGCAGTAGCTCAAGGTGGTCGTCAAGCGTTCGCTTCTTGCGCGCGTGACATGGTGATCGCCGGTTCAGGTACGCCGAGCCTTGGCGGATGGTGAGGTTCAGCCGCTCGATGAACGCAGTGTTCAACTTGGTCGAATCTTCGGATCCTTCCAGTGCGTCCTCTAGTCGCCACTCCGAACCAACCACCAACTTCGTGCCCACCTTCACCACGCGATTCTGCTTGATCTTCTTGATCACCTGAGCGTGCACGCAACCAACGCCAAAGGTCAGCTGGATAGCGCTCCCGTAGAACTTCATCCCATCGCTCGTGATCAAGGGGAAGGGTGCCCATTCGCTGCTATCGGCGATGCTCCTGATGAAGGACTTGGTGTTGTTCCAGGTGCGTACACCGACGAGCGTCGCGGGCCACAGGCGTGACGAGGCTTCGATGCTTGCGAAGACCCAGGTCTGTTGCTTGCGGTTGCCGAGGAATGTGTTCAGCTCGTCGAGTTGCAGCTCTTCCAAAGCGAAGCCGCGGAGATTGACCTCGTTGAACTGGCGAGCGTACGCAGCGGCTAATTCGAGCCAGCGGCTGACCGTGTTCCAACACAGCCCTTCGATGCGGGCTGTGGCTGCCCTACTGACGCCTTCAACGCTCAGAGCTGCGACGCGGTCGAACTTGCGCCTGGGGTGCTGGAGTCGCTTGTAGGCCGTATCCGATGTCGCACCAAAGGTCTTGGCGCACGCGGTGCAGCGTCGGCGTCGGCGTCTCCCCCACTTCACCTGGGAGAAACCGTGCAGCGCAATATTGCCGCTGTCAGACTTACCGTAGACATCACATGCCTCGTTTGGACACGCCATCCGGCTTGTCGCGGTCCGCATCAGTTTGTTTTCCTCATGGTCGGCGAAGTCTAAACCGGGCGTAACCTGCTGGGAAACCAAGCCTTGCACACGATCCGAAACAGGCGACTAAGCAAGCACCCAGCAGAAACAGATCTCCTGATCTTCTAGGGGGGTTGGTTGTGCGCAAGCTGGTGGGCTTTAATTTTATACAAACGCCACGAAAGAGTATCTTGTGCACTCCGGTACGTATCCCGTAGATGGCCTGTAAGCAGCTACTTCGCCCCTAAATACCTAGCCAGCGACACACCTATGCGCTCAATTCCTGCATGTCACCTGACGTTGCTCGTCACACTGTCTTCCCCTGGCCTTGCACTCGCACAAGTTCCGGCGCCCTCATTCACCAACGTCACCCAGCAGATGGGCCTGGACTCGGTGTATGCGCCCAACCCGTTTATCCACTCCCAATATGGCGGCGGCGGCGCAGTGGGCGACTTCGACAATGATGGAGTGCAGGAGATATTCCTCATGCGCGGAGGGTTCCATGGCACCTCCGATCGCTTCTACAAGCTCGGACCGGGCAACACGTACGTTGATGAGGCAGCCGCCTGGGGCTTGGATGAAGTTCACAATGGTCGCGGGTGCGCCGTCGGCGACTTCAACAACGACGGGTTCCTCGACCTCTACGTGACGAGCGGAGGTCCCCCGCCGTTCTCGGTCCCCGGCAAGCACAAATTGTTCAAGAACAACGGCAATGGATCATTTACGGATGTCGCTGTATCAGCGGGGGTGAACGCCACTTCATTGCCGGTTGAAGATGGCTGGGGAGCCGCGTTCGGCGACTACGATCTGGACGGGGATCTCGACTTGTTCGTAGCGGGTCACGCGAACCAGAATGCCGGGACGCGGTTGTTTCGGAACAACGGCGACGAAACGTTCACAGATGTGACCATGGCCTCAGGAATCATCAGTGAAAATTCGTCAACGATCTTTAGCTTTGCACCGCGTTTCCTGGACACGGACGGGGATCGCTACCCGGAGATGATCATCGCAGGGGACTATGGCACGGTTCGCTACTACCGCAACAATACAGACGGCACGTTCACGGACATTACCGTCGCGTCTGGGGTCGACCATGCGGAGAACGCCATGGGGCAGACCTTTGGAGATTGGAATAACGACGGACTAGTCGACTGGTACAGCTCCTCGATTTACGAGCCCGTGGCTAACTGGACCGGGAGCAAGATCTACTTCAATCAGGGGGCCCATAGTTTCCTGGACGTGTCCGCGCCAGCAGGTGTCGCGGACGGTGGCTACGCCTGGGCCGCGATCTCCGTAGATTTCAACCACGACGGTATGGAGGACATCGCTGAGACTAATGGGGAAGAGAACTTCAGCAACGGACAGTTCAACAACGAGCAGTCCTACCTCCACATGAACGTCGCGGGTCAAACGGCTTTTAACGAGATGGCGCTCCAGTCGGGCTTCGTGCATACGGACGAAGGCCGGGGCATGTTCAATTTCGACATGGACAACGACGGGGACCAAGATGTGCTCATCTGCACCTTTAATGGGCCAGCTCAACTATATCGCAACGAGATCGCTGGATTGCCGAATGCGAATTGGTCTCGGCTGTTCCTAGACACGAGTACCAACCACACCTTGGCGCCGAATGGCTACGGCAGCAAAGTGACCCTTACGATTGGCTCTGAGTCCCAGGTCCGGCATCTGGTGGGCGGCGACAACTTCCTGAGCTGCAGCGAACTTTCTGTTCACTTCGGCATAGGCACGGAAACACTGATCGACGAGCTCCGCATCGACTGGGCCGATGGTCAGACGACCACGCTGCTCAACGTGGCACCCAATCAGACCCAAACAGTGGTCGCGCCGCCCGCCAAGGCGGGTTTTTCTTATTGCGTTGGCGACGGCACCGGCGCAGCTTGTCCCTGTGGTAACACGGGCAACGCTGGCGCTGGTTGTGCCAACTCGTCGGGAGGTGGTGCTACCATGACCGGGGCGGGTCAGGCATCCTTCGCCTCTGATACCCTTACCTTCGGTATCAGCGGTGTTCCTGGTGCTAAGCCCGGCCTCTTGATCCGTGGTAACAACCAAGTGAACGGCGGCCTCGGCAACGGTGTCGGTGACGGCCTCTTCTGTGCAGGAGGCGCAAGCCAGCGTTCACAGGTTTATGTTACCGACGCAACGGGTAACACGATCTTAACAAATTGGTACGGCGCTGGCTTCGGTAGCGTCGCCAACATGGGCACAGCCACGAACTACCAGTTCTGGTTCCGCGACCCGATGGTCGGCCCCTGTGCCACCGGCTTCAACTTCAGCAACGCGTGGACCGTCACCTACACGCCGTAGGCTGAATCACAGTACTTGCTGCGTTATTCGTCGTTTTAGGGCTTTGGTGCACAAATTGATTTGATTCAACAAGTCCCTCTCCGTTGGTGAAATCAGCGAGCGATGGCGACCGACTTTAGTTGCCCGCAATCTTGCCTTCAAGTTAGGATCTGGTGCTTCCTCCGTCCGCTGTTAGTCAGGCCGCGCATTTCGTGATCTCCATCGATCTGTGATACGCCGACTGCCTGTTCCACACACGCACAAGGCGAGGCCGGACGATCTGGGCCGCGAAGAGGTCCCTGAAGGTCATCTCCCTGTACACCAGCGGAGAGGACTGCATCACAGGCAAACTCTATGGTTAACAGCTTCCGCCCTCGCGACTTGGAGTTCGAGTCTTGCTCGGACCCCAAACCGTACGGCTTGCGAACATAGAAACCGACCTGTTGCTAGCTCTACTGCTGTTTCTGCGTTAGAGCAAAAGTTCGCAAAGCCGTACGGTGTGGGGAGCCATCCACCTGACACGTGGAAAATGATTGACGCTG
>JBLIOI010000094.1:0-18309 GCA_047639675.1 Planctomycetota bacterium | reverse complement strand
CGAACCGTCCACCGCAATCGCTCATCGGCATGATCGTCTCAATGTCGATTCCAAGACCAGCACCACACTCAGAGTTGTCATCATCCGGGTCGGTGACATACAAACCGAAGTCGATGGGCTCGCTTGTCACGCCTTGGAAAACCTTCTGAAGGGGCGGGCCTGCGCGGCACACCGGACGCTCGTTGGCATGCAGAATTTGAATCGGGATCTCACAAGGAGCCGCGAGACAAAGCGGGCCAGTGCCACCGCATTGATCTTCGACACCTGAGTCGCAGATTTCCAAGGAGATGATGCAGCTTCCACAGTAATCGTCGGGCGCTGTAAATGTGAACCACCCGGGCGATCCGGCAACCATGTTGAACGATCCGCCGCAGTCATCCGACAAGGTGATTGAAGTCAGATCAATGTCATACCCGCAGCCATCGATTCCGTCCGGATCGAAGACATAGGCTCCGAAATCAATCGGAGCTGTCGTCCCGCCTGCAAAGACATCGTCAAGCGCGGCGAAGGGGCCCGGAGCACACTCCGGAGCCTCGTTCTTCGGGAAGACCGTGATAGAAGTCATGCAAGGCGCTGCCAAGCACATGGGCCCAGCCACGTCGCACGGCCCGGCTTGTCCCATGTCGCAAGCTTCAATTTGAACAGTGCAATCACCACAGAAGCCAGCATTCGGCGTGAAGTCAAACCAGCCATCCGGCATTCCACCGGTGGGGGCAAACACACCACAATCCGAGCTCGGCAAGATGCTGGCATAGTCCAGTTTCGCACCGCAGTCGTCCGCGTCGTCCGGGTCAACCACGAAGGGCCTGAAGTTATAAGACAGAGTCTCTCCTTCACAAACCGGTGCCAAAGTCGGCGGGTTCACCGCACATATCGGCGCTTCGTTGCGCGCCAAGATCTGAATGTCCACTGAACAGTTGTTCGCAGATCCCGTGCACGCCTGTTCTTGTCCAGGAGCCAGGTCGCAGACATTGAATTCAATCGTGCAAGTTCCGCAGAAGTTCGTCGGAGCCTTGAAACGGAAGGTGCCCGGATTGTTATTGACCGGGGTGAGAGTCCCTCCGCAAAGCGAGCTCGCAGAGAAGGTACTCAGGTCGATACCGTACCCGCAGTTCTCCCCATCATCAGGATCCGTAACGTAGGGCCGCAGATCCACCAAAACAGTATCGCCTTCGCAGACGTCGGCGAGCGCAGGACCGGGAATGCAGATAGGTGGTTCGTTGACCGGGTTGACGGTGATGGGGATAACGCATGACATCACCAAAGGAGTGCCCTTTTCGTCCATCACGGTGAACTCGATCGTGTCCATACCACAGAAGTCTGCGCCTAATGTTGGAATGTACGTCACAGTACAGGAAGTGCAGGCAGTGCAGGCACTGGCGTCATCGTGTAGATCGCCTGTCAGTGAGCACGCCGGCTGGGGGATCAGCTCTCCCCAGGTCGGTTGCTTGGTGATTTCGAACGTACTGCAGTCGATGCATCCGTCGTCGTCGGTAACCCAATCCATTAGGTTGATCTGGATTCCAGCACTCGGAACGGCCGGAGCCTCGTCGACCTCGTAAACGAAACCCGGGTCGAAGCATGTCGGCGCGGTATTTGGGCAATACGTATAGATCGCCTCGATCGTCAAGCGTGAGGCGTTGTCACCATCTAGGCCAAGGTTCAAGCAGCCACTATTGAGTCCGAATCCTGCGTCAGCGAATGCATCGAAGTTCACAAACTCCTGGGGAGCATTGTCCGGATTGATCCAGACGCTTAGGTTCGGGTCTCCAATGAAGAAAGGTCCCTTGGGCCGAGTTTCGTCCCACGTCTTATTGACATGGTCTCCCGCGGTCGGCGAGCAGCTACCGTCGGCTTCGGGCAGCATCTCGGTCACGCAGTCATCGACTCCATCCGAAGGGCCGAGTTCGAATCCGGGAGGGAACAAAACCACCGCGTCATCGAACGGCGGGATGACCACGCCGGGGAGGGGGGGATTCGCCTCCACGATTGTAAGGACAGTTGGGTTTGCTGAAATACTGCAGCAAGTTGACTCCTGGTTATCGATACAGAGCTTCCCTTTGAATTGAATTTCAAAGTTGAGTTCGACTTGCAGGAGCGTTCCAAGGGACGGGTCGAACTTGGGTACCATTAGTACCTTAGGCACTGTGGGTGAGCCCCAGTCCGTCAAAGCAAGCGACGCACAGTTTGCCGGAAAACATGCAGTCTCCGGGTAGGTCATGGAGCCTCCGACGCACTGTCCGATTCCCGGGTTGGGAAAGGAAGTGGACGTGGCGTTCACTACGAGTTGAGGACTCGTCGAGTTCTGAGCATTGCCGGGCGTGATTGCAATCACTCCAGCGATAGTCATCCCCAATGTTGTCTGGAAGGTGGTAGTCATAAGATGAGCCCTCCTAGGGCTTTGCCGGGGGCAGACTCGAGATCGTGCCAGCTTTCCAAAACGGCCGGCCCTACTTTGGTCCGGAACAGACAGGGTCAATGGGCCCTCGTCATGGTGGTGTGACTGAGTTCGATCGCGGCGGGTCACCCCCCGCACTTCCTTAAATAGGGTTGCGGTGGAATCTAGGTTGTGGATCTGTTTCCCCGAAGCTGCCAGTGCTCAGCGAAACGCAGTGTCTTCGCAGCTCGGATGTAGTGTTGCAGTGGCGCTGGATGTGTTCTCTATAGATAGACTTCCAACACTACGATCTTATCCATTGCCGCAGCACCGAGAAAGGCTGCGACGCGCGTTTTTATGAAATCGTAGAGCTCTGGATCATCCCTCAAATCACTTGTCGGTCTCATGCATAGGGCGATTGTTAGGAGGTTGCATTTTGCGTTGTGACGGGGATCTCTATGATTTGATCTCTCTAAGACAAAGGATGTAGGAAGACGCATCTGCGCCCCGACTTCTCGTCAAAGCTTTGCAGGAAATCTGCAATGGGGTTTCCTAGATCCGGTCTGCCCTATCGGCTCCGGCATCTATTATTAAGTTGCGAACCGGAAAGAGAACCTATTGAGTTGTGAGACTGGTCCTAGTATCACGGTTCGATTACACGAGGATATTCCCCCCCCCCTCGTTGACAGTCTCTCCCCCCCCCTGCGTTTCTTCGTATCCGAACTCTCCCCATGAATGCTCTACATTCGGTTGCTCCCGCTTCTCTCTTCACAATTGTGGGGCTCGGAGTCTTGCTCGCCCCAACATCCACATGTCTAGGGCAACTCTCAACTACAGAGAACCTGCACCGTAGCTGGGCATGCCAGAATTCGGGCGGGCTTGAAGTTCGCCAGGAGAGTTCAAGCTTTGCTTGCTCAAGCGTTGGAGGAGGAACCCAGGCGCTGTTGGCCAGCGGAAACTCACTGGTTTGGAGCCTGACAAGTGATGGCTCCTGGATCTCGCAAACTGTAGCTCTAGGCAACGAAGGGACACAGGTGGTATCGGAATTCGGGTCATACCTAAACAACGTGCTCATGTTGTCGTCCCATGACGGTGGAGTCGCAACGCCGGTGTGGAGCGATGAATCAACGGAGCTGAACTTCTTCAGGCAGGTTGCTTCTGCCGCAAACGCAGATCTGCACTTGTCGCTGCATGAAGAGTACGTTGATGCCAATCAAAGTTGGCGGCGCGCGGTCTTGCGCTGCTACACATCAGCTAGTTCGGCCGTGCTTTGGGAGTACGAGTCGGATGTGCTCATTGCAGGACACGACCACGTCTGGACAGGGAGTTCTAATGATGGAGAGACAGTTGTCTTGCTAGTTCACGACAACAATCTCTCCGAGACTCGCATCAGTATCTTCGCATCGGATTCAGGTACACCTGTCTTCGAGACTGGGGTTTCGACTCTCGGCGGATTTGAGTCAGCCATGGTCTCAGGGGACGGATCAGCCCTGGTGGTTTCGTCGCCGCTAAAAACCGTCATTTATGATCTAGCAGCGAAGACCGTCTTGCACACAGTTTATACGATTGGCCAGGAACAGTACGGTTCGGTGGCAATCTCCGAGAGCGGCTCGCGTGTTGCACTCGGTACACCGGGCGACATTACTGTTCTAGAGCGAGGTTCTCTCGGTATCTATTCGGAAGTCCTTGTTGAAGAATTGCCCTTGGGCACATCCGTACGCTGCCTGGCGCTTTCGGCGGATGGAACGACTCTTGTGGCAGGGCTTCAAAAATTTGGTCAACTCGATGATGTTGGAATTCTGGCCATGGAGATCGATGGGCAAGAAGTGCTCCTCGATCTCGAACTTGATGGCGGCGGAAGTGGGGTTCAGAATCTCATTGAGAGTATCGAGTGTTCTGCGAACGGTAGTCGCTTCGCGGTCGGGCTTTGGGGAGACGAGGAAAATCTTGTGCCCGAGGTTATCGTCTATGACACGGGTACCGGTCATCAGATTCTCTCCGAGCACCTGCCTGGTTCGGTCAATGCCATAGATTTTTCTCCCAATGGAAAGTGGTTGGCCGTTGCGTCCAAAGGGGTGCATGCAAATGAGTGGGGAACTGGTGGGTCAGTTTGGCTGTATAGGGTCGGGGTCGTAGATGTCACGATTCATAGCATTCCCGAAGCGGGCCTTCCAATCGAAGTCGCTCACCATGTACGGGTGGGAACTAATAGCCAAGTCCTCGTCTCGACTGCGCTTCTGCCGACGCCCCTCGAAGGATCCAGCTATGGTGCCGGCAAGCTATATCTCGATCCGGACTTCATTGTTGAATTGCCAGTAACAGTTGCATCTACTGAGAATCAGGCGGTTGTGCCGTTTGATATTCCTGCCAGTGCTTCAGTGGGAGCGATCTACTACGTTCAGGCAGTTGACTTCGACGCAGGCGAACTCTCAAAGGATTGGGTCAAGGTGACCGTGCTTCCCTAGAAGAATTTTCCAGGTTATAGGGGGGTCTCTTCCTACCTAAGCCGTTTGCGCACAGCTGCACGCACTTTGACAATTGTCGAGGTGCGTGTTTTTTTAACATTCGGGCGATCGAATGGCGATTACGGGATCACACGCCTCGGAACTCCACAATCCATGGTGGATGCATAGATAACGAACGGATAGTTAGGAAGTTCTTTTGTGAGATAGCCTCAAAGCGGGCCTCATTTCCAACCGACATGGGGGGCTGGGGATAGTCGGGTGGGTCCGGCTAGCAACAAAGGCATTTGGGGTTGGGAATATGAATCGAAGGGAATCAGTAAGTTGGGGGGGTGCTCGTATTGTGCTCTCTGCCATTTTTTTGTCCGCATCCGGAATCGTAGGGGCGCAAACTTTAGAGCCCGTTTGGGCTCTGCACAGCGACGGCTCCTGGCAGGCCGACTCGGTCTCGATGGGGGGTGAGGGGGCCGAAGTATTCTCGGAGTACGGTTCGTATCTGAATGCACGAGTGCTCCTCTCCACGCATGACGCGAACCCACCTACTCCAGTTTGGATTGACGGAGGGACTCAGTTGAATCATTCGCGTAGAGTGGACTCGGCTGCTCTCGGTGGAGTGCATGTTTCGCTTCATCAAGAGTACACGAGTGATGCTTTGACTTGGCTACGTCCAGTTCTGCGCAAGTATTCGACGTCTACGGACGTGCCTGATTGGATCCACTACTCAAATATTCTCATCGCAGGACACGACCGAGCTGACGTTCGGGTTTCCGCCGATGGATCTAGAATCGTTTCGGTTGTCTACGACTCGTCAACCAATTCAACTGTGTTAAGTGTTTTTGGATCGGCGAGCTCAACTCCGGTAAACGAGTGGAGCGTAAGTACAAGCGGTGCGTTTCGGGCATTCGAGATCTCAGGTGATGGCCGGAAGATCGTGCTTCGCTCTGAGCTTAAGCTGATCATTGTTGATCTAGATTCTGGAGAGAGTCTGCTGACCAAGTACTACTTCAGCAGCCCGTTCACCGGGGGAATAGGCATCTCGGGCGATGGGGCGACTGTTGCAATGGCAAGCGCGCAGGAACTCCACGTATTCTCGTGGACCGGAACCGAGTACCCCGCGCCGGGCGTTTTTAGCCTAGAAGCGAGTAGTTACACGCCATCCCTGGCAGTCTCTACTGATGGATCAACGATCGCGCTGGCTAGCAACTTCTACTCGGCGCCGAGTAACGTGCGAGTTACGATGCTGAGTACAGCAAACCTGGTGGCTTCATTCGACCAATTGCTAACGGGGTCAGGCTCCGTTGCAAACAGGGCCGGGACAGTCAAGCTATCATGGGATGGAGGAATTGCCGCTGTTGGACTTTGGGGCGATGGCGGGGGAACGATTCCGGAGTTACTGGTGATTGACCGTCAAAGCGGAGAAATCTCAGCAACGGCGGATTTGCCGGGATCCGTGATGGCCCTGGATCTCTCACCGAATGGCGACAGAGTTGTAGTAGCGGCAAAGGGTTCGCATGCGACAGAGTTCGGTGGCGGAGGTGGACTCTTCCTCTTCGAAACCTGCAGCTCCGACTTCCGCTTGGTAGGTGCTC
Source organism: Planctomycetota bacterium (assembly GCA_047639675.1). Classification (GTDB taxonomy): domain Bacteria; phylum Planctomycetota; class UBA1135; order UBA1135; genus JABACD01. The sequence goes on along the minus strand of JBLIOI010000094.1, from coordinate 11,881 downwards.
CTTGCCTCGGTAGCACAGTCAGCTTCGAGCAAACGGTCACTCCCGGCACCATCGCTCGCGTCGTAGCATCACCGATGCTCGCAGCTGTTCCGCGCATCTTCGATGGGGTCGGTACCTTGTATCTTGACGCTACTCAGCTCAACTTCGTTCATGAATTCACTGAGGCTGGCGCGGACGGCTTGGTGCAAACGCCTGTCACCATCGGCAACAACCCGGCGCTCATCGGAACGACAATCTACTATCAGGGGTTTGGTTTATCACCGCGGGTTCTCACTGAGGATACCGTGCGCATGACTGTCTTGCCGTAAAGGGCGAAGATAGTGGACTGCCCGAAACCGGGCGGTCATTGGGTGGGCCTGGCGGGGGAAACTCGGCTGGGCCCGCTTTCTATTAGTAGTCGTACTCGTCGGCGGCTTCCATGAACTTGATGGTCGCATGACCGATAGCGATGGCTATAGGGAGGGCTGTGATGAACACCAGGAATAGCGTTTGGCGCGCGTCACTCATGCGGCGGATACGGGGGAGCTTGGTGAGGAGCGCTAGGAAGGGGGCGCTGGCGAAGAGGAGGATGTCTACGCCTGTCGTGTAGCTATAGAAGTGCGCGTTGAGGCTGAGCCCGAAGAGGATCAGGAGCGCCAGGGCGGTTCCAGCTCCGGACAAGGAGAGGCGCGGCACTCGCCAGGCGATGACGGTCGCGGCACCTAGTCCCGCGGCGAGGGCGCCGGAGAGTTGGGCGATTTTGGCGCTACCGCTGAGGGAGGAGAGCAGGGCTAGGCCGGTCGCGAGTACCCATAGGAAGAGCGGGGATGAAGCTCCCGGTCGGGCGGCGGTTTGGCTCGATAGCACGGACCACAGGATTAGGAAGAGCACGCTTAGGCCTGCGGTCCAAAGGGTTCCTTCAGCAAAGTTCCAAGTCGAGGCGAAGGCGTTGAAGAGCACTAGGCGCACGGCGATGATGGCGACGATGCCGCGCAGGAGGTGCCGGTAACGTCCGAACTTGGGCTCTATGGGCAAGATAGGGGCCGTGAAGATCACTAGCCATGCAAGCCAATCGAGACCGGTTGGGGTGCGCGAGGAGCCTGGTAGTGGGCTGGCGGGCAAACCTGAAAGATAGAAGAAGGTCGCAAGAAAGGCGGCGGCTAGAGCCGGCGCGCCGATCCAGCGACCGTCGATGCTTCCATCTTCTGTGCTCCAGATTTTCCAAGCGAGGGCCAGCAAGATGCCGGCGGCGAGGGCGGGAGCAAGGACTCCACCGAGGATGATCGCTTGGGGGTCCATGAAGTCTCGCGTTACTTGCTGCCCTTGGCCTCGAGGCTAACGGTGAGTTGCAGCTCTTTACCGAGCGGGCCGATCATGTAGTCCATGCCGTAGTCGGTGCGATCGATGGTGAATGTGGAAAGGAAACCGAGGACGGCTTCGCCGCCGCGGCCCTTGCCTTCGCCGGTCTTCTCGAAGTCGACGGTGATCTCGTTCTGCGTACCGTGGAATTCCAGGTTGCCGGTGACCTTCCAAGTGTCGCCCTTTTGCTCGACCTTCGTACTGATGAACTCGATCGCTGCGAACTGCTTGGCGTCGAGGAAGTCAGGGCTCTTGATGTGCTCGTCGCGTTTGCCAGAGTTGCTATCAACGGAGTCAGCCATGATGGTGAGCGCGACGGAGCTCTTGGCGGGGTCCTCTTCATCAAAGACGATCTCGCCTTCGACTTCGTTGAAGCGGCCGTAGAAGTAGGACGCTTCCATGTGCTGGATGCGGAAGAGGATCGAGGAGTGTCCGCCGTCTACAGTCAACGTGCGCGCTGCGCTCGTGGGCTCTGTGGAAGTGGCCTGGGTGGGGTTGAATTGGCCAAAGGCGAGGGCGGCAGCGGTGGCTAGCAGCAAGCTGCTGGCGATCGGGAGGAGCTTCATGTCTTTTAGAGTTGGGTTGGCGAGCGGCTAGGGCCTACTCAGATTTATGTTCTACGTATTCGGCGATGCGCTGCAAGAACAGCGGGCCAAGATCGGCGGCTTTCTTCTCGCCGACCCCTTTGAGCTCGAGGAGGGCACCCTCATCCGTCGGCTTGACGGCGGCCAGGAGTGCCAGCGTGCGATCGTTGAAGATCAGGTACGGCGGTACGCCTCGTTCGCGAGCAAGTTCACGACGGAACTCGCGCAAATTTTCGAACAAGGCTTCGTCCGGTTCAAGTCCAACTTCAGCGGCAGCGCTGACGGCGGCCTTGCGCTTACGTTTGGTGTCTATTTTGGGCTTGTGAGTCGCGTATAGCTCGACATCTCGGTCGCCCTTGAGCACTTCGACGCCTGTACGGGTGATGTACAAAGTGGGGAATTGTCCGCCGGTGTTGGCTAGCAGGTTGGTGCTCGCAAGCTGTTCGATCCAACTGCGTACCTCGGTCACACTGGTTCCCTTGAGCAGTCCGTGGGTTGAGAGCTTGTTATGGCCCGTGTCGCGAATGCGCGCCGTGTCCGCTCCACGCAGTACGTCCGTGATGTGGGCGGCACCGTAGCGCTGGTCGCAGCGCACCACGCAGGAGAGAATCTTTTGAGCCAAGAGTTTGCTGTCGTCGACAATCTTCAACTCGCCGAGACATACATCGCAAGCGCCACAGCCCTTGTCGCGCATCTCATCGGTTGCCCGTTGGCCGAAGTACTCGAGCATGAATACGTGACGACAAACGGCGCCCGTTGCGTAGCCATAAACGTGGCCGAGACGTTGAATGCTCGAGTCGCGCTCTTCCTTGGCCGACTCGAAGCCGCGCGCGATGGCTTCCTGAGCCGAACGCTCCATTATGTGTTTCCAGTTGTGGTAGTCGGAGCCCGAATGAAACAGAACGCATTCCGCTGGCAGTCCATCGCGTCCCGCGCGTCCGGTCTCTTGGCTGTATTGTTCCACGCCCTTGGGCAAGCTGGCATGAACGACATAACGCACATCCGTCCGATCGATGCCCATGCCAAAGGCGACCGTGGCAACGACGACGTCGATCTGTTCGGATTGAAAAGCGTCTTGCACGCTGTTGCGGCGCGCGGCAGCCATGCCCGCGTGATAGGGCTGACAACGCACGCCTTCCTCGGCGAGGTTCGTGGCGATCTTCTCCACATCCTTGCGCGATAGGGCGTACACGATTCCCGCTTCGCCTTCGTGCGCTTTGATCACGCTCAGTACTTGATCGTTCAAGTTGCGCCGCGGCTTGACGCGGTAAGTTAGGTTCGGCCGATCGAAATCGCCGACCAATAGATCCGGGTTGCGCAACCCGAGTTGTTCGCAAATGTCGCGTTGAACTGACGGCGTCGCCGTCGCCGTGAAGGCTTGAATCGGCAGGTCCGGGCGGGCCGCGCGCAGTTCGCCAATCTGACGATATTCGGGGCGGAAATCGTGACCCCAGTGACTGATGCAGTGGGCCTCATCAATCGCCAAGGAAACCAAACCAAAGCCTTCGAGCTTCTCAAAGAAGCCTTCCATCGCCAAGCGTTCCGGAGCTACGTAGAGCAAGTCGAGCTTGCCAGCTTCCAAGTCCTCATAAACCGAATGGCGTTCCATTGCAGTTTGAGCGGAGCACAGCATGCCGGCTGCAACGCCGTTGGTCAGCAAGCCGTCGACCTGGTCCTTCATCAAGGAGATTAGAGGCGAGACGACAACCACCAAACCGGGTTGCACCAGTGCGGGCGCTTGGAAGCACAGGCTTTTTCCGCCGCCCGTAGGCATCACGACTAGGGCATCGCGTCCTTCCAGGGCAGCACGAATGGCCATGTCCTGAAGCGGTCGTAAGGACTCGAAGCCGAACTTGCGGCGGATCGCCGCGGAGACTTCTGAGTAGAGGGTTTCGGCTGCAGATTGCGGTCCGACGGCTTCTTCGGAGGGCAACACAGAGGTGGGAGTTGATTGAGGGTCCATAGGATATAGACCGATTCAATCACCAAACGGTCACGGTTCAAGAGGGGTCTTTCACTCTCGGATCTCTTTGCGGCGGGGGACTCAGGTAAATGAGACGATTGGCCGGCTGACGGGGGAGCAAAAAGCCGTGCTTCCCGGAACAAGCCCGAGCGAACATGCCGAAAACCAGTTCGAAAGGGAGGCTCTTCTCACCAGTCTGGTCGCAGGGGACGCTGGAGCCTTTGGGGCGTTGCGGGAGGGGTGTTTAGGTGTTCGGTGCGGCCGATTCCACTGCGGCTTTCAGCGCACCTGGCGCGGCGCCTAGGGGCGCTCGACCTTCTGCCGGAAACGAACCTTCACGAACTGCGGGCGATTGCCGGCTTTCAGTTCAAGGGGTGCGTTTCGATTGATCGCTCTCCTTGGACCCTCTCGAAAAATTGCATGTGCGAGGGAATCTTCACGCGCTAATGGTCGGTTTGCAATTTATGGGGGGCTAGGTTTCGGCAAGCAAGGGCGGATCGGAGATCGGTCTCGCTTGTCTTTGCGGATGACAGACAGGATAAGCGAGTGGTTCCTACTGCCAGGCCGAGCTGATGTCCAAGCGCCGTGTGATCGGAATGCACCTATGAATTCTCAGCGCCAACGACCCCGCGGGGATCGCGAAGAGCGCCGCAGCCCTGCGGACTCAAGATGAAAGAGAGCGCGGCGCGCTTCGGTCTAAACCGAAGCGCGCCGCGCGTTGAGTCATCGCATAGAGCGCGCCTAGCGCTTATCCATCGCTTCCGATTTTAGAAATTTGGTCATTTCCGTGGCCAAGCGTTTGTCGCTAAACACATCGTCTTCATTCTTGGGCTTCAGCGTTTGCAGCTTGACGTAGTCGATGCCGTCATTGGCCTTAGCTGCTGCGTTCTTCACTCGTGTGCTCTCCGAGCGAGATTCGCTAGTCGACATGATCAGAACAGGCAGTCCGCCGAGTTCTGAGACGTCCTTCAGCATGTTGAATCCGTAGATTTCAGCGGTGGGCTCGATCAGCACCACCGCGCGAGCATTTTCATCACGGTAGGCGTAGCGTGCAGCCAAGACGGCGCCGGCGCCAACGCCTACTACGCTCAGATTGGAGTTGTGTACGTTCTTTAGGTCGCGCAGGTAGCCGGTGGCAGCTTCCAGATCGCGCATGGCGAAGGTCCATGTTTGGGCCTTCACTTGCAGGTCGGTGATTTTGGACCAGTCGCAGCTTTCAGAGGCGCTTTCGCCATGTCCGCGCAAATCTACTGAGAGAACTGCGAAGCCTTTACGCATCAAGCTTTCGGCCACGCTTGCCATCGAATCGGCGTCTTTGCCTTCATCGTGAATCAACAGGACTGCGGGGGCTCGGCCCTTTTTGCTCGGCGCGTAAAATTGAGCGTGAAGGGTCAACTTGTCCTGTGTCTTGAACTGAACTGGCTCGTACTTGAGCTTTTCAATCTTCGCTTCGATCAGTGTGGGCGGGGCGGAAATCGCGATCGGCTGCTTAGTTGTCCCGCTGGCAAGAACGAGGGGGAGGGCCGCCAAGGCGGTCATACAGGGGGTTAGGAGCATCTACGTCGTGGTCGAGGGATGGGGATCCGATCCGGCGTGGGAGGGCCTGAAGTCACGTAATAGGGACTCCAAGCGATCAGTGCGTGACCAGTCTACAGACAAGTGTTGGGTCCGCAATGCTCCTTAGCCCTGAGTTGCCCAGCGACTACCGGATTTTTTCCCCTCTTCTTCCCAGCTGGCTCCATCTCGCCCAAATTTGAGCCCGAACTATCCAAGCTCGAGCTGCAAGCGCGCATCCACCTCGTCACGGTTGAGGCACTCCATAGCCTCGCCGAGTTGATCGTAGAGGCTCCATTCCTTGTCGATTGCCCGCCGCGTCTGGCGCATCAGCTGGATACCCATACGAAAGGCACGGCAAATGTCACCCGGAGTGGCCGGGCCTGCGCCTTCGAGCTCGTCGAAGGGGCAACCCCGGACCCAATCCATGACCGCCGGGGTGAGTCCCCATTCGGCGCGCTTGGGAGGTGTCGGCAAATCGAACTCGATGGCTCGGCGAGTCAGCTTGCGCATCACGTCGTCGATGTCGCGGCGCAGGTCTCCGTGGAGGCGGCGCGCGACTCGCACGGGCTCAAAAGTTCTGCGTTCTTCGTGGATCAGGCCGACGAAGATTACCGCCAATTCCTCGGCGGTTCGATCCTCGAGCAAGCCGCGGAACAAGAGTTCTGTGACCTGTAGCTCGTAACCGTTGATCGACTGGGCAAAGCGTCCACGGGGCAAGAGGGCATCGCCTTCGAGATATCCCAACTCATCTAGGTAGGCGAGGTGCGAATCAATCAGTCGCGCTTGCAGCTTGCGGTTGTGTTCGCGCTGGCGACGGCTGGCATCGCGGTGCTGATAGGAATTGAATGACTTCTCCCATGCTTCGTGAACGCGTTCGCGGCCGAGCCGGCGAGTCAGGTGCAAGAGCGAGGCGAAGGACAACTTGAAACGACTCTCTATGGGCTCCGGTTCGCCTTTTAACAAGCGTTCAACCGGCGCTTCTTGTAGGTCGCGCGGGCTGAGCAAAGTGTAGACGATTCCTTCCGTGTCGATTCCTTGGCGGCCTGCGCGCCCGGCCATCTGCAGGAAGTCGCGCGTGCGCATGTAGTCGAAGTTGATACCGTCGAATTTGCGCAGGGAATTGAAGACGACGGTGCGTGCCGGCATGTTGATTCCGACCGCGAAAGTCTCGGTCGTGATCAACAGTTTGATCAGGCCGGAAGTGAAGAAGCGCTCGACGACTTCCTTGTGTGCGGGCAGCATGCCAGCATGGTGATAACCCACGCCATGCCTCGCCATTTGGAAAATCTCGCCATCCTGCATGCCTTGCTCAAGCTGGAAGATCTCGATCAATTCCTGCTGTAGGTCGACCATCTTCCGGTATTCGTCGCCGTTCAGGAACTCACGTTGCATTCCCCTTCGCGCCAGCCTTTCACAGTCCTTGCGGCTAAAGCAAAAGACCAAAGCGGGCATCAGGTTTGCCTCGAAGAGTTCGTCGAAAAGCGGCACCGTATTCGGCGGTATGTTTGGGTTGTCGACAGAGGAGCCGCGCCCACCCCGGCGTCCGCCTCGCCTGCGCCGTTGCGCCCGGCTTTGACCCTTGGGAGGTTTGGATTGTTCCTCGTCCTTGCGCACCTTGCCAAGTTGCTTGGGCTCGAAGCTGCCGCTGCGTTCCGTGTAGAAGCGAAAGTGTAGAGGGACGGGTCGCAGGTTGGTCTTGACCGTCGTCACCTCTTGATCACGGATTTCCGTCAGCCAGTCCCCGAGTTCTTCCAGGTTAGAAATCGTGGCGGAGAGAGCAATGAAACGAATGCTCTTGGGTGAGAAAACCAGGCTCTCTTCCCAGACCGTGCCGCGCTCGCGGTCGTCCATGAAGTGCACCTCGTCGAAAATCACATACTCCACATCCGCAAGACTCTCCGGACTTTCGAAGATTGCATTACGCAGAATCTCCGTTGTCATGATTAAGACCTGGGCGGTCGGGTGGATCGTGACATCGCCAGTCATCAAGCCCACATCGATTTGCGGGTCATCGCGGAAGTCGCGGTACTTCTGATTGGACAGGGCTTTGATCGGCGCGGTGAAAATGCAGCGACGCCCGCGCTGGACCGCATCGACGATGGCGTACTCAGCGACGAGGGTCTTGCCTGCCCCTGTAGGGGCGCTTACGAGCACGTTGTGCCCGCTTCGGATGGCTGCGATGGCCTCCCGCTGGAAGGGGGAGAGCGTGAAGCCCTTCCAAATTTCGGGGGCCCCGGAACCGTCGTGGGCTCGGTTCGGAGCGGCTGATTCACCCTCTGAGCGACTCATAGGCTGTATTTTGGCGTGTGCCGAGATGCCGCGATAGTCGCGTCATCGGGAATTTGAATGAAGCTTGTCCGTACGAATTCTTGAGACCTGCCTCGCATCTCGTTATCTAAACAAGGCTGCTGCGGAAAAGGAAGCAGCGCCCCTCACAGGAATCAGTCAATCATCAGCCGGCAAAATCGAATCATGGACGTCCCCAGCCAACAACGCCCCTCCAGTGCCCTCCAGCGTCAGCTATCGAATATCAAGCTGGTATCGCGCCTGCTCGGGCATGAATTGCACTCCCAGGCGAGCGCCAAGACGATTAGCCTCAGCCGCGACGCGGTGGTCGAGATCCAGACGACCCTAGACATATTCATTGAGGAAGCCTCTCGCAGTCACATCGGTCTCGGCTCGACGCTGGAGACTCCGCCCTCAACCCGCATGGTCAACTCGCAGAACTAACTCTCGAAGATTGCCCGCGGAATAAATCCACAAGGGCGACGCGAAAGTCAACGAACTCGACCATCAGCTAGATTGGATAATCACTCGAATAAACGTGGGGCGACTCCCGTGTGGCTTGTAATCGCCCTGCTCGTGGGCGGGACGAGTTGGCTCGTCAATCGCCTGACAGAGAGTGCGCAGCTTGCGGGTTATACGGACTTGGATCCCGCGCGGATCGCGTTCGAGTTGCCTGCGGGTACGGAAGGACTGCCTCAGAATTGGTCGGCGATTGTTGCGACGCGCATCGTTCGTCTTGGCCAGTTGTCGACCCTCGACGAGGATGGGATCGAAGCCATCGTGGCTGAAGTCGAGGCTCTGCCTTTTGTGATCGAGGTCGGGGAGGCTCGCGTGGATTGGCCGGATGGATTGCGCTTGAGCATTCGTTTGCGCGAACCCGTGGCTTGCATCTGTATTGGCGAAGACTACTTGCCCGTCGCGTCCGATGGCGTTGTCTTGCCCGGCCACCGCGCCACACCCCCGGATTACGGTCGCGGCATCTTGCCGGTGATCGGTCCACTGGATGAGGATTTTCGGGATGCGCGACCTGGTGACGTACTTTCGCAGAAACGCCACCTAGATGCACTTTCAGTGGCGGTTTCGATGCGTAAGCATCTGAGCCGCGGCGACCTGGACTTGCTCGGCCCGCTGGTGATTGATGCCAGCCTCGCACAAGCCGTCGCGATTGATCAACCGGGTACGCGACTCTTTCTCGAAGGCGGGCGAACCGTCTTCTTTGGCCGTCCGCCGAGTTATGGCGCGCCCGGTGAACTGCCGGTGCAGAAGAAGTGGACGCACTTGATGGAAGCCGTGGACGGATTGCAATGCGACGTCGCCGCTGCGGATGAAGCTGGCGAATGGTGGGATTGGGATCTGGTCGACATTCGCTGGGACATTCCGACCGTGCGCCCGCGCATCGGCTATCGGTAGCTCTTCGTTTGCTCGTGAAGGTCAAGGTGTCTCGACTGAACGGCATACCCTTCGCCCGCCTCGCCATATTTATTTTGGCCTGGGCGCTTTCTGCGCTGCCGCTATTTTTCTCAAGCGCGTTCGACAAGTACTTGGGCGATGCCTCGCGCTTGGCCTTAGCTTGGACACCTTGGGTGGCATTGATCGGCTTACCTGCGGTGAAGGTCGGGCATCGTGATTGGCCCTTGGCGCTCGGCCTAGCTCTACCGGTTCTTGGGTTGGCGACGGGAATGGACCTGCGCGCTGAGCTGGGGCTTGGTCGACTCGAAGCCACCTTTGGCGCGGGCTTGCTCACGGTCTGCCTTCTAGGGGAGGCTCGTCACCAAGCGGCACTCCGCGGCGTGCGAGCCTACGGACCTCTATGGTTCAGTTTGATAGCGATCATGCCGGCGCTGAGCGTTGCCCTGGCTTTCGGAAGCGCTGGGCGTGTTCCAGTGGGGGGGGTGGCCGGCAAGCTCGCGAGCATTTCGCCGCTCTCGGCAATTTGGCGCGATGTGCGTCCCATCGAAGGCGGTTTTCTACGAGAAGCTCTGAGTTCCGCACTTTTTTGCCCGTCCACGATCGCCTGTTTGCTCCTATTTCTCCTGGTGAGCGCCCTGGGGCGGCGCTCGGCGAGTGCCTGATGGCCTTCTTCAGTCTTGCCACGCTGTGCTTGCTCATGGCGCCCAGCGTTCAGCACCCGGTCGGGTCGATCGAGGTTGAATTGGAGGGTTCAAGCTCATCCACGATGCTTTCGGCCGGGTTCGAATCCACTGAGTTGAGCTTGGACTTGGCAGCCCGACAGACCCGTCGCGTGCCGGCGCCGTTCGTTTCGCGGGCGGGGCTCGGGGAACTGTGGAATGCGCCGAGCATTGCGGGGGCACAACGGGCGAAGGGAGTCGCGCTCTTGCCAGGAACGGTCGAGCCGCCGCCGGATTGGGAGCGCTTGCCGCCTTCTCTGCAACGTCGCGGATTGCCGAGGCCGCCGAGAATACCCCCGACCGCGGGAACGACGAACCTGTACTGGATGGTGGCGGCTCTGCTTCTGGTCCTGAGTTTGCGCCGGCGAGCTTGGATCGCATTGGCCTTGGGGACCGCCACTGGCCTGGCGCTCCTTCAAGCACCAGCTCCCGTAACGAGTCGTTCGCTGATTCGAGTTCTGGAAGGAGATGGTGAAAGCGGCCGTTGGCTGCAAGTCCGCGGTAGTCGTGAGCGCCTGGACCTGGCTGAACCCAGCACCGGATGGCTTCACTGCCTCCCCCGGGAGGTCGAGTTCCATCTCGAACTGACTCAGCGCGGGCAAGAAATTGGCTGGGCGATTTGCGCCTCCGGTTCGCGGATTTATTTCATGAATGAGGTGCTAGCTCCGCACCGGCCGACTCGGGTGAGCGCAGATGGACTGACCTTCGACGAAGTGTGGCTGCGTGAAGCCAGCGGTGCGTGGAGCGCTCGCGGACCGTGGAAAGGCGATCAAGCCCTTCCAGAGCTGGTTTTGGAATCCGATTCATCCTTGTCGAGCTCCCCGCCGGCCTGGCTGGCGAGCGGCTTGCCCCAAGGGGTCTCGGTTCTCGCCGGCCATCTCATGGGTACGGCGGAGGAGGATAGCTGGGTTCGTTTGGTTGGATTCGAGTAGCTTCCTTGGGATCCTTCCAGCAAGGCTTGTCGAGAATCAGCGCTTTGCCATTGATGCACACCCGGACCCCGTATAGTCTTTTCGCCCCTCGTAGGCCACGGCCACGATTTCGAGTCACCGCGGACGCGCTCCATGGTGGCCGTTGAACGCGTTTCAATGGCTCTCGAATTCGGATCCAGACCTACACTCTTTTGCTTTCCATCTGCGCTCTACGCGACCTCTTGGGCTCTTCTGTCCATGGCCGCGAACGCAGGACACTTCTTCTTGTTGACGACGATTTAGATGCGGACCACCCACGTTAGAGCTGCAGACGTCGAGGAGCGCTGGCTCCTCTTTGATGCCTCCCAGCACAATCTCGGCCGTATGGCTGCGAGAGTTGCCACGAGCCTTATCGGTAAGGATCGCCCGACGTACACGCCCAGTGAGCACGGTGCAACGCACGTTGTCGTGATCAACTCGGAGAAGTCGGTGATGACCAGCTCAAAGAACAGCTCTAAGGAGTACCAGTACTACACTGGCTACCCCAATGGCCGTCGCACGCTGACCACCGACGACATGCGCGTTCGCCGCCCCAACGACATCGTCACCTTGGCGGTTCGTCGAATGCTTCCCAAAAACAAGCTCGGCAAGCAAATGCTGAGCAACCTTAAAGTCTACACCGGCGCGGATCACCCGCACACGGCTCAGCAGCCCACCCTCGTCGAGAGTATCTAATGGTAGTCAACAACCCGTACACCTGGGGCCTCGGCCGTCGTAAGTCCGCAGTTGCCCGTGTTCGCATCAAGCCCGGCGCAGGTGCTTTCCTCGTAAACGGCAAGCCGATGGAAGTCTTCTTCCCGACCTTGCAGACCCAATTGCGTGCGAAGGCTGCCCTCTCGGCAACTGAGACCGAGGGTACCTACGACATCTTCTGCAACGTTAATGGCGGTGGGGTCACCGGCCAAGCTGACGCGGTGAGAATGGGTCTGGCACGTGCCTTGAACTCGATCAACCCTAGCTTTGACGAAGTTCTGCGCCACGAGGGTCTCATGACTCGTGACAGTCGCATGAAAGAACGTAAGAAGTACGGCCGCCGTGGTGCGCGTCGAGGCT
>JBLIOI010000093.1:0-18465 GCA_047639675.1 Planctomycetota bacterium | reverse complement strand
GCAGACCGGAGTCTGATGAGCAAGGGCGCACACAAAAGCGCAGGCACAACCAACGAAGCGGTCACATGGAATGCCGTGCCCATCACCACGACCAAAGTGCCAGACACCGTCAGCGACGCTCGCCCACGCCACAATCCACGCAAGACAATGCCTGCGCCAAGGAGCGACACGGCCATCGCAAACGTGTAGAAGCGGGCATTCTGCGACCAATAGACCTGCCAGGAGCTTACCGCGATGAGCAGCGCCAACAGTCCAGCCCGACGCCCTCCCACGACCTCTCGAAATGCCCAGAAAGACAGTGGAATACAAAGCCAACCCGCAATAGCTGGCAAGAGTCGCATGCTGAACTCGTCAGCCCGCCCGCCTACCAGATCAACCGTCCACAGGATCAGTTGGTAGCCCAGCGGGTTCCAGACATTACCCGCCCACAGACCCGTGTGGCCATCGGCGTAGGTGTACGCCTCGTCAATCCACAAACTCCACTCCCCCAGACGCCAGAATCGTAAAAGCCCCAGCAGGCACGCCAGGGCCAAGAGTCCGTACACCGCAGGGTCCCGGCCTTGAGAGAGATTTTTGTTCAAATCGGGCGTTGAGGGGCGCTCGGCCTCCCTCGGGGCGGAATTGACGGGTTCGGATCGGCTTTCACTCATAGGAGGCTTCAGCAGGTTTTCATAGCTAGCCGACGAAGGCAACAGTGAGCACGTCACCCTTGAAGAACCTTCGGGTTGCAAGGTGCTCCACCGATCCGGAGAATTCTTTTCATGCAAGCCATTCGTCTCTCATCCAGCCTGCGCGCATTGGCCTTCTTGGTCTGCGCGTCATTGGCATCTTGCGTCACCAGCTTGGACACGGTGACCATCCACTTCTCCTCGGACCCCCCCGGTGCCGACGTTGTGGTCGATGGCGTGCCGTCGGGCTTCGCTACGCCCTGCATGATCGCTTTAGACAAGGAGCGCCAGGTAATCACCCTCGAACTGCGGGGCTACCAAGCACCCGTGCGCATCCTTTTCCCAGATCCCTACACGGACTCATGGCTTTATAGCGAAGCATCCGTGGGACCCCACACCTGGGAGTTCCCGACCTTCATCAACCTCGAGCGATTCTTGCAGCCCGTAGAGAAGAAAAACGAACTGATCCCTGCGCGGGTTCACGTTCGCCTGCGACGCGAAGCCGATGCAGAGTGACCCACGGCCAGCAGTCTTTATCGACCGCGACGGCACGATCAATATGGAGGTCGACTACCTCAGCAAGCCAGAGGATCTCAAGCTCTTGCCCGGCGCGGGCGAAGCGATTGCGAGACTGAATGCCGGCGGCTTCCTGGCGATCGTGATCACAAATCAAAGCGGAATTGCGCGCGGGCTGTTCGACATGAAACAACTCGGGAGAATTCATCAGCGCTTGCGGGAGCTGCTCCAAGAGTGCGGTGCCAAGCTCGATGGCATCTACTCTTGTCCGCATCACCCGGACTTCGATCCCAAGCCTTGTAGTTGCCGCAAGCCACTGCCAGGTTTATATGAGCAGGCTTGCGTCGAGCACGCTATCGACTTGGCCGCGAGCTTTGCCGTCGGTGATTCACCCCGCGATCTGCAAGCTGCTACGGCTATTGGAGTTCCCGGTTTCCTAGTCGAGAGCGGTAAACCTGTCAGTGCATTGCAGCGCGAGGAGTACGATGTAGTAGAGGACTTGGCCGCTGCAGTTGAGCTAATATTCGCGACGGGTCGCTAGTTCACGAAGCCAGTCGTTAGTTGTCGTAGATGCGCTCGACCGTGTATTCGCGCAACTTGCGAGCCTGGGTATAGATGATGATCTCACCCACCAGGCCAAATCCGATCACCTGCACGCCGAGTACCAATAGCAGGATCCCCACATGGAAAATGGGCCGCGAATAGAGCGGCTCGCCCATGAACAACCACTGTGCGAACACAACCGAAGTGATCGCACCGCCCAGTCCACCGAAGACTGCACCCAAGGTACCGAAGAAGCGCAGCGGCTTGAGCGTGAAGTGCGTGAGAAAGACCAGACCCAGGACGTCAAGAAAGCGGCGCACATAAACGCCGAGGCCGAAGATGCCTGTTCCGCCCCACTCTTGGAGGTGGCGTACTTTGACTTCTTCTACCTTGCGCCCATCGCGAAAAGCGATCACCGGTAAAAAGCGATACATGTCGCCGTAAATCGCCATCTCCTCCAGCACTTCGCGTCTGATCGCGCGAAAGTAGCAGTTGAGGTCGTGGAAGGGAGCCTTCACAACGCGCCGCATCAGCCAGTTGAAGGCCCTTGATTGAATTTGATTCAAAACTGGATCGACGCGCGGATGGCGCCAGGGAGCCGCAAAATCCGCGCCACCGTCGATGCGCTCCATCAGGCTCGCCACCTCGCGCGGATCCACTTGCAAGTATTGCGGTGAGGTCAAAATCACACGTCCGCGACTGGCTTCCAAACCCGTAGTCAAACAAGCGGAAGCACCGAAGGGCTGTTGAAAGGCAATCGCTTTGATACTCTCGGGACGCTCTTCCGAGAGCCGCGTGACTTCGTCCCAAGCGGGCCCACGGATGCCGTCGAAAACGGCGATGCATTCCCAAGTTTTTCCGAGCCGATCAAGCTCGCGGCCCAAGGCGTCAATAACCTCTGCGATACGGCCATCGCCGATTGTTACGGGTACGATCACCGAAACATCCAAGGCGCTGACCGCAGGCGCTTCGTGTTCTACTGTGGATTCTTGTTCAAGCACCATGATTGTCTACCACACCAACTAGATCCCCCACACGAGTGGTTGAAATTCGCCGACCGCCTTCACTGCCGTGCAAATCACTGGCCTTCACGACAAGTTCTGCTAGGAGTCCTAATAGGAAAAAATACACTCCCGCCATGCTGGACAGCAGGAAGGCTAAGAGCAACATCTGTTCTAGCCCCTTGTCGATTTCTGGTTCTCTAGTCGCTAGCATCGCGGCTATCAAGAATCCAATCGTGGCGCACGCGAAGGGCAGCGCCATCGCCACAAAGTATTGCAACGGGCGTTGTGAAAACGTGGTGATCATTTTAATCGTCAGGAGATCCAGCACCACGCGCGTGGCGCGACCGATGCCGTACTTGCTCGTACCAAATCGCCGCGGTCTATGATTGACCACAACTTCTTCAACGCGCGCACCACTTGCGGCGGACATGGCGGGCAGGAAACGATGTTGTTCTGCATAGATAGGCAAGTTCTTAACGAGCTCGCGGCGGAAGGCTTTCAAGCTGCACCCCGTGTCGTGAATCGTTGTGGAGGTCACCCGTGCTATCAATCGATTGGCCATGATCGAAGGCAGCCGTCTCAGCAAGAAGCCATCCTCGCGCTTCTTGCGCCAACCGGCAACGATGTCTGCGCCCTCATCGATGCGCGCAAGCAACTGCGGAATGTCCGCCGGATCATTTTGCAAGTCACCATCCATCGTGATCACCACCTCGCCGCGCGACTCGTCGAAGCCCGCGGCCATGGCGGATGTCTGGCCACTCCTCGATCGAAACTGCACAGCGCGCACGTGCGGATCGCAGTGCCACAAATCGATCATCACGCCCAAGGAACCGTCCGCGGAGCAATCGTCCACGTAGATCACTTCCCACTCCAAATCAGTCCCCTCGAACGCCGCTGCAATCTCCCCGTGGAGAATAGGCAGATTGGGTTCCTCATCGAAGATCGGCACAACGACGGACACATCGATGTTCTTCGGGGAGATTTGAGGGTCGAGGCCAGACATTGAGAGGAAAGCTTTAGAAGCTCTTTCGGACGCTCAGGAGCCCCAGTAAAGGACTTCTAGCCGTCGAAAGTGAGATTGAGCCGGTCGGATTGCTATGGACTCGGGAGTCCGGCCCTTGAGACGATAGCGAAAGCGGATAGGATCATGTGCCTGATGACGTCCGAAAGCCACCAACACCCGGTGCGCTGCCCCTGGACTCTTCTGCTCGGACCCGGTTCATCCCTGGGCGAGTGCCTCCCGATCCTCGAGGCCCTCGCATTGATGACCCACCCCTCCGCCGATTTCGGCATCGAGCAGCTAGAAGCCTGGCATGCGCTGTTTTGCGATTTTCCAGAAGTTGGCCGTATCCTCATCGATGCGGACTCAATCCAAACTGAACAGGTCGGTTTAGTGCAGGGATTCTTGGAGGTCCACGAGTCCTGGGAACTTTGGCTGGTTGGCAGCGATTCGAGCTCTCTGGCGACCCGCCAGTTGCTCTCCCTGCCCGCTGCCTATTGGGTTCCTGCGCCACTGGATGTGAATTCATTGAAAAGCGCTCTTCTGGCTCCTGAGGCTGCCCAGGATTTGGATGGCGCGATGGCCGAGTATGAAGACCTCGATGTCGATCTGGACTTTGACGAGGAATTCGAAGAGGACCTTGAGGACGAGGAGCTTCCCGAAGAGGAAGAGAACGACGATCTCCTAAGTCAAGTCGAAGAGATCCTGCGTGGTGAGGCGATCGCTCCGGCTTTCTCCTTCGACCCCCAGATAGAGACAGAAGAACAGCGGGAGGTGGTGACCGAAGATCCCTTCGAGCCGGAGGGCGAGCCCACGGCTCTCAAGAGCCCGCCCGCCCCCGCACGCTACTTCCGTAATCAAGTTGCCGACCTCGCCGACTTGGTTCAAAGCGTCGACATGACCCTTGAACGGGCCACTCTGGAGTCTGGCGATGAAGGCGGCGCTGCGGTCTCGCTCCGACTTGAAGAGCTGCGCGGCGAAGTCCTGCGTCTACAGCAATTCACGCGCACCTTGGCCTATATCGCAGCGCCCCCCGTTCGAGGCGAGCGTAACTTCGACCTAGCGCCGCTACTCGAAGAGATGTTGACCACGCGCCGCTCAGAAGCGGACGCGCCGCGCTACTTGATCCGCACCCCAGATCCCTTGCCGCTCCGGTCGGACAAGCAATTGATCGAGCAGGCCTTTGACGCGCTACTATTCTTGTCGCACAAGGCCGCGGGTGAAGAGGGCACCGTAAGAGTCGACGGACGGGTGATAAAGGACGTCGAGGACGATCCGCAAATACGCGTATCGATACGCTTCCCCGCCGGAACCTTGGAGGGTATCTCCCCCGCCGAGTTGCTCGAACCCTATGCCTTGCGGCGTAGCTTGCCGGAACTTGGAGCCAACTCTTTGGCAGCTGCCTCCGGAATCTTGCAAGGCCAAGGCGGACGCGTCGAGCTTCACCAGGAAGCCTCCGGTGGCTTGGAATGGTTGGTGTACTTACCGTTCGCGGGCTAGTGAATTGGAGCTGAAGATAGCGGCATCGCCAGCTTCAGCTCCAACTTACTAATTGCTCCCCGCTAGCTTGATCCAACCGGCGAGGACGAAGAAGGCCAGGATTGCCACCAGAGAGAGGATGCTTGGCATCCGGTTGGCTTGAGCCTCACCCACGACAGCTTTGCGGTTGAGCCACAGAAGTGACAAGGCCAATAACGGCAAGAATGCCGCGCCGACTACCGAATAGGCCTTTTGAGCCTGTTTGAAGCTCCCGAACAATCCCAGCAGAGGGATCAGTGCAAGAGCGTACATGTACAAGCGATAGGGACGCGCGCTGGCATCTACCTCGCTGACAGAATCCCCTGCCTGCCCTCGGCGCAAGCGCCAGAAGTCGGCGAAGATGTAGGGCACGGCTTGCCAAACGCCAACCAGGCTCGAGAAGACGGCACCCCAAGCTCCAATCAGAAAAGCCCAGCGAGCACCGCTGCCAAGTTCGCCACCAAGTTCCTCCGCGAGACTGACAATGAGCCCACTGCCTCGTCCGCTGGTTTCGATTCGACTGCCGATCAGGACCATTGCGATTCCAAACACGGCGGTAACGCTGAAGCCAACCGCCAAGTCAATTCGGCAGAGCTTGAGTGCGCTCGGATCAAAGCGTCCCTCTTCGCGGATCCAATAGCCGTAGCAAAGGAGCGTCAAGGTTCCACCCACCCCTCCGATCAAGGCCACCGTCCAAGTCAAACCTTCGCCACTCGCCTCCGGAATCGTAGGAATGAACAGACCACGCAAGACCTCGCCACTATCGAAGCCCAAGGCCAACGCCGTCCAAACCACGGTAACGAACATGATGCCCACTGCGACGCTCATCATGCGCCCAAAGAGCTCATACCCTCCGCGCCGAACGAGTACCAGGCCTAGCAAGGAGTGAGCCGCTCCCCAGACGACTTTGCCGATCAGTGGATCGTCCGAGATCGGCAACATCGCATTGGCAGTCAGACCACAGGCGCTGATGAGTGCAGAACCAACGAACCAGCTCCAAGGAATCAAGTACAAGAGAAACAAGTAACGCAAAGGCACTGGTGTGCGTAGCAGCGCGCCTTCTAGCAGGGTCTGGCCCGTCTGCAATTGAAAGCGAGCAAGGCCTTCGCTCAAGACAAACTTCAGTAGGGCACCGATCAAGACTGCCCATAAGATCGCAGGTCCAATCGCACTTCCAGAGAACGCCCCGGTAGCCAAGTCCCCCGCACCCACTCCCGTGGCCGCGACCAGAAGACCCGGCGCCAAGGTCCTCAGCAGGAATCGTTTGCGCTGAATCACGCTCTAGCTACGCTCAGACACTAGGCGCTCAAACATCGCCAAACCCTTCTCAATCGCCTCGTCAGTGTTGATGTAGGCATATTCTGCAAGCCGCCCAACGAAGTAGACGCCCTTCTCCCGGGTCTCACGCTCCGCTTCCTTCTTGTATTTTTGATAGAGGGCGGCACCCTCGGGAGTCGGCACCGGGTAGTAAGCCTCGCCCTCCTTCATCGGATATTCGTAGGAGACGACGGTCCCTCGGTGCTCTTGACGAGTGACGTGCTTGATTTCAACTGTACGGCTGTACTCGTGGTCGCTCGGGTAGTTGATCTGCACGCAGGGTTGAACTAGATTCTCATCGAAGAACTTGAAGTCGAAACGCAGGGAGCGCCAATCCAAGGCGCCAAAGCGACAATCGAAGTACTCGTCGATGGCGCCACAGTAGATAGTCGCTCGCTTCGGCTTGACCAAGCCTTTGACATCATCGTAGTCCGTGCCGGTGCGCAGGGTGATTTTTGGATGCTCTATCATCTTGGCGAAGAGCGCGGTGAAGCCGTCCTTTGGAGTGACCTGAAACTCATGGTCTACATAGCGCTCATCGCGAGTGCAACGCACAGGGACACGACCGCAAACCGACGCCTCTAATTCGCGCGGGTGTTGGCCCCATTGCTTGAGGGTGTAGCCCAAGTAGAAGGCTTCATAGAGTTCACGCCCAACGCGCGAGAGCACTAGCTCCTCAGAGTTCTTGGGCTCGTCAATCTTGTCAACGAGGTGTTCGAGCAAGTCTTTGGCCGAAGCCTCATCCAAGCTAGCGCCAAAAAACATCTCTAAAGTGGTGAGGTTGATCGGCATTGGATAGAGCTTGCCATCCACCAAACTTTTGACGATGTAATGGCCCTCGACCCACTCGGTGAACTGCGATAGGTAGCTCAGTAAGTCGGCGCTATTCGTGCGAAAATAGTGCGGGCCGTATTGATGAATGAGCACGCCGCTCTCATGGGCCCGGTCGTAGCAATTACCCGCGAGATGGTCGCGTCGATCGATCACCAGGCTCGACCAACCACGTTGGCTCGCCGCGCGCTCGGCGACAACGCAACCCACAGGTCCAGCGCCGACGATTAGCAGGTCATAGGATTCATCCGGATGCACAGGAGCACTCTAAGAGAAGCCAATCACGCTTCCTCCTGGAAAACCAGACAACCTCGACGAGGAAGAATCCGCTCAGGGTGAGGAATTTCCAAGGTTCCACGCAGCCCTCGAAGACCCGATGTCGACAAAGGTGAACATGTCCAAGACCCAGAACGTTGCACCCCCGCGCATCCTGATTGTCGACTCAGATAGCTTTGGCACAACCATGCTGTCGGAGGATCTAGCCGACTGCGGTTGCCAGGTTGAGGTTTGTGACAACCCAGAGCAACTATCACGATTGCTAGGTCGTCATACATGGGACGCCATCTTGGCAGATCAGGATACGGCTCCGATTGCGACCTTCGAGGCGCTCATGTCGCGGCCCAACCCTCCCGTTATCCTGATGATGTCAGGCTTCGGATCCGTGGAGGATGCGCTGGAAGCAGTGCGAGCAGGTGCTGCGGACTTCTTGACCAAGCCCATCTCTGGAGATCAGTTGCAGCTCTCGATTTCACGCGCACTGGAGAAACGCGAATTACGTACTGAGAATCAGCGCTTGCGCGAAGATCTCGGTGAGCGCTTCGAACTCGACAAGCTGGTCAGCCGTTCACCGGAGATGCATAAGATCTTTGACACGGTACGCAAGGTGGCTGACACCCGTGCCACGATTCTGATTCAAGGCGAAAGTGGGACGGGTAAGAGCCTCTTGGCCCGTGGCATCCACCGTTCATCCTTGCGAGCAGAGGCGCCCTTCATCGCCGTCAACTGTGGCGCACTTCCCGACAACCTGCTGGAGAGCGAGCTTTTCGGTCACGAACGTGGAGCATTCACCGGCGCCGTCAAATCCCAAGCAGGCAAGTTTGAAGCAGCGGACGGCGGTACGATTTTCCTCGATGAAATATCGTGCGCCTCGATCGACCTGCAAGTCAAATTATTGCGTGTGCTACAAGAGCGTGAATTTGAGCGGGTGGGCTCCTCCGAAACGCGTAAGGTCGATGTTCGAGTGATCGCCGCAACCAATCAAGTTCTGCTCGAAGAGGTCGCAGCCGGCCGCTTCCGAAAAGACCTCTACTACCGGCTCAACGTGCTGGACCTGGAGATCCCGCCGCTACGCACTCGCTGCGGTGACGTCATCCTCTTGGCCGAGAGATTCTTGGAACGCATCAGCCAGGATTATGGCCGAGAAATCAGGGGATTCTCCCCAGAGGCTCTGACTGCCTTGAGCGGTCATGATTGGCCGGGAAATGTTCGAGAACTGGAGAACTCCGTCGAGCGCGCTGTGTTGATGGCTCGGGGGGATAGTATCGGCATCGAGAATCTCCCAGAGGAGCTGATCCAGGCGGCCCAAAACACCAGTCAACTGGGCTCCAGCTCCCAGCTTGGACAACTCTCTCTGGCCGGTCGAACCCTCCGCCAAGCCCTGGAAGACGCAGAAAAACAACTCATTCTCCAAGCACTGCTAGGAAATCGGGGGTCACGCAAGGAAACTGCCCTCCAACTCGGAATCAACCGCACCACATTGTTCAACAAGATGACGAAGCTCGACTTGATGGAGCGTGGGTTCGAAGCAGAATCGCAAGCATCCGAAGAGGACAAGCAGCGATGAGCTTGCCCGCCCGAATTCTGACCCTCACGGTGATAGGAGGGCTTGTGTCACTGGGCGTCCTGGTTTCCCGGAGCGAGCAACTCACTCCGCGCCAAGTCCTCTTGCAAGTCGAAGCCGAAATGCAGGCGGAGAGCTTTGACGAACAGGCCTTGCTACGCAGGCTCGCAAGCAGTTTGCGTCGAGCTGAACGCGGTGATCAAGAACATGAAGCCACGCGCGAATTGTGCGCCAATTTGCGCATGGCACGTGGCCAACTCTACTTAGCGATTGGGGCGACCCGCGAAGCGCGCCAAGACTTCGTTAAGGTTCTCGACAAGTATCGCCCTGGTGATCGCGATGTCCGACTCCTACTAATCAAGTCTGAGAGCGCCGGCGGCAACGTATCGGGGGCCCTCGGGCTTCTTGATGCACTTCTTAAAGACGAACCCGACTTTGGCTTGGCGATGGTCGAACGCGGCCACCTGCAAACCAAGTTGGCCGTGGAAGCGCTGGAGACTTGCGACGAGAAGCTGAGGTTTGCGTTGATCGAAGCGGATGCTGAAAAAGCGTCGCTCATCGTTCACAGTTTAGCTGCACGGGATTCTAGCGATCCCGGTCGCGCGAAGATCATCTTGAAACTGAAGAATCTCTTCCCACCAAGTGCTGATGAATCCTTAGGGCAAGTGTTGGGCTTCAGCGAAGAAGCCAGCGACTACTTAGCGGGAAGCCGAAAAGCCTACGTGCGCAGTTTTGGCTTCGGCCTCGATTCGGTCGCTCTAACCCGTTACTTGAAAATCTTGCAAGATGCAGGGCGAACGCAAGAGGCACTGCAACTCGGAGGTCTGATCGCACTACAAAGTCCTAACAGTGCAGATCCGGAGAGCGCTTTGATCTTGC
Organism: Planctomycetota bacterium; assembly: GCA_047639675.1. Taxonomy (GTDB): domain Bacteria; phylum Planctomycetota; class UBA1135; order UBA1135; genus JABACD01. Next base: position 8,349 of record JBLIOI010000093.1, on the reverse strand, counting down.
TTCAAATGCACATGGAGCGGGGCGACTACAAACACGCTGCGCAGCTGGCGAAAATTTGGGTCGGAACCAAGCAGCCGCTGAACGCCACCTTCCTACGACTGTCATGTGAAGCGCTCTACCGTTCACGCGAATGGTCTATCTTGACCAAAGCTAGCGCACGCTTGCGCTCTATCGGTAGCTTGGAAGACGATGCCATTTCCGAATTCTACAATGGTATGGCGGGCTCGCAGGGCAAGAAGTCTCGCAACGACCGCTCCTTGAACTCACTGATCGAATTCGCCAACGCGCGAACGCCAGAGCCCTTTCCCGGCGCTCGCGACAGCGCCTGGCGCACCGTCGCCAAGCTTCAAAAAGAGCGTGATCAGCTTTCACGAGAACGTGAAGCAATTCAGGCCGCACTTGCCTTGAAGCCTGCAAATGCTGGCAACCTGTGGCTGCGGCGCGCTGAGATTCAACTTGAAACGCCCAACAACGGCTATCGACTCCCGCTCGAATCGTGGACTGAAGGCATGAGCCTACTACCGCGCCGCACGGATGAATTGATGGAGCGTTTCGTCGAGTTGGGTGAGCAAACCTTGAAGGCCGAGGAACGCAATCTGGACGTCATCTTTGAGGACTTGCAGCGATCCAACCAGCGCTTTCCAACGCGCGACTACGGGCCCTATGTGCTCTACCGCATTGCTGAAATGCACGGCCAGAACGACTCCCCAGGAGGGCAATTGTCCGCTGCATCGCGACTCATTGCCAAGTTCAAGGACTTCGTACCTGCCCTCGATTTAATGATCGATGCGCGCAACTCGCTAGGCGATCGCGAAGGCTACATTGAACTCGTCATCGAACGGATCGAGCTTGCTGGGATGTCACCACGTTCTGAGAAATTGCTTGAGTCGATTCGTCTCGACGAGCTAGACAATAAGCAACTCGTGCAAATGATGATGGCGGATCCCCGCGGCACCGGTCGCATGGCCGTCACCAAGTGGTTCTATGCAAACGGGGAAAACTCATCGGCACTCGAGACACTCGAATCCTCAACCCGCGCATCACGCAACGACGACGAACGCATATTTGGTGCACGAATTCTAATGGCGGACGGTGATTACCGCACAGCTCTGCGCTGGCTTGATGAAGTAGGCGACGGTCCCTTCGGTAACATCAAGGCACGCCTCGCAATTAGCTGCGCCATGGGAATGGATAAAACGGAGGAGCTGCTGAGCCGTTTACGTACCCTGCTTGAGAACCACAGCGTGGGTCCCGCAGAGATGCTCCTATTGGCCGACGGTTGCCTCCGAGAGCAACAGGAACTTGCCGCCAAAACGCTCTTAGGTCGACTCGATCCCAGCCAGCTCGAAGACCCTGGCATTCTCCTACGACGAGAGGTATTGCTAGCACTGCGCGGCGATACTGGTCAAGCGTCGGCTACCGTAGAGCGTGCGGGATCCTTCTTGGAAGACGACGAGTACCTTGTTTCGCGCCTGCTCCTCGATGGGCTACGTGCCGATTGGAGTCGAGCGCGCAAGGACGCCTTGGAATTGGCTCAGACGACTTCAGCTCGAACACCGCTCTTGGGCTCACTGATCGACCTCCTGTCGGATCAGGAGGAGCGCGCCTATGAGAACACCAAGTTCGGCCTCAGCCTGACGCCACTGACACCCAAATGGATCATCGCCAACAATATTGCGCGCCAGGCTCTCGGCCTTGAAGTCGAATGCCCGCCGGCCTTCGGCTCGCGCGGTCGCCACGAGTTAGATGCTCTCCTCAATGGGCGCGGTTCAGTGATCATCGATCCACGCGCAGTGACTGTTCTGTTGATTGCTTCTGAGTACAAGACTTTCGAGCCCTATGTCACCGGAGTCCTGACGGACATGAAAAGCGCTGATCGCGGGATCATTTGGCCCTCGATCCTAAAGGCGGAGTTGCTGGCCAGCGTGGGACAAGAACTCACAGCTGTGGATGCTTACGAGAAAATTCTGGCAACGAACGGCGATTGCCTGCCAGCTTGGGACGGTCTCGAACAAATCCAAATCAAGAACTACGGATCCAGTGAGCACAGCCAAGTCGCACGCGTTCGGAACCGCCGACTGGCTGCCCTCGCAATCGCCGACCCCGAAGGTGCCGCAGGATTGCTAATCGCTGCTAAGCGCCTGCGTAATCAGGGAGATACTAAGAGTGCTCTCCGCCTCCAACTCAAAGCCCAGGGGATGGCACCTGATTGGTATGAAACGCGCAGTGCAGTGGCGAGGACCTACACGGACATGGGTCACTGGGAAGCGGCCCTTGAAGAGTGGCGAGGCTTAGTCACTGATTCCGATGCGAATCAGGCGGCACGTGCCATCACCGGCTACATACGCGCCTTGGGGCGAGCCTCCATCACGGTTCCGCCGATGATCCAGATGTCACAGATCAAGTCAGAACTGGATCGACTCAACCAGAGCCACCCTTTCAACCCACGTGTTGTCTTGGCTCTGGCGAAGCTCGATCTTTTGCTCGATGAGCGCAACCCAGCCCAAGGCTTGGACCGTGCTTGGTCGCGCTTGCGCAACCTGCGCGACTTTCACGGCCAAAGATCACTTGAGAACGTTCAACGCGGAGCCACCGAAGCCTGGGCCAACTTCTATGTAGAGACCGACCCGGACTCTTCCGAGGACTTCATCCTGACAGAGTTGCAACGCCAGCCGGGGAACCTCTTTCTTTGGCGCCTACTCGGCAAGGTGCAGCGCGAACTGGACAAGTTCGATGAGTCAATCCAAGTACTCACCAGCGTGGCATCCATGGCGCCCTCGAGTGAAGCCAAAATCGAACTGGCCGCTAGTTACACCGCAAAGGGTGCCGCCCCTTCCCTGGTCATGAGGGCTTTGCAAGAAGCTGCCGATCTGCGTGAGGATGGGGAGTCCACCCTGGAATCACAATTGATCCGTGCCGAAGCTCTACTCAACGACTACGACAAGGAGTCCTGGGATTCAGCTATTCTGCACTTGGAGGCCATTTACGAGCAGCGCCACCAATTCGAGGGTCCCGAATTCAGTACCAAATTCGCAAGCCTCTACGCGCGCGCCCTACTCCTACGCGGCAAGCCCGGTGATGCGCGGCGCGCCGTGAACACTTTGGCGCCAGAATTACCTAAAACCCGGGTCCCCTACCAACGGGAACAGTTCCATGTATTGATTGGAATAGGCCAATCTCGAGAACCCGCCCTGCAGTAGTTGCCGCTCCTGCAGCAGCTGAAAGAAAAGACAGGTCTCAGCTATTGCGCAGCCAAGACCTCATTGAAACTGCCAAAGTCAAACTCTGACAACAACGCCTCCAAGCGCGACAATGTCTTGTCGAGATTCACGTAGTGGCGAAAGCGCTTGCCCGCTGTCGCTTGCACGCGGGGCTGTTCTGGGTCGAACTCCCAGGGGTGCATGTAGAATGCGGCAGGCCGGTTCAACTCTTCCATTTTGCGAACAACGGCGCGTGTCAACGCCATTGGATACAAGCGGAAGTAGCCACCACCCCCGGCGGGTATATTACGGCCGAAGAGCGGATAGGTGCTCACGGGAAATTCAACCAACGACCGTTCACCGCTAGAGTCGTGCACAATCGAAATCGCCGGGTCGAAGTCCGGTACGCCATAAACTGGATGGTGCACGGGATGGACGCTTGAGTCGTAGTTGTAGTCACGACGTGTTAGCACATCGAAGGCCCACCAAGTTCGGCGCGTGATCGTGAAAGTACAGGCACGAAAGCCCTGCGGCCTATCGGCACCCGCCTTGATCAAGATCTCTTCAGTGCGCGCCAGATCCGCGTCAAATCCCTCTTCGCCAAGGTCCCAAAGGAATTGGTGATCGTAACCATGACTGGCTACTTCGTGGCCAGCATCGAGGCAGCGCTCGACCCAGTGTGGATGGCGCTCCGCGATCCAACCAAGGAAGAAGAAAGTAGCGTGGGAATCGTGGCGCTTCAACGCGTCCAAAATTCGCTGCATTCCGACGTCGATGCGTGGTGCGACTCCGTCCCAATCCGCGCGCGGAAATTGAGCCGTAAAATTAGCAACTTGGAAGTACTCCTCCACGTCAAAGCTGATGGCGTGACGCACGGGACTCAAACTGCGACCCCGCTGACGCCATGACGCCGGCGCCAATGCTCCCAGATCAAGAGGCTCCACAACAGCTGTGAATGGTCCGCTCGGCCGCTCTTGTGTTGCTCCAAGCGCTTTCGCAAAGCCGCGTTGTCAAAAACATCGGACGGGACTTCCTCAATCGCCTCACTGACAGCCTGGGCCATCGGACCTTGCAGCCACTTACGCAGTGGCGTGTCGAATCCACGTTTTGCGCCATCCAGAATTTCACCGGGGAGTCGCGTTCGCAACGCTTCGCGCAGGGCGTGCTTACCGCGGCCGGCCTGGACTTTATGGCGAGTCGCCAGGTTTGCAAAGGCTTCCACGAATCGGTGATCGAGTAAGGGTACGCGCACCTCCAATCCAACCGCCATGGATGCGCGATCGGTTTTCATCAGGATGCGCTCGGGCAGGAAGGTCTTGAAGTCAGCGTACTGAGCGCGGTACAGCGGGTCGCAATCGCGAGGCCGTTCGTAGTGACTTGCAAAGGCTTCATACGGGTCGTGATCCCGTAAGGCGTCGCGAAGACTCGGCGCCAAGAGTTCTTGGACCTCGGCCAAGCCAACCTGAGTCATACTGGAGTAATAGGCGCGCCCCGGCTCGCGGCCCAAGTTCTGAAAGACGCTCTTGGCACGTAGGAATCGCGGCGCCCAAGCCATTTTGGGGTAGAGTGCGCCGAGTCCCGCGCACAGTCCGCGCCCCACGCCGCCAATTGCCTGGCGGGTTTTGTTCTCGGCCACATCAAAGACATAACGCCGGTAGCCGCCAAAGACCTCGTCGCCGCCGTCGCCGGACAAGGCGACGGTCACATGCTCGCGCGCCATGCGCGACACGAGCCAAGTCGGCACGGTCGATGAGTCCGCCAGAGGTTCATCGTAGAACCACGGCAAGTGCTCGATGGCTGCCGTCGGATCGGGCTGCAAGATCTCGGTGTGATGCTCTAAACCTAGACGATCTGCAGTCTTCTTCGCCAGGTCGAGTTCGTTGTGGCTCTTTTCTTCGAATCCAATCGAGCAGGCGAGCACGGATTTATTCTGCGCTGCTGACATGGCGCTCACCACCGCCGTGCTATCGATTCCACCCGATAGAAACGCGCCGAGAGGAACGTCAGCTACCAGGCGATCGGTTACGACGCGATCGACCAAGTCCAGAATTTCTTGTGGCTCAACGCTTTCGCGCTCGCCCTCAAGTGGCAAGTCCCAGTATACGCGTGGTTCGGCTGGCTTACCTGCGGGCGTCCAGTGCAAACAATGCCCGGCTTCCAAACGCTGCAGGCCTTCCCAAGCCGATTGCGGCCCACTCGTAAAGCCCTGCACAAGGTAATCCACCAGGGCAGTTCCACGCATGCGCCGATCGATTGCACCACTGGCCAAGATTGCCTTGGGTTCACTGCCCCAAAAAAGTCCCTCTTTCGTCTCGCACCAGTAAAGCGGCTTGATCCCGATGCGATCGCGGGCCAGTAGTAGGCGCGGCTGACTCACCCGACGAAAGTCGGCAATGCAAATCGCAAACATGCCGACGAGCTCGTCTAGAAAGTCATCGCCAAACTCTTCGTACAGAGGAATGAGAACTTCGACGTCGGAGTTGCTACGGAACTTGTAGCCCTTTGCGACCAACGCTTCACGCAGCTCACGGTAATTGTAAATCTCGCCATTGCACGTTACGGAAATGGTGCGCTTCTCGTTCCAAATCGGTTGGTGACCTCCATCGACATCGATGATCGATAAGCGTCGAAATCCCATAGCGACGCCATCGTGATAATCCATGCCCTCGTCATCTGGACCCCGATGCTCGATGGCGCTCGTCATCTTACGCAAACGATCCTGATCAAATGCGGCGCTAACATCACGCAGCGCAAAACCACCAAAACCACACATGATTCTAGAAGCTCGCTCCAGGTGCCTTCCGAGCGAATCCATTGCGCGGAAGACGTCGACCGAACCCTGGACTCTCCATGGCATGCAAGACTCCGCGAGAGCCCGAATTTATCTTCGGGTAAAAGGTCGGGTCAGTCATGTGCTGTCTGGCGATGGTGCTAAAGGCCAAGATAAGGGCAACCCAGTGATAGAACAGGTCGAAGTGCGCGCGATTCAAGAAGATACTTCCGAGAGTAAAGGTCGCAAGCGACGCTTCAAACATGGTCGTGTAGTTCAGGATCCAACTGGAATGGTACCTTCTCTTGGCTAGGGCCCGCACCCCCCACAAGTCTATGAAACTGAGAGCGATCAGGGTCAGGTACAAAAAGAAGGTCGGCGTGCCGCATTCCGCCCATATCTGGAGGTAGCTATTGTGCGCCACGTGGGAGACGTGCTGCTCCAAATCAGAGTCGCGCCGCGCGGGATCGTAGACATTGTAGTTGTCTTGGAAGTGCCCAAAACCAACACCAAAGACTGGGTTGGCTTGAATCATTTCACCCGCGACACGCCAGGCTGCAAAGCGCGCTTGGGCTGAACTGTCTTCTTCGTACTCACCGATAGACTTGATGCGATCGATGTAGCTACTTGGGGCTCCTACCAAGGCGCCCACTCCGATGATACCGATCATCACGATGCCAACGAGACGATTGCGGGAACGCATGATCATGATGAAGAGCCCCAATGAACTCGCCAGGAATCCACCCCGAGAGTGCGTCAGTGCGATCGTTACCAAGGTCAGCGGAACGCACACCAGGAGCGGCTTACGCAGAGTCTCCAAGCGCTCGGAGAGTCCCAGCATGACCATCATCGGCACACCCATGCCGAGCGCCAAGGCATAGTCGTTGTTGTCTTTCATCATCCCGCCGGGCCCCTGAATAATTTGGGTGCTGCCTCCCTGCAGAATTCCTACCAGACCCGACTTGAAGCCAAAGAAGGCGAAGGACAAGGCAATCACCCATAGGATCATCCGAAGACGTTCCCGCGTGCTCACCATACCGGTGGTGAACAAGGCGATCACGATCACCTTCGTGTATTCGACGAAGCCCGGAAGATCGCCCTTATCAAGTCCTCGATTGATACCGATCGAAAGCGCTACGAGCACCACGAGGACCATCATGATCGACGTGCGCAAGTCTGAGATCAAGAAACGTCGTTCCCTAGTTGAAACGAAGAACCCCGAAAAGGTGATCACCATTACGTAGAACGACCAACGGATCCCACGCGCGAATCCCCAAGTCAGATCCTGCAGGCGCATGTATGCGAGCAGGGAAAACAAGAGCAAGCCGATGAACGGCTTGCGGAAGCAGGACGGCATCACCGCCAACAGGAACAAGCTGACGATGACGTCGCGCATGACTCACCCGCTCCTTAGCCTGGATGACTAGTAAGGACGCACACATGACAGGACGGCATCCAGAGAAAAAGAGAGGGAGCCCAAAGCGACTGATCTCGAAATTTGGAGTGGGTGCTCATCAATAGGCAGGGCTAGACGAACAGCTCACGAAAATCTTCGATCTTGTCGTTCACCCGCGTTCCCAAGAGGTCCGGTTCGTAGGACCAGGCCCAAGTAACAAAGAACACCGAAACAATCACCAAAAGGCTCAGAGTCCCCACTACGAAACGCTTGAGTAATCGCCGGCGACGTTCGCCACGAGTCACAATCGGTGCGATGACGCCCAGAACGGGAGCGACCATGATCCGATTGATTTCTGAGGGGTTCTTGAAGCAGCTCTTGCTGAATTCCGCAACCATCGCGGTACCAAAGCCAATTCCGAGGCCAAGGATCATCGCGCCGACGATGATGATGAACGGGTTGGGTTCCGTTGGACTTCCCGGCTCTTCGACCTCTTGGGTGATTTGAAAGGGGTTACCCGAAGCGCCATAGACAACGTCTCGACGTTGCTTCTTCTTCACCAAGTCGATCTCGATCTCTTCCTGAGCAGCCTTGAGAACTTCGAGTCGATCTGTGTGCTGACCGTCTAAACGATAGGCCTCTCCAAGTCGCCGAATGTCGCGCCGATTGTCATCGAGGGACACGATCAAAGCCTTGCGTTCTCCTTGCATCACTCCAATTCGAAGCTCAAGGCTTGAGATCAAGGTCTGCATATCTAGGTAGAGCCTATTCGGCTCGAATTCTTGCAGGACTTCGCTGCTTGTTTGTCGCAACTCCAGATCGCGAATCTGTTCGTCCAGCGCTTCTAGCTCGCGTTGAATGACTTTGTAGCGAGAGTGAGGAGGGCGAATTCCGTCTAGCTCAGTAGCCGCATCTGCTTGGTTAATCCGCAGGGTCTCGATTTGCTCGGAAAAAGACAATCCTTCGACAACCTTGGTTTTGGG
>JBLIOI010000092.1:0-18719 GCA_047639675.1 Planctomycetota bacterium | reverse complement strand
AGTCGTGACAGCGTCCCCAAAACCCGTCAGAGTCGCGCCGCTACCGGTCGAGTTCTTGCAACCTTCGCCAGGCGCACCGAAGCCGGAGCAAGGACAAGAAGCACCAGAGCCATCGCCGAAGCAATAAGGCATTCCGGGGTTCCTCATGTAGTTATTGCCATTCAAAGTCCAGCCCGTGAAAGTTCCGCTGTCCCCATTACCCCAGTCGTATAGCCGCAATTCCCAGTTTCCGGCCATCCCTGTTATTGCAGAGAGCGGGGTGTTATTGATGCCGTTCGTGCCGTTGACCCAGGTCGTTCCGCCCGAAGAAAAGGTCTGGTTGTAGGTTCCAGCCGGGATGTCGATGCTATCGCTGACCGTTGGTAGGTCGAGTCCACCCGACTCTACAAAGGTGTAGGTGCCTGGTTCGAAGCTGCCCGAAGTACCGAAGGGGTTCGGGTTCAAGAATCCAGGACGCAGAAAGAGCAGGTGCTCGACGCCAACCGGATCGACCAGGGTTGCTTGCACGTCACCGGCCCAACTGTGCTCGAAACCATCGATGCGAATTGAGTCGATCTGTAAAACCGTCTGCGGAACACTGACTACCGACGAGGCGATCAAGCCCGGCATAATCGTATCGTAGAGCGCCAATCCGTCATTATTTGCCGCCACATCTCCCCCGTCGCCGAGAATTGGAACGAAAGTGCCCGGACCATTCACGGTGAACTGAGCGGTAGCGCTCGCGGTCAGCAAGCAGGCGGCGGCGATGGAAATTACGATCGGAAATATTCTCATGGATTCGATGATTGCCGGAGTGGAATTCGAGCGGACAGCCGGTCAGCTGGGGGAAGGATTGGGCGCCCTAGGGGCAGATAGCCGATTCCTCCTGAAGTATCCACCGGATCTTCCAATCTGGCAACGTGTGGCGCCTGGTCGTTTCTTGAATGAGCCTCGGCAAGTACAATTCACCCATGGCCACGATCACTCAGTTCTCCGCCCCGGCGGAGCAGAATCAACTCATCAATGCCTCCGAAGTCTCCCTCCTGCTCGAGCGCCCTCTGCTCGATCTGGTCTTCGAGGCCGCCTCAGTTCACCGTTTACATCACGATCCGGGCCGGATCCAGTGTTCCCAACTGCTTTCGGTGAAGACCGGAGGCTGCTCGGAAGACTGCGGCTACTGCTCCCAGAGTGCGCATTCGAAGACGGCGGTCGCCCGCGAGGCTCTACTTTCGGTCGATGTGACCCTAGCCGCAGCCAAACAGGCCAAGGAAAATGGTGCCGATCGTTTTTGCATGGGAGCCGCCTGGCGCGAGGTTCGCGACGGGAAGGAGTTCGATGCGGTCGTTGAAATGGTCGAAGGCGTGAAAAACCTCGGGCTGGAAACCTGTGTGACCCTTGGCATGTTGAAGCCGCATCAGGCCGAGCGCCTCCAATCCGCCGGCCTCGACTTCTACAACCACAACCTCGACACGGGCCGCAGCCATTACGACAAGGTCGTCACGACTCACTCCTATGACGAGCGCCTCGACACCTTGGCCGCTGTGCGCGCCGCTGGCATACAGGTTTGTTCAGGCGGAATTCTCGGTCTGGGCGAGAGCCGATTGGCACGCGCCGAACTGTTGGCGGAACTCGCGAACCTCTCGCCACAACCGGAGAGTGTTCCGATCAACTCGCTTGTTCCGATCGATGGAACGCCAATGGGCGAAGCCGCCGAAGTGGATTGGAGCGAGATCGTCTCGGTGGTTGCCGCCACCCGCATCTTGATGCCCCACACGACAATCCGATTGAGCGCTGGGCGCCGTTCGATGACGGAGGAAGCGCAAGCAATGTGTTTCCTTGGTGGCGCAAACTCGATTTTCCTCGGCGATCAATTGCTAACGACACCCAACCCCGAGCCGTCGACGGACGCCGCCCTGCTTAAGAAGCTGGGTCTACGCTCGACGTCCCAATAATAAGAGGCGAGTCATGGATCGAGCTTTCGAACGCGAACTGCGCGAGGAACTCGACGCTTTGACCGAACGCGGTCAACGTAGGTCGCTGGTTGTTCTTGAAGCAAATACGAAGTCGATAGACTTCAGCAGCAACGATTACCTGGGATTGGCACGCCACCCCCTTGTCGTTGAAGCGGGAGTCAAGGCCCTGCGTGAGTTTGGCGCAGGAGCGCGAGCTTCCCGGCTCTTGGGCGGCGGATCCAAATTAGATGCGCAGGTGGAAGAGGCCCTTGCCGATTGGATGGGCGCGCAAACCGCACTGCTCTTCCCAACGGGCTTTCAAGCCAACCTCGGGCTAGTCACGACTCTTGCGCGGCGCGGCGACACAATTTTCTCCGACGCGCATATTCACGCTTCACTCGTGGACGCTTCCCGGTTGTCGAAAGCCACGACGCATGTCTTCGCGCACAACAACATGGCACAGCTCGAAGCGCTGCTCGCCAATCGGCCACAGACCGGCCGGCGAATTGTTTTAACCGAAGGCATTTACTCCATGAGTGGCGAGCTAGCGCCGCTTGTAGAGCTCCAGCGCCTGTGCCTGAAACACGATGCTTGGCTAGTTGTGGACGAAGCCCATGCGATTGGCGTGGTTGGACCTGCAGGGGCCGGTGCTTGGGCAACCGTTGCAGAGGCGGTTGGGTCCGACTCGCGGCTACTGGCACGCGTCGTAACCGGCGGCAAAGCTCTCGGGGCGGGAGGTGGACTGATCGTTGGCTCGTATGAGTTGCGCGAGATCCTGCTGCAGAGCGCGCGCAGTTTCATCTTCACAACCGGCACCCCGCCTGCTGTCGCAGGAGCCTTGCTTCAAAGCATTGAACTTGCGCGCGCGGCGAATAAGGAACGAGAGGTGCTGCAAAATCTAGGTGCCCGGCTCGCGGGAGCTCTTGGGGTCGAAGCGCCTGAAGCCGCAATCCTGCCCTTCACCGTCGGCGAGAATGAACCGGCCGTGGTACTCGCTGAGTCGCTGCGAGCCGCGGGAATTGATGTTCGAGCAGTACGCCCACCGACTGTGCCGAAAGGGCAGGCGGGACTACGCATCGTGCTTCATTCATACAATAAGGACGCCGATCTGGATCGCTTGGCTGGGCAGCTCGGCGAAGTGCAAGAAAGTAGCAAATCCATTCCGACAGCGCGCCGCAAGCCAATCTTCGTCGCAGGTACGGACACGGATGTTGGCAAGACAGTTGTCAGCGCAGTCCTTTTACGCTCGCTCGCTCGTCAAGAGGAAATCACTTACTGGAAGCCTGTTCAAACCGGCGATGACAGCGACACACAAACCGTGCGCCAGCTGTGCGAAGGAAAGAACGTCGAGTTCGCAACGCCGAGCTACGCCTTTCCGTTAGCCGCATCGCCCCACGAAGCTGCGGCTGCCGCTGAATCCACGATCGAACCAAGAGTCGTTCACGAACAACTTGAAGCAGAATTGGTGCGGAGCGAAGGCGGCGCTTTACTCGTTGAACTGGCCGGCGGAGTGTTTGTACCCTATGACAACTCGTACACGCAGCTCGATTGGTTGGCTTCACGGAAGCCGCGCATTGTCTTGGTCGCGCGCTCCGGCCTTGGGACGTTAAACCATACGTTGCTCACAGTTCATGCACTTGCAAATCGCGGACTGAAGGCGGAAGCACTCTTCTTGGTTGGCGAGCCGCACGCTTCCAACCGGGCTACGCTAGCGCGCATGACAGGCATCGCTCAAATCATTGAGTTGCCTCTGCTCGCCCCATTAACACCTGCGACCATAGATCATTGGCTCAACACCCAGCCGCAACTCTTGCCATGACGCAAATGCCTACCAATCTTGTAGCTCGCGACCGCGCGCACCTCTGGCATCCGTACACGCAACACGCAACGGAAGCTGAGCCGCTATCCGTAGCTAGTGCGGCGGGATCCGTCATAACCCTCGAGGATGGAACGCAACTGATCGACGCCATCTCGTCTTGGTGGGCAACACTTCACGGCCATGGCCATCCGCGCATCGTGCAAGCGATGAGCGAGCAAGTTCAGAAGCTTGACCACGTTCTGTTCGCCGGCGCCACCCATGAACCTGCGGTTAAGTTGGCAGAGGAACTCCTCAAAGTCACTCCGCCTGGCCTCACGCGAGTCTTCTACAGCGATAACGGTTCGACGGCTGTCGAAGTTGCGCTGAAGATGGTGCGCCAAGTTTGGTGCCACGAGGGCCAGAACGAACGCCGCGTGTTCCTCTCGCTGGAAGGCGCCTACCACGGCGACACCTTTGGATCGATGGCTGTTGGCGATCCGGACCCGTTCTTCTTGCCGTTCAAGCCGATGCTATTCGAAGCGCGGCGCGTTCCGGCGAACGCCAACGCCATCGCGCAAGCTCTAGAGGAACTTGGACCGACCTGTGCTGGCGTCATCCTTGAGCCTTTAGTTCAAGGGGCGGCCGGAATGCTGATGCAGAGCACAAGCTTCTTGCGCGAGGTTCGCGCCCATTGCGACAAGTTTGGCGTGCCGCTGATCGCCGACGAGGTCATGACTGGCTTCGGACGCACAGGTGAGCTCTTCGCATGCAATAAGGCCGGCATCCGCCCGGACATCTTGTGCTTAGCCAAGGGTCTGACCGGCGGGAACTTCCCGCTCTCTGCAACGCTCACTACGGAACGCTACTTCGAGGCCTTCCTCTCCGAAGATCGAACGCGCGCATTCTTCCACGGCCACACCTTCACTGGTAATCCAGTGGGCTGCGCGGTCGGACTTGCGTCGCTTCAAATCTGCCGCGAAGAAGACACGCCGGCGCGGCTTGAGTCGATTGGCACGCAGATCGAAGCTCAACTTGCGGAGGCTTTGGACGGCGACGAACGAGTTCAGAACCTGCGCCGCGTTGGCGGTATTGTCGCGCTTGACCTGGTTCCTGCCACCGGCACAAAGGGCGGCTACCTATCGAGCTTGCAACCCATCCTGCGCGCAGCAGCCATCGAACGCGGCGTGCTCTTGCGGCCCCTAGGCAATGTGCTCTACGCACTACCGCCGTCGAGCACAACGAGCGGTCAGTGCGAACGAATCGCAGAAGTGATGATCGAGCTCGTTAGACTATCGCACTAGTTTGCGGCACTTGCCATCTGAGTGTTACTAGCACTCAGGCGGTCGTATTGCGCTCGTACGAAGTTTTCGGGTTCCCCTGGCTTCATTCCAGCGCGGCGCGCCTCGACCAAAGCCTCTTCGAGGGGAACCTTCAAGAAGACCGAGCGATAAATGGCAAGGTAAGTTGCGCAGCGTCCTCCGCTGCCGTCAAACATCAGAGTCGGTGCGCCTCCGTCGTTTCGCAGCCAACCCATCACCAAGTCAACGCAGTGGTTCGCTTCCAGGTCATTGGGGTTGAGCGAAGCCATCAAGTACTCCAATCCGAGCACGGCACAAACTTTGGCCACGTTACAGTTCGCAGCGTCAGAAGGCGTCGAGAGATCGATCACACGCTCGATCCCGCGCCGACTGGCCAACTGCAAGTCTTCGTCCGAGGGCGAAGCACCAAACCAAACGGATCCGGTGACCGACACATTGCGCATTTCGCCCAAACTTGATGCAACCATTGCAGGGTAGGTCGCTTGCGCATCGACACCCGCAGAATTGCTTGCACAGCTCCCGAGGAAACTCGTACCGCAAATGAGAAGGGCCGAAGATGCGAGCAGCAGAAACCGCTGCGAAACGTGATGTGTGAGCTGGGAAGGCATTGGCTTGCGCTTTGTCGGAAGAGACAAGCGCGAGACTATACGCTGGTTCTGAAAAGGATGTTGGTTGAGTTTCGAGATTGGCTCCAAGGACTCAGGAGCCACATTCCGAAACCCTCTTAGCGTTGCTGCGCTTCGACCTCACGGCGGATCAGGTCTCGAATTCGTCTCTCTAGCTCATTGTTTACACGCTCCAACTCGGCGAATACCTTGACGTTCTCCTCATTGAGCAAGTCATCGTACTGAGCTTGCAAAATTCGGTTGCGGCGAATCTCGTCCACGCAGCGCGAGAGATCGGTTTCGAGGTGTGCTTGACTGATGATCAGCGCACGACTCTGACGCAGAAGGCTCAAGAACTCAACCAAGTCGCTGTCTTGCGTGAGGGTTACTAAGGCTTCCGTCTCCCGGATGAGTTTGTCCATGGAGTCGTCGCGAGCGTGAACGCTGCGGCGCAGAATCTCGGCGAACTGCGCCACAAACACACAGCGCTTGAAACTCGGCAAGGCACCAGCCCAGTTCGTAGCTGAAGTAAAGTGCACGCGGCGCTCCACCTCGGTAGCCTCGTCCTCGAGCACATCGCGGCCGACCCCCGTCGGCTCTTTCCAGCGTAGATGCACCTTGGCGAGCGGCGCTTCACCCTGGACTCCTGTCATTTCCAACTCGTAGAGGGCGACGACTTGATGGCCCGCACCGACCTCGCCGGCGTCCACTAGATCATTGCGAAAGTCTACATCGCGAATCGCGCGGTTTTCATAGCCGAGCAATCGATAGCGGTAAACCTGCTGCTTGTCGAACTCGACCTGGATCTTCACGTCGCGGGCGATCGGCTCAAAGGCACCGGTGAAGTTATCGACCAAGGCGCGCCGCGCTTCCGCCGCAGAGTCCACGTAGTTACAAATTCCGTCGCCCTTATTCGCAAGCTGCTCAAGGAAGGTGTCGTTGTGATTCGACATGCCCACCCCGATCGTGTTCAGGTAGATTCCCGCGTCACGCCGCCCGCGCACATCGGCGTTGATTCGATCTTGATCCGTTTGGCCCAAGTTCGCGACGCCATCAGAGAGCAGGATCACTCTGTTGTGAGCTCCCGGAGTGAGTGCTGCGTGAGCGACTTCATAGCCCATCACGAGACCCCTTTCTGCGTTTGTACCGCCCTTGGGGCTCAGCGAGTACAGCGACTCTTCGATCAGCGCACGGTTCTGGGCACTGGTCATCGGTAGGATCACCTGCGAGGTGCTACTGAAGCCAACAATCGCTATCGAGTCCGCCGCATTGAGTTGTGCGGTGAGCAATCGTAGTGAGTGTTTCACCAATTCCAAGCGCCCCCCTTCGCGCATCGAGCCCGAAGTGTCAATCACGAAGGTCAGGGTCAGTGGCTTGCGCTCTTCGCGCGCCACCTCACGCCCACGAATTCCAACGCGCATCATCCAACGCTCGCTCTCGGCGTCTTTCCCGTTGCCGAAAAGGCTCGGAGCAAGGTCCGTGTGGATGGCGAAGGTCCCTTGTGTAGGCGCGGCGATGTCCGGCTTGAAGTAGTTCAAGAACTCCTCCGTACGCACCTGTTCCTTCGCCGGAAGAATCCCGTCCATAATATAGCGCCGAGCTAGGGTGTAGCTCGCCGTGTCTACATCGACAGCGAAGGTCGAAAGGTTATCGGCTTGGCATAGCTCAAAAGCATTGTCGCCCCAGAAGCGGAAGAACATTGCGGAGGGAGCCTCTCCTGCGCGCCGCACGCAGCTATCGAGGATCGCCTTAGTGCGCATTGCGCTTAGGCCTTCCAAGTCGGCCGATTTCTCTTTCAAATGAAGTTCGAAGCCAGGGGTGGACACTTGATCCGACTGAGCCTGCTCCCCTCGTCCAAGGAAGAAGTCTTCAGGACCCGCCTTGGCCGTTGCAGGAACTGCGGGGGGGGTCGAATCTCCTGGTCCCCGATAACTCTTCTTCGCACTCGCAAGATCGGTCAAGCCAAACTCCAGCCCGCTCTTACCCTTTGGATTGTTCTGCCATTCTCCCGTTGCCAGGTGATAAGTACCCGCGTCTTGCACCGTCGTCAACGGAGCGTTGCCTTCCTTCCCGCCGGCTTGATCGTCCAGCTTTCGTAACGGCAATTTGAGCCCATCGAGGAGCGCCCCCGTTTCTGCCGGCGCAATTGGCTTTGCAGTAGGTCGACTCACACTGACTTCAGCCCCGAGTTCAGCCTCGAATTGCCTCGACCCCGTCGAGCGGCCAAATCCCTCAAGCTTTCGCTCTTCTCTATCTCGAACCGCCGCCCCATCTTCCGGCAAGGCTTCCAATACAAGCTCGACCCTATTTTCGAGGATGGGCACGTGGAGATTTGAATCTTGCTGAATTTCATCCATCGACTCCAGAGCATCTTCATCGGTACGCTCTGAGCGCTTGAACCTGTTCTTCTTCAGAGAGTCCTGCAGCTCATTCCGCCTGCCCACCGCCAGTTCTTCTTGCGGAACATCCAAGGCGCCCACGAGGAGCGGGTCTGGCATTAGAACGTTCCCGCCAACGATCCCCAGCGCCACAGCAGCCATTCCAGCAGCCACACGCACCGAGTTCCGGAGGTACCAAGGCTGCATTGTCACAATCGGTCGCGCGGCGCGCTCAATCGTAGCCATGAGCTCCGGCGAGAGTGCTTCATCAGCGCTAACCGTTCCACGCAAGAGACCGATGGTACCGGCGATGCGATCCTTCTCATTGCGAAGCTCTACTGACGACTCAAGCTCAGCTTCCAAAAGCAACGAATCCGCCGCATCCAATTCGCCGAGTAAGTAAGCGCACAAACGTTCGTGATTGTTGTTCTTCATATTCATAGCTCAAGCAACTCCCATTTCTGCGTCCTTACCGTTCGATTCACCATCAATCCCTAGCTGCGGCGCCAAGCGTGTACTTAAAGCCTTCAAGCCCTCGCTGATTAGCCAGCCAACCGTGCCTACCTTGCGCCCGGTCATCTCGGCGATCTCACGGTAACTACGTTCTGCGAAGAGCCGCAAGACGAGCACCTCGCGCTGCTCCAAAGGCAAACTGGCAATTGCGCGTTCCACAAAGGCCTTCGTGTCTTGAGCGTCCACTTCGTGTTGCGCTCCCGTCGTCGCCTCACTGGGCGCCACCGCTTCTTCGCGGTGCTTGCGGCGTTTCTCGGATCGGATGATGTCCATGCAGGCATTCCTCGTAACTGTGTGCAGCCAGGCCGCGAGCTGCCTTCCATCGGCGGTTCCCTTATCGTTGTCCGCGAGCTGTAGACGCAACGTCCCAGCATCCCGAGCCAACTTCAGAAAGACCTCCTGCACCACATCTTCATACTCGCGCCCTTGGCCCAACATTCCGCGCGCATGGCGCAGAAGCTGTCCTTGGTAGCGCTTCACTAGATGGGTAAAGGAGTTCGTATCCCCCCCGCGCCATCTCGTGAAGAGCTCGCTGTCAGTAAGTTCCGTCATAGTGAGTCGGTTGCGACCTTCGCAGAGGAAACGCCACGGGTGAAACACGTATTGGGGGAATTGCGAAGTTTCTTGGCGAGACATAAAAAGCCCCCCTGCACGAAGGAGTCCTTCGAGCAGGGGGGCCTTTCGCGGGCAATGCCCGAGGGTTCTAGTCCTCGCCGATCAACAGATCGACCAGCTTGTCGATTTCGATGATGCTAGGAACATTGGGGTCGTTTGAGTTCAGGGTGACGCTTTCAAACTGGAGATTTTCTGCGGCATCACGGGCCTGAAGAATCCGGCCACCCTTTGAATCGAGCGCGGCGTTACGCAGTTCGTCACGCAAAGCCTGAGCTTTGTCTAGCGCCAACATCCCTTCAGCGATGAGGGTTTCGAAGTTCGCGTCTGCGGTAGGTCTAACCTGATTGTCGTAGATGTTCGCCGCCGCGAGAATGGTTGCAACATCAACCTGGTTGGTTGATGTGGCGTCTTGGAGCTTCTTATCCCACTCCGCGCGGGCCGCTTTTTCCATCGCTTCGGTTTCTTTCAGGAGCTTGTCTGTGATCTTGCTCGCATCCTGAACTCGACGCTCGGCCTTCGCGACTTCGGTATTTTGCTGGGAGAGCTGCTTGCTCTGCAACTCATCTTCATATTGGGTCGAGAAGCGCACAGCGCGAATCAAGATTGTCTCAGGCTTCACATGAAACTCTCCCATCGATTCTACGAGTCGAGGGAGAATGCTAGAGATCAGCTCAAGACGTTGCGCTGTGTCGTAGAAGCTCTCCGTATTTAGCCGTGCGAGTTCATTACGCAACTCATCTTTGACGAATCCAGTGACCAGATCCCTATACCTCGACTTCAATCCCTCGGCGACGAGCAAGTGTGCCTCGCCGGGAATGATGGCGTAGGTCACCGTCACATCAACGCTCACCTGGTGGTTGTCCCGGGTTCTAATTTCGAGCGGGCCTTCGATCTGAGAGTTTGCGAAATCCCTGAGATTGCCGCCCTGCGCTGCGATATCCGAGAACGTCAGGAAGTGCGTCCGGGCATCGAGGTGGTGCCACTTGTGAAAGCCGGTGAGTCCCAAATGAAAGCCGACGTCAAAGTCTTCTTCAACATAGCCGCCTTCGCCCCAGAGGTATTGCTTGACTCCGATTTCGCTGGGCGAAATGCGCTCGAAAGCCAGGGTCATTACAAGAAGAGAGAGGACTGCGAGAGCAATCAAGCCCATGAATATTTTGCTGACCTTCATGATTAGTTATCTCCTTCGTTACCTGACTTCTGGGCTGTTCCTGCGCTTCCTTCATGTTCCAGGCGCTGCGGAGCTGGGTCTTTGCTGTAGGGCACAAGCGTGAAGCGAATGCCGCGCAATTTCTCGATCAGTGCTTCACGCACCACGACCTTTCCGCGCTTCTCGAGGGCTTCCGTACGTGCCCTAATTCCCTCGGCCTCCTTCGTGTACTTGGCTGTCAGTCCTAGCGCCTCTGCTGTAAACCGGTCGCGCTGCTGTTGCCCTTGCGATTCACGGGTCACTTTGTAGGCATCGGCATCCTTCTTAATCTCAATCGCCTTGCGTTCAGTAGAAAGAACGATTCGTCTTAGTTCACCCTGCAACTCCTCCCACTCAATCTCCTTCGTTCTCGAGACGTTGGCTAGTTCCCGCTTACGTTCCTCGATGTACTGAACTTCCTTCACCTTGAGGTGAGCCACGGTTTGGTCCGCGAACTTCTTCTTCTCAATCGCCTGCTCATAGGACTTATCGAAGCGCGGCTTGGGCGTGATCAAGCGAATGATATGCACGCCGTGCGGCTGCAGGATCTCATTCATTCTCTTGGTGCTACGTTCCGTCGCTTCGGAATAGCTGACGGGGTTCGCCACCTGGACTGCAGAAATTCGGCCGAATTCATCGCGCAAGATCGAGCGAGCGTGGGCTCGCATCCACTCTCGCTTGAAGCCATCCTCAGCTCCCGAGTCATGCAGGATCTCGCGGGCCATGGAAGGAATGATTCGGTACTGGATTTCCAGGGTTTCGAAGCTGAAGTTTGAACCATCGCTGGCCCGCACGGATAAGAAGGGCGCGTAGTTATCGCCACGAGACTGGTTTCCCTCCATCAGGTACTTCTGCGGAGTCTGATCGAGCAGAAATATCTCCTCAAGGAAGGGAAGGTAGATCTTGAAACCCGGCTCTTCGATCACCGCCTGCGAGCCCGTGACATAGTTGACCTTCACTGCGACTTGGTCATCGCGAATTTGAGTCACACCGAGGTTGCCCGACGACAACATGATGAAGAAGGCAAAGAGCAATAATAAGAACGGGACGATCGTGAGGAACGTCTTCTTGCCACCGCCACCACCATCGGTCCTTCTGGGTGTCGGGCGGGGCCCTTTAGGACCGTCGGGGGGGGAAACATCGTCCATGTCGATCGTCTTCATATCTTCTCTCTCTTAGCTTCGGTTAGCCTGAAGGCCTTGTTCGGGTGCGGCTTACGTGGGCCAGACACGCTATTCACATCAATGACTGCGGATTGGCATGCCTTTTTCCCCATTTCAAACGCCACATCAAAGGGGTTCGGGACGGGGGAAGCCGAGGCGGGTATTCTCGTTGGTGAGAGCGTCAAGCTCACACGCAATTCCCCTCTAGAACATAGAAGATTCCAAAGTGCTCCCCCAAGACCCCAATTTCGACCCGGACGCACCCGCAACGGCGGATGGCGGCCTGTTTGGTCTCGACACACCATTGGAGAACTGCCTGGTGCGAGTGTTCGGAGTGCCCTTCGATGCCACGACATCCTATCGACGCGGAGCAGCGCTTGGTCCGGAAGCTATCTTGGCGGCGAGCCATCAGGTTGATCTCTATGACGCTCAGCAAGCTGAGTGGCCCGGCGGTGACGGACGGCCTTGGGCAGTGGGAATCCACATGGTGATCGACGAGCAGGTCAGAGACTGGAATGAGGAAGCGGGTCCCCTCGCAGAGAAGGTGATCGAGCTCGGAGGTCGCATTTCTGGTCGAAGAGAGCTGGAAGAGGGTTTGGCGCGAGTCAACGAGATCGGCTCGCTGGTCAATCAACGCGTCCACGACTGGACCGCCCAGAGCTTCTCAGACGACTCAATACCCGTAATTGTTGGCGGCGACCATTCCGTCCCCTACGGCGCAATCATCGCCGCCTCGGAAGCCCATCCCGGCCTCGGAATCCTGCACATCGACGCCCACGCTGACCTGCGCGAGGCCTATGAAGGCTTCACCTGGTCCCACGCTTCGATCCTCCACAACTTGCTGAGAGCCGATTCTGCGCCCGAAAAGGTACTTTCCGTCGGTTTGCGGGACCTCGGAGAGCGGGAATACGAAGCTATCGGGAAGAGCGGCAAGATCCGCGCTGTCTTCGATCACCAGTGGGCCAAAGCACGCCTCCGGGCCGAGAATCTGGCCGAATTCGCCCGGCGCGAGGTCGAATGCTTGCCCGGCGACGTTTGGCTGACGATCGACATCGACGGGCTTGAGCCCGCTCTTTGCCCCTCGACCGGCACCCCCGTCCCCGGCGGGTTGGCATGGAACGAGACCTTATTATGGTTGGAAGCACTGGTTGCCTCCGGACGGCGCATCGTCGGCCTCGATTTGTGCGAAGTCAGCCCCGGCACTTCCACCCCTAAGGGCGAGGACTCCTGGGACGCGATCGTGGGTGCGCGCCTGCTCTACAAAGCGATCGGAGCTGCCCTCGCGTCAAACTCCTCCATCTCCCCGAAATAGAATTTGGAGGTCTTCGCAGTGGTGGGCGCCCCGAGAACCCCTGGCCCAAAGGCTCCCCGATGACCACCGCCGATCCCTCCTCTGAGTTCGTAAACCGCCCCTGGATGGATGGGGATTTCGAAACGCCCAAGACAACTGTAAGCGTGAACCGCAACTGGCTGATCGCCAGCCACCTCCTGCCGCTCGCGCTTTGGATCGTCTACCCCTTCGGATCGGCAGTCGTTGTTCCGCTGCTCATTTGGCAGCTGAAAGCTAAAGCGGAGGACAACCAGGAGATCGCCAAGCACGCGGTCGAGTCCTTGAACCTGCAGATCAACTTGACCCTGCTCTGCATTGTGCTCTCGATCACGATAATCGGATTGGTCGCTGTGCCTTTCGTGATGATCGCCGGAATCGTGCTGCCGATCATCGCCAGCTACAAGGCCTATCACGGCACGGAATATCAGTACCCGTGGATCAAGCGCTTAGTGAAGGTCTAGGCGGTAAGTACCGTGAGCAGCATGTAACTGAGGTATGCGGCCAATAGTAAGGCTCCTTTCAAACGGCCGCCGCGCTCTCCACCGAAAGCTGGGATCAAGATCGCGGCAGCACTGAACCCCATCACGATCGGGAAGTCGACGCTAACCATGCGTTCCAAAACCGACGCGATTTCCGGCTCGGCTTGGCCACCGAAGGGGTGAATCAACGCAACTGCCCCGACGACGGCAAGTACGTTGAAGACGTTGCTTCCCACCACATTGCCGATACTGATGTCGCTGTGACCCTTGAGGGCGCCGGAGACTCCGGCAGCCAATTCGGGTAGCGAGGTACCGATGGCGACGACCGTGAGTCCGATGACGGAATTGCTGAGACCCGCGCGACGGGCGAGGCCCTGGGCTCCTTCGAGGGTCAACCATGCGGCTCCAGCGATTGCTAGACCGCCGAGGATCATCAGTGCTGACGGGTTACGCGCAAGCCAGTTTCCCTCCAGGGCAGGGCGATCTTTGCGACCGACGGAAAACTGCCGCGCCTCCCACAAGAGCTGCAAGTTGTAGAGGGTCACGCATCCGAGCAAGATCGCAGCGTCCGCGCGGTCGACTTCGTAGTCAGAGCTTGCCCACCAAAAGATGGCCACGGACGCTATCAACCAGAAAGTCTCGCGCCGGCCCAAGGCGCCATGCAACACATCGGGCAGGATCAAAGCCGAGACGCCGAGCACCAAGCCGATATTGGCCACGTTGCTGCCCAGCACATTGCCCATCGAGATGCCCACATCGTCTTCGATGGCGGCCAGGCTGGATACGACTACCTCCGGCGCTGAAGTGCCCCAGGCGACCACTGTCAGCCCGACGACCAACTGCCGCACGCCCATGCGCTTGGCTACTACGGAACTGCCCTCGACCAACCAATCGGAGCCCTTGGCGAGAAAATAGAAGCCGATGGCTAGATAGATAAGCTCCTGTGCGAGTTCCATGGCGAGGATGATAGCGATGAGAGGGGGACGCGGTAATCGAACCCCGTTAGAATTGGCGGCATGCGAAACGCCTTTCGACCACTGATTGCGCTCAACGGTTGTCTGCAACCGGGTGAGACACCCAAGCTTGAGCTGCGAATTCCCTATGCAGAAGCGGTCTTGCGTGCGGGCGGAATCCCGATCGCTTTGCCGCCCGTCGGCGGGCCGGATGATGTGGCACAACTACTTGAGCGCGTAGATGGGCTCATTTTGGGCGGCGGCGACGATTTTGACACGAGCCGCATCGGCCTTGGAAAGACGCATGAGGCCGCCACCTTGACCCCCCCGGACAAGCAGGATTGGGATTTCTTGCTGGCGCGCACCGCCATCGAGATGAAATTGCCCGTCCTCGGGATTTGCTACGGAATGCAGCTTTTGGGCCTGGCAGAAGGCGCCAAGATGCATCAGCACCTACCGGAAGCCTATCCCAACGCCGCTGAACAGCACGCAAATGGGGTCCATCCGGTACAGATCGAAGCTGGCACGAAACTCGCTGATCTGGTCGGAGTAGAACCTCTCGATGTTGTTTCCAAGCACCACCAAGCGCTGTCCGAAATCGCCGCCCCGTGGCGTACGACAGCCATGGACGCTTCCGGAATCGTGGAAGCGATTGAACGCGAATCGCACCCCTTTGCCATCGGCTGCCAATGGCATCCGGAGCTTTCACCAGAAGGCAGCCTGAATGCCCGCATCTTCCGCGGGCTAGTAGACGCCGCAGCATTTACCGCTAACCAGCGCCTGGTCGCATCGAAGCCAGCCCTCTCCCGCACCTGATCGAGACTTTTCATGCCCAACACCCCGCAAAATAAGATCTCTGAGTCCAACCAAGCCAAGTTGGCCGACGCTGAACGGCAATCCAATAAAGCACGCACCAAGTTGATCTTGATGAGCGTTGGGCTAGTCGTGTGCATCGGCGCGTACTTAGTTTCGAGCCTACAGGAGCAAAAGCACCTGGATCGTCAAGGCGACTTTATCGAAGTTGAGGCGCCCTTCGTTGAGACGGTGGCTACCAAGAAATTCGACATGTCGGGCTTCGTGGACACGATCTTGGATGAGCGCTCTGAGGACCGCGTGTTGCTTCCGAGTTCGGTCACGATGCCGTTCACCGATTATGTCTATGGCATGAATGATGGGCAGTTTCATGCGCTTGGGCTTCAGACTCTGGACCAGGAGCAACTCATCGCGATCACTGGCGCACCCGGCGATTATCGCGGCAAGGCATTCCGTGTGCGCGGCCGCCTGCAAGAGATCAAGCTGCGCAAGCTCACAGACGGAAAGATCGAATACAAAGGCTGGCTCCTCTCGAAGGAGGATCAGGTCGTGCACTTCATCGTGATGGACGCACCGCCCGAGATCGACCTCAACGGCTACATGCGCTTTGATGGTCTATTCGTCAAACTCTACAGCCGGGAGGATCACGATGGCGGTCGCGCGAATGGGCCGCTATTTGTTGGCTCTCGAATCGTCCCGTCGTTCCCGCAAACAGAGATTGAGAGCCTCAACCCTGAACAACTTCTCGCCTCGCTTGCCAGTGTGACTGACGACACGGCTCGCGACTCAACTGGGCTTGACGGCGCTGTCTACGACGCCCAGTGGCTCTTGATGGACTACTTGAAGTCCGAGCACTACAAAAACATCGACTGGGAGAAGGATGCGATCGAGCTCAACAACGAGACGATGACCGCCATCCTCAAGGACGGGGACGACTGGCGCTACCGCCTAGCGGATGGGAAGAGTGAAGATCCTCGAGCCGAACCGGAGCCTCTGAGCGGCGCACGCGCCTTGCTCGAAGAGGACATGATCCCGATTCCGATTCGCATTCCAGTCTGCAAGAACATGGGGGTCAAGACACAAGACCCGGGCGAAAACCCAGCGCGCCTGAACATGATGACGTCGGGTTGGGTTGGCAACTGGCAGTGGACAAACCAAGCGGGCGTACTCAAGTTCGTTATGCCCGAGTATCGCCCCGAACTCGCGGATCGCTACGAAGACGCCAAGCTCGTTCAGGGTCGCGGCTTCTTCCTAAAGAACCACAACTACGAGTCCAAAGACCACGGCACACGCACGGCGCCCTTCTTTGTGCTAACGGAACTCGAGGTCTTCCACCCGGTCGAAGATTCGATGGCCGACTCTTTGATGTGGGGCGTGCTTGCACTATCGCTCTTGGTCATTGCAGCGATCCCTTTCTTCCTGCTGCGCGATCGCAAGAAAGCCGCGGCACGCGAACAAGAAGTTGTGCGGCGCAAGCAAGAACGTCGTCGGGCAACCTCTGCTAGCCAGCCTTCCGCCTAGTCGTTTTATGGCGCAGATCATTCACGTCGCCACGACTGACCCCTACGACGTTCAAGTCGGCCAGGACCTGCTCGGGCAAATCGAGGAGTTCACCTGCAAGCACTCGGGCGTCGCGGTGCTCACCGACGATAACGTCGCCGATTTATACCTCGAACGCCTTGGCCCCTTGGCCAAGGGTTTGGTTATTACAGTCGCGCCCGGCGAGGACTCAAAGAGCTTCGCAACACTTGAGAAGGTCCTAGAGCAACTCGCCAAAGCCAAACTCGACCGCGGCGCATGCCTAGTCGCTCTCGGTGGCGGAGTAGTCGGCGACCTGACAGGACTGACCGCAGCGCTCTACAAACGAGGCATTGATGTCGTCCAATGCCCGACAACTTTGCTTGCACAGGTCGATGCCTCGGTCGGTGGTAAGACGGCTGTCAACTTGCCATCGGGCAAGAACCTCGCGGGGATCTTCCATCAACCTATCGCTGTCTTCGCTGACGTGACGACCCTCTCCACATTGCCCGAGGATGAGTTCCAGTCAGGACTAGGCGAAGTGCTCAAAACGGCCATTCTCGCTGGAGATGAGGCCATTAGCGCACTCGAACAAGACACCGCCAAGTTGCTTGCGCGCGACCCGCTAACCTTGGAAGGGCAAGTGGAACGCTGTGTCGCCTTCAAAGCCAAAGTCGTCACCGAAGACCCGCACGAGAGCGGCTTGCGCATGTCGCTCAACCTCGGCCACACCTTTGCCCACGCAATCGAACACATAGCTGGGTTTGGAGTTGTTCCGCATGGCGTCGCTGTTGCCGCGGGAATTGGCTTGGCCTTTGAACGCTCCGAGAGAGCTGGAATCCTTGAAGATTCACAACTCACCAAACGCGTACAAAGTCTGACATCGGCTCTCGGACTACCAGGGACACTCGGCGAGGTTGAAGAGCGCTACGGCTTGCAGTTCGCTGACGAAGCAATGACAACATCCATGCTGTCTGACAAGAAAAACAAAGACGGCAAGATCCGCTTCGTGCTTCCCGTGCGCGCGGGCGAGATGAAGCTCGGCGTTGTCTTGCCTTAGTTGAGTGGCGCGTTCGCCAAGCCCCAGCGGCCGGCTCGCGCAATGTCGTTGTCGCCGACCTTTGCACCGTAGGTCACCAACGTGGCCGCAGAGAGAAGTCCGCGAAAGCGAGCGCGCCTGTGTGTGTCAAGGTCCACATCACCGTAGGCATTGAAGAAAGCTCCACGCGCGGCTTCGGGTAGGAAGACGTAGGCTAAAGACAAGTCCAAGGCGGGATCGCCCCGGTGGACGTCACCCCAATCGATGATGCCGGTCACTGAATTGGCACTGTCGACAATCAAGTGCCGCGCATAGAGATCGCCATGAACCAAGCATGGCGTCTTGCTCCAAGAAGAGGCTTCTGCCAAGTCCGTCACGACCCTGCGCAGGGCTTGATAATCGAACGTCTCGCCCATCCCCTCCAGCTCGTCCAAACGTTCGAGCAACATTTTCTTGCGGTAGGGCAAATCTGTCCTTCGAATGAGATCCCCGGGCACTGTCGACGCTAGCCCTTCATCGATCTGCGCGCCATGCAGGCAACTCAAGAAGTGTCCCAAGCGTTCAGCGCTCGCCGCCCGATCCTCGTCCGACAGTTCTACCGAACAAGCCGTCGCACCCGAGAGTAAGCGATAGCCGCTGAACCCGTAGGGGTAGCGCTCTTCCTGTGGCTTGCCAACGAAGACTGGGATCGGAACCGCGAGGGGCAGCCGAGCACCGACCTCCAACAAGCAAGCGTTCTCGTAACCGATTAAATCGCCGGCGAGATCGCGCTGTGGAAAGCGAAAGACCCACTCGTCGTTGACTAGCAAGGCAACGTTATCCCAACCCTGACCAAAGGCTTCGACCTTAGCCCGCGCTAGGAGAGGAAACTGACTCTCAATCAGCTCGCGCGCGAGTTCGTGCGAGAACTCAATTTCAGAAACCCAGGGATCAGTCATGCTCCCTCCAGCGTACACACTCCTTCGGGAAGATACGGTGGCAATACGGTGTCGGGCAATACGGTGTCGTACACCCTGTTGTTCCTCAGCAGCAAGAGAGTACCGCACGTGACCCAGACCATCTCGGCAGAGCCGAGA
>JBLIOI010000091.1:0-19405 GCA_047639675.1 Planctomycetota bacterium | reverse complement strand
GTGTAAGCTCCGGAAAGATCGTGCCCATCGCCTTGAAAGCTCCGGAGCCACCGGGGCTCGTCGGCCGTTCGTACATCATGAGGGTGACACCGAGGTTCGTGACCGAGTAGCTAAAGGGCCCCTCGTTCGAAATCCGGATGGGAAGCGTGACCGTGCCCGAGGCGTAGGACTCGGTGTAGGTGTTGGTGTCCGAGACATAATTGGAGTGCATCGAGCCGGACTCCTGGGTGGAGCTGGAGTTGCTTGAGAAGACCGACTCCTGGCCGACCTCCCCGGACGATCCCTGGGTCTCCGAGATACTGCCTCCGACCGACGCACTGACCTCCACATCTATCCCGCTGGGGAACCCCGATGAGCCTGTCACGGACGCCTCCCAGCTGGCTGTCGAACTGGTTTCCGCGTGCCAGCCGGACGAGGTGGACGTACTAAACGACTCGTCCTGGCCCTGGGTGGAGGACTGGCTGCTGCTCAGTGAAACCTCATAGGCCACCTCGCCGGCTACGCTCTCCTCGTACTCAACATCCAATCGCACGTCGAGGTCGCCTGCGATGATGATGTCCGCGCGCGGCAGCTCGGCGATCAGCGGGTGGAACACTGGAACGTAGAACTCCTCCTGGTCCGTGCGACCGTCGCCGTCCGTGTCCGCTAGCGTGGGCGACGTGACGTGCGTGTCCCCCGCGAGCTCCTGGCCGTCGAAGAGGAAGGCGTCGGGAGTCAAGTTGTGAGCAGGCCCGCGCGAATCCGCATCTGTGTCAACCGTGTTCGGGTTCGTGAACCACGTGTTCCACTCCTCTGCGTCGGTCAGTCCGTCGCCATCGGTGTCAGCGGATCGAGGATCTGATCCGATCAGAAACTCGGCCCCGTCGTTCAGACCATCTCCGTCGGTGTCGAAGAGATTCGGGTCGCTCGTCACGGTTCTAATGGTCAAGAGAGAACCCTCCGCATCGGACCCATAGCCGGCAGTATCGATCACGATGTCCCACCCGGCAGTCTCCAGGAGGGCGTCAAGAGTGTCCCCATCGGCGTCGTTGACGGCATGGCTGAAACCCCCTGAGGTAGCTTGCCCTTGGGCCCGCTGCGGGTTCCCTGGCACGGCCACATTTGAGGATCCTACTCCCGCCGATACGACTCCCGAGCGCGCGCTGTCGAGCCGACCGACGTGCAAAACCTGACCTTGAAGGGAGGCCGGGAGAGCTTCGCGCTCCACACTTTGGTTCGCCAGCAAAGGAGCTCTATAGGCTGTGGCGAGGGCCACGAGAACGCCAGCGGCGAAACCAAAGCGATTGCGCGAGGGCGCTGCCGGGGCAAGTTGGGGGCTTGATAGCGGGGTTCTATTGAATTGCATCGGGCAGGGATCCTCAGAGTTTCCTTTGTGGTGGGGTGGGCGAGCACGCAGCGATCTCGGACCCCGTGGGGGGCGTCCCCAGATGGGCGCCTTCTCCCCCCCGGGCGAGATCTGGCAGGGAGTTCCCCGACCCAACTTCAAATAATCTTGGACGCAGTCCAGAAAGGCTGCTCAGCACTCGCGTAGCCCGCTTATTCGGGTAGCATGTTGCATTCCTGGGGAGCTCGAATGGACCCCCATGTTATATGACTGATCCAGACTCATCCCCGGTAACACGGCTCCTAAAGCAAGTTCGCGAAGGCCAGGAAGGAGCTGCGGAGTTCCTCTTGCCCCTCGTCTATCAAGAGCTCCAAGGACTGGCGCGAAAGAAATTCTCGGACGAGCGCGGGGATCACACCCTGCAGCCGACGGCTTTGGTGCACGAGGCTTGGCTCAAACTCGCCGGGCATCTGGATCGGATCGAAGACCGCAAGCATTTCTACGCCGTGGCCAGCAGAGCTATGCGTCAAGTCCTTTCGGATCACGCCCGCGGGCGAAGCAGCCAAAAACGTGGTGATCGCAGGAAGCGCGTCACGTTGGACGCCAACCTCGCTGGTAGTCAACCACAAGGAATCGAGTTCTTCGAATTGGACGATCTGCTGGGGCAGCTCGAAGCCCTGAATCCGAGGCATGCGCGTGTGGTTGAGTTGCGAATTCTTGGCGGGCTGACTATATCAGAAGTCGCAGAGGTGATTGAAGTTTCGCACAGCACGATCGAAGCCGATTGGGTGACGGCTCGGGCGTGGCTCAGGACCCGGTTGAAACGCGCGTGACTGATAGCGCAGCGGACCGCTACGAACGAGTCCATCGAATTCTCGTTGGCACGGCCGGCTTGACAGGGGATGCGCTGGGCGAATACATCACCCTTGCCTGCGGCGATGAGCTCGACTTGCGGGAAGAAGTTCTCGAGCTCTTGGCTGAGTGTTCAGAGGGTGACGATGCCTTCGCCGAGATCCGTGTGAAAGAGGCTCGCGGGGCGCTCGACGAACTGATCGAGGATGCGAATAGCGAGTGGCTGCCGAGCAAGATCGGCGACTACAAGATCTTGCGCAAATTGGGGCAGGGCGGCATGGGAGTCGTCTACGAAGCAGAGCAAGAGTCTCCACGGCGACACGTCGCGCTCAAACTCTTGCATCCGATGCACGCGGGTACGGACCGTACAAAACGCTTTCGGCAGGAAGCTCAATTGCTTGGCCGCCTGCGCCATCCCGGGATTGCTCAAATCTATGAGGCGGGCACCTACGACGTGGGACGCGGCAAGCAACCCTACATCGCCATGGAGCTCGTCGAAGGTGCGGACATCCGTACTCATTGCGATCGCTACGGGCTCGACCTTTCGGCGCGGATTGAACTCTTGGCGCAGGTCGCTGATGCGGTTCAGTATGCCCACGAACACGGCATCATCCACCGCGACCTCAAACCCGACAATGTGCTCGTGGACTCCAATGGTAGAGCGCGCGTCCTTGACTTTGGTATTGCCAGAGCCAAATCATCCTCGGCGACCCTCTCGACGATCGTGACCGAGGAGGGGCAGCTGGTCGGAACGCTCGCCTACATGGCTCCGGAGCAACTCGGTCACGGCCAAGACGCAATTACCGCGGCTGTGGATATCTTCGCCTTGGGGGTCTTGAGCTTTGAACTGTTGACGGGGCGCTTGCCGCGCCAGGTCGATGGCTTGCCGCTCGTCGAGGCGATTGCTTTGCTCGCGCGGAGTGAAGCGCCACGAGCCGGAGAGTTCGACACGCGTTTGCGTGGAGATCTGGAGACCATTCTGCTCAAGGCCATGGATTCAGATTCAGGCCGGCGCTATGCGAATGCGGCTGACTTGGCGAGCGATCTACGTCGCCACTTGCAGAACCAACCGATTCTGGCGCGCGCGCCGAGCAACTTCTACTTGGTGAGCAAGTTTGCAAGACGTAATAAGGTCTTGCTCGGGGGTGTGATCGCCACTTTCGTAGTGGCTCTGGCCGGTACAGTCATTTCGACCAGCTTTGCCTCGGATGCTAAGGGACAGACCGACGCTCTAGAGCGTTCGAACTACATCGCGGGAATCTCTGCAGCGCAGGCTGCACTAAAGCAACAGGATCACACCGCGGCGCAGACCTACCTCGACGAGTTGCCGATTGAGCATCGTGGATGGGAGTACGATTACCTGCGAGCCAAGCTGACTCAGCACCTGGATACCTGGGAACTCTCCTCTCCCATTTACCCTCTCCCCGTGCTTGATGCTGACGGACGCCACATGCTGGCAGTGATGGAGAGTGGTCAGATCGGCAGCTGGGAGATCTCGAGTGGACGATTGGTTGAAACCTGGGACGTGGATGGAGTGAGTAGAGAAGGGGCTTGGGCCCGCACGAATCTGGCTCTGCACGGTCCGTCCATGAGTTTTGCAGCGATCAGTTCGGAAGGGCGGCTCACCATCGGCCGTTTCAAATCCGGCGGGGAGATTCAATATGAACTGGTTGAGGGACCGGCGAAAGGGCTTCTAGCTTGGGGCCCAGCTGGCGAACAACTCTTGTATCGAGGTGGTGATACTCGCCTGTGGGACGGGACGCAGGTTCGTGTAGTCGCGGAGGAAGATAGCCTTGCGGGTGCCTTCAACCGCGCTGGTGACAAAGTCACATTCTCGTGGGACCGTCATGTCCAGCTCTTCGACCTTGAGCGGTGGGAAATAGCTCATCGTGTGGATCTTGAAGACTCGCCTACTTCTATGGCCTTTGGTCCTGGCGACGAAAGGGTCGCAGTGGCCTGCGCGTTCCGCAGTGTTCAAGTTCTCGATGCACGCAACCTAGAGTTGCTCTCCAACTTCACCGGACACCAGGGGCTCGTTCGACACCTGGATTGGAATAGTGAAGGGACTCGCATCATCAGTGTTTCTGACGATGGTACTGCTCGAGTCTGGGATCTCCTCGGAGGATCGCAGCCCGTTGTGCTCTCAACTGGAGAGCCTTACTATGCGGCGGTTTTGATCCTGCCGGACGAAGAGCACTTCCTCGTCGCAGGCAAAGGCCTGAAGCGCTACCCCTTGCATGAGACGGGAGTACTCCGCGGCCATGAGTCCTTTGTTTACTATTTGGCCTTCTCACCCGACGGTAGGATGCTGGCATCTTCCGGACTTCGTGAGTCGAACCTGTACGTGTGGGATGTACCGAGATCGCAAGCTTTCCGCCGTCTGCGGGCTCCGATCACTGACAGCTATCCGGACGTCGACTTCAAGAACGTTGCATCAATCGCCTTCTCAACCGATGGCAGCAGGCTCGTTGCGGCGAGTGCTAGGGAGACTCTGAATTGGGAGCTTCAGTCGGGAGCTCCCTTACCGATTTCTGCCAGCTCGGATCCGATGGAATGCTTCAAGGAAACCCTGGGAGAACTCGACGGCCTGCACATGGTGTCCCCCTCAGTCGTAGCCAGTCCCGATGGTCGACGATTGGCTATCGGCAGAGCCAATGGAGTCGTTGAGCTTTACGACGAGGGCTTCACTGGTTCAATCATTGAGCACTGCAGATCCGGAGAGGCGGGAGGACTAGAGGGAGGCATTCTCGAGTCGGGAACTGAACCCAATTTTCGACTCGAAGGTCACGTGGGCCAAGTCTATTGCGTCGCCTTCAGTCCCGATGGCAAGCGTATAGCCACGGGTGGCAACGACGCGACCGTCCGCATTTGGGATGCACACACCCTCGAACAACTGCTCGTCCTGCGTGGCCATGAACTCTACGTCAAGGACCTCAAGTTCAGCCCGGATGGTTCGCTCCTGGCGAGTGCATCGGGAGATCGCACGGTGAGGCTTTGGGACACCAAGCCCCTGAATGAGCGGCGCGGCCTTGCTACGAATCCGTAGCGAAGCGGGTACCGAGTCAGGACGATTTCCAGTGCGGATCCCACAGGAGCGCTGCGCTGGATTGGGCGAGGGTCACTTAGATCCCGCCGGCGAACGCCGGTCCAGGGCTGCGTAGAACTTGGAACTCACGGTCAAGCCGCGTTCTAGAAAGGCGCGGCTTAATCCCGCCCAATCGCGGGGCATGCCGAAGAACCATCGGCCCGGGAAACTAGCGCGTACGGCATTGATCTCTGGTTCTATGCCGAAGGTAGCGGTGTCGGCTAACAAACGGTCCACATCGACAGGACCCAGGTAGACGACAACCACGCGACCGTATTGGTCCACTAGAAAACTAGTGGGCACCGGCATCGCTTCGCCTTTAGCCATTAGGTGATTGAACAGCACCTCAAAGAAGGCTTGGTCCTGGCTGTTCATGTCGCGCGAAGTGAAAGCCGTCTCTTCGGACATGTGAGCCCCTGCGTTTTGCTCGAACATTTGGCGAGCTAGCTCGGGGTTTTCCTCAGCATCCAAACACAGCGGAACGACCTCAATCTGTGCAGCGGACAAGTCAGCGTTACGTTGCGCCAAGTCACCGAGCTCTTGTACGCAAGGGGCGCACCATGTGGCCCACAGATTGATGAGGCGAGCGCTTTGCCGGCTGGAATCGAAAAACCGCCGCTGGGTGGCGGTCGGTAGGGGCAGAGGCGTGCGCAACACGACACGCTTGGATGCGGGGAGAGTCGGGAGGACAGACGGCGCTGGCAAGGAGCGTTCGCGGGCAGCGAGTGGCCGCGCGCGCCCTTCTCCTTGAATCAGTCGATGGTGACGTCCGCGCAGGACACCTTCAAAGCTCTCGCTCTTTCCTCCCGGCCAGTACACGGTGACTCCCTCGACTTCCGCTTCCTCGGGCCAGCCGAAGAGTAGCTCAGTCGAGGACTGTGCCAAGTAGCCCTCACCGGCGCGCACCTCTTGCACATAGGTCTTTCCGTTCGCTGTCAATTCGACCCGCGCTCCGATCGCGTCCCGATTGCACGAGGTTCCTCTCAGGCGAAGAGCTACGAAAGGCCGCTTTCCATCTTGCTGGCTCTCGAGTAAGCGTAGTTGCTGTCCGTTGCGACTCTTCAACCAAAGATCGAGATCGCCATCTCCGTCCCAGTCGGACTGCGCCATGGCGCGACCGTCTTGAATGTGATCTAGGCCAGCGATGGTCGAGATATCGACGAAGCGGCGGTCGCCAACATTGAGGAAGGCGCAGTTGCGTTCGTGTCCGCTCCAGCTGGCTCCGCTTTCCATCAGGCGAGAGATGCCTCGCCAACCGTCGATGTAGTTGTTCGCCGGTTCTTCGGCCGCTTCGGTGGGTGAGTGCAACGCCACGCGTCGCCAGAAGAAGCTTCAGAGGTCGTCGTCGCGATCGCCGGTCAGGAATCCGTTGGGGACAAAGACATCGGGCAAGCCATCCATGTCGAAGTCCGTAAAGCGCGCGCCCCACGACCAACGTCCCATGCGCAGTCCGGCGGATTCGCTTTCGTCTTTGAATGCATTCTTTGGATCCTGGCAGAAGAGGCTATTGCCCAGGGCGTGGCGTTGCACGGCGTCTCGCTCTATTTCGGTCTCGTCCGCCTTGAAGCTGGGCTGGTAGGCGATGCGGCGTCCGGCGGAAGAGAACATATTGCTCACGAGCAAGTCGATGCGTCCATCGAGATCCACATCCGCCCAGGAAACTCCCATTCCCGCGGCTTGATCTTCGCAACCCGCATCAGCCGCAACATTGACGAATCGTCCACCCTCGTTGCGATAGAGATTGTTCCGTCCAAAGTCATTCGCGACGTAGAGGTCCGGGTCGCCGTCGAAGTCATAGTCACTCCAGGAACTCGCCAAGCTAAAGCGGTCGTTGCCTGAGTCGAGACCAACTTCAGCAGTGACATCAAAGAAGCCGCGTTCGCCCTCGTTTCGCATCAAGATATTCGGAGGTCCATTGCGCGCATCGTGAAAGGGCATCGGCACGCTCTCGCCATAGGCCGTATCCACATAGCGCAGGGCGTAGAGGTCCAAGTCCCCGTCCAAGTCGTAGTCCGCCGCCGAGAGGGAGTAGAAAGCGGCGTCGCTATCCGT
Organism: Planctomycetota bacterium; assembly: GCA_047639675.1. Taxonomy (GTDB): domain Bacteria; phylum Planctomycetota; class UBA1135; order UBA1135; genus JABACD01. The sequence continues at coordinate 12,092 of JBLIOI010000091.1, read as the reverse complement.
CCTGAGACTGCGAGCTGGCGTGAAGATCCCAGCGCCGTCGTTGGTGCACAGTACGATCAAAGGCCCGATGCAGCAGGCTAGGTCGCGGTCGCCATCGTTGTCCAAGTCCACGAGTAAGACGCCCTTGGTGTCATCCAACCAAGCAACGCCGGAGGGCTCAGCGAGTTCTTGAAAGGTCCCGTCGGTCTGCTGCACGAAGAGCATGTTGGGCAAGCCCGTGCCTTGGGCCACGTAGAGATCGTCCAGGTCATCGCCGTTCACGTCACCCACGGCGATTCCATTGTGGCCGAAGAAGTTCGGCTCTCCGAGATCGTCCAGCGCCCCGTGCCAACGCTCGCTCCCCGCGCTGAGTAGAGCGCTCGAACCGCCTGCTCCCGCCAGGGTCTGCGAACTCACATCGCGGAAGAGCTGACGCTCGACACTCGCTTCGGTCAATTCCAGGCCTCGGATCAATGCGATGTGCAGCTGTCCGTCCGGGCCCGCAGGTACAAAGCTGATCTGCCACTTCGCGTTTTGCTGCCTCGCGCCGGGGCCTAACTTTGCGCTGGTCTGCAGCAAGGCAGAAACTTGAAATCCGCCCGCCGCGCCGGCACTCACCCCGACGATCTTGAAGTGAATCTCGAGATCGTCGCCATCGCGCAGAGGGTCGAGGAAGTTCGCGAGCGCCTTCGCCGGAGACACGACGCCGAGCTCAGATTCAAATCCCGTAGCCTTTGCGATCCACGCTTGAAGGCCCGACGAGGAACGCACGAGGTCTAGCGCGGGGCGCAGGTTATGGCTCTCAAAGCCAGGTGTGAATAGATCCGCTGGCTGCCATTCCGGGTCGAAGGCATGGGCTGTCATGTCCTCTTCCAACTGCGTCAAATGATCCTGGGCAAGACGCGCCAAGCGCTCTGCGGGGAATTGGGTTTCATCCTCCGCATTCCATTGCAGTGTGTCTTGCTTCACATGGGTTGCAAGAGTGCCGAGGGTCCCCGCGCATGCAGCGAGGGAAACTAGGAAGCGAAAGTTGAATACGGGAACCATCACGGCGAGGTTAGGGGAAGCGATGTGCCCTGCACAAGCTCGGGCTTAATGCGAGAACGGACCGGCGGCTGAAATCAACCGCCGGTCCGTTCGATGCGTTCCGCTGAAAACTGGTACGAGGATTAGTTCGTGAACTGAATCTCGAGGCCGTTGCTCAGGTTGAAGCCCGAGCCGCAGGGGCCGCTCAAAGCATCGCGGTACCAGGCTTGGAAGTAGCGCGTGTCACCAGCGGCCCAACCGCCGGCGGCGCCGATTCCACTGCTCCAAGCAGCGTCACCATTAGAGTCACTGAACTGCACCGATAGACGAATAATCGCTCCACCGGGACAACGCAAGCCGTCGCCCAACACAAGTCCATTGCCGCCATTGGGGGCAGTGGTTCCCACGAAGAGCAGGCTGGGTTTGTTGGGTGCGAGCTGGCTCGCGGCGAAGTCCAGATCATCGGCGATGACCGAAGTGGATCCACCAGCGACGATCACAGCGCCAACACCTGCGGAGTTGAGGCAACCCTCACCGGCCGCAGCGAAGTTGCTGCAGGGAGCCGTTGCAGGTGCGCACTCACAGAAGATCGTGCCCACCGGATCGCTCACGGTCTGGTTGATCCAAACAAACATTCCGGCGCAACGGCCGAGAACCATGTCCATGTCGCCATCCGCGTCGAGATCGATGAAGGCGGCATCGTGCGTGCCAGTCAGGTCAGAGGCCTGGAGGCCAATCGCGCCACGCCAACCGCTGCCGGCCATTTCAGCTTCCTCGCGGAGAGTCACGGCGCCACCAATAGTGCCGCCCGCGTTGTGGAAGATGTGCGTGCGGCGACCGCAGCCGGCGATCTCTGAATCGAAGTCGGTGATGACCACGTCATTCCAACCATCGTTGTCCAGGTCGAGAATATGGCTATCCCCGGCAAAGCTGTCATCACTGCCTGTGACGTAGGTCACGCTCGTGGAAGAGCTCCAAATCACATCGCCATTGACATCGTTCCCGGTGTTCAGCTTGAAGCGATCTACCGAGTTGTGGCTGACGACCACGTCGAGTTTCGAATCCTGGTTCAGATCACCGGCCGAAGCGTAGTACGGTGATCCGTTGTAGATACTCTGGATGGTCGCGAAGCTGCCCAGCATGCCGGGATCGTTGTAGATCAAGCTCGTACCACCGCCGTGGCCACGTTGGCGCAGTACATCGTTGGCGCCGTCGCCGTTCATATCCGCTATGGTCACTGCTGTTGTGTAATCGGTGTTCGACATGGCACCTGTCAAACGCGCGGTCGTTTCGTCCACGAAGAAGCCGCTGCCATCGTTCACGAGCAAGCGATCGTTCATGTCGCCGCCGCCTTGGCCACCAGCATTTTGGTTGTCGCCGAAGTAGAGGTCGGCGAAACCGTCACCGGTCACGTCTCCTGCATCGACGGCTGTGAAGCGGGGCCAAGAGCTTGCGCCGCCAGCGAGCAAGAGTTGCGGAATCCGCGCGTCCTGATGCTGGAAGCCTTGCCACATTCCTCCGCCATCATTGCCGAGGTTCATGTAGACCCGCGGGTGTGAGATGTGCTTGGGTTGCCCGGGGCTCAAGGTGGTCGAAGTGACGATGTCGATCCAACCGTCGTTGTCCACGTCGACAGCGACCACATCGCGATCGTTCGTCGCGGTCAAGAAACCTTGATCGCCGCCCACGTCGGAGCTGGCTGCGAAGGCGGCTGTGCTATCCACCAAGGATCCGCCCACGTTCATGAAGAGTACGTTCGTACGAGCCCCGGTCGTGTGCGCGGGTTGCTTGCGCACGACGACGAGATCATCAAGTCCGTCCTGGTCGAAGTCGCCAGTGGCGAAGTCTTTCTCGTTGCCGTCAGATGTCGTAACGCTGGCGTCTCCGACGATCAGGGAGTTGTTGTTCTGAAACTCAAGCCAAGTGCTGCCAAAGCCCTGGGCACCCGCTGTGGGCGTGGCAACTAAGAGGAAGAGGGCCGGAAGTCCGGCGATGAGGAGAGAGCGCTGCTGCATGGGGAGAGAGATAGATGTGGGGGGGAGAAAATTAGGCCTAGGGGCCCGACTAGGCCCTTATCTGGGGGCCACTAATGCTACCGGAGATCCCTCAACTAGGGGCGATTGGGCCTGGAATCAAGGCGGATTCCGGCCTGGAGCTCGCCACTGGAAGCGCCCCCAGCATGTTTACATTCATAGTCCGTCAAGATTCGCCGACAGTCTTGGGCGAGGCCTGGGAAGGAGGTCGTGAGAGTCACCTCCGGGGGGCGCAGTGACCAGCCCCTTTCCAGTGGGGGAACCGAGTCGCGCATCTCCATCGCCCTCCGTAAAGAGGTGGAGATGCCCCGTGCAATCAATCTGCTGACGACGAGCGACAACATGATTGCTCCCATTGGCTCCATGTGCCAACCAGGCGTGCTGATCCGGGCACACGGAGCGGCGGGTGGCGGTAAAATTGAGGCATCGTCCACCTCTCCTCATCCTTCCTCGGACTCATATGTATTCCAAGCTCCTAGGCATCACTCTGCTCTTCATGGCGCTGGCCCCTGCTACGGCTTTGGCTGGAGACCCTGTGAGTGTTTCCGGCAATGTACTTTGGCTCGATGCGAGTGATCCAGATGGAGACGGCGTGCCCGGTGGGACCTTTGTCGGTGGTAATACTTGGATCGACAAGTCTCTGGCGGGGAACGGAAATGCGATCCAAGCGGTTGCTAACCGTCAACCGCAAATTGTCTCCGGTGCATGGAACGGTCTTTCCGCTCTGCGGTTTGACGGGGGCGATTACATGGATCTCTCAGCTTCCGCATTCAGCATGTTGAATGGGGTGGGAGGAGCCACGCTGATCGCGGTGGCGAGTACGACATCGACCTCTGGCCAACGTGTCGTCATGATCTCGAATGGGGCCAATTCCCGTCAAACCCGGGCCGGAGTCAACCTCTTTGATTCCTTTGGCACCTCGATTGCTGGCCAAGGGAACTTTGGGGCTGCGGGGCGCCGATTGGACACGGACCCTTTTCAGCGGATTGAAGGGGGCGCGATTGCACTGGGGCAACTCGAGCACTACGCAGCGGTGTTTGACTACTCCGCGGGTCAGCTCGACCTTCATGTGGATGGCGCACTCGAGACAACTAGCACTCAATTCCAAAGTGCGGGTGCTACGAGTTCAACGGATAGCATCAACATTCGGATTGGTGCCGATGCGGACTTGGTTTCCTTGCATGGGGCATTCAGCGGCGACTTGGCAGAGGTCCTCGTTTTCGATCGAGTGCTATCCACAGTGGAACTCGCGGATATGGCCGACTACTTGGAAAATAAGTGGTTCTGTCAGGCCCCGTCGACCTACTGCATCACAGCGCCGAACTCGAACGGCCCTGGGGCGTTGATCCAATTCAGCGGCTCCAATCAAGTCTCGAACAACGACTTGATCCTGGGAGTCACCGGCGCTGCGAGTTCTGTCTCCGGACTCTTCTTCTTCGGTCCGAACCAAATTCAGATTCCCTTCGGGGACGGATTTCGATGTGTGGGTGGTCCCGTGAATCGACTGCCCGTGGCGATCACGAATGCGAGTGGCGCCGCATCTTATGCGGTCGACCTCACTAACCCGAGTCTCTCGAGCTTCGGCATCTCCGCTGGTCAGTCCTGGAACTTCCAGTTCTGGTTTCGAGACCCTCCCGGAACGCTTGCGCCATTCAACCTCTCCGATGGTCTGCATATATCCTTCTGTCCATAGAAGGGGTCTAGAACGAAGCCGCTTTGGCAGCTCTTGGCTTGGGGATTCCAACCTGAATCAAGGCCAAGGCGATGCAGTGTTCACGTCGAGTCCAGCGGCAGACTTCCCGTGATCGCTAGCGAACGACGGGAAAGCCATGACTCGCTCTTCTGGTCGATCGGCGTTGGTGCATGATTCGTCGATCTTTGGCCGAGTGTTCGGGTCAGCCCCAAAGGGGCAACTTTGGATTACTCGCTCAAACCGTCGTAGAGCGAGTCGAGTTCTTTAGCTAGCTCTACGTCCACTTCAGAAATTCGATTCCCGATGTCCCACGTCGAGAGATAGACGGTGAGTGTTCTCCATTGATTCTCCCATCGTGGATGATGATTGAGTTGGTTAATCCTAGGCACGGCATCGTGCATGAACTGAACGGCAGACTTGAACGACTTGAACCGGTAGAGCTTTTTGAGTTCTTGCCGCGGCTTAGGATAGTCCTCTGGTACGAAGCTCAGGGCGGACTCCCAACCGGGGAGAGTCGCTAGCGCGAACTCAAGCTCATCAGCTGTCAAGGCTGGTATCTTCACCCGTGGTTGAGGTAGCCGTTCAGCACTCTGATTCTCAATGAGACCATGCACTGATCCGAGAAGGCTAATAAGCGCGTCTAGGTCTCGATCCCAGGATTCGTCGCGCAGTTTGAGGGCTTTGTGATTCAGAAGGCCTCGCAGCCGATCCGGTAGCTCTTGAGTAGGCGGCAACTCCTTTGCCCCGGCAACAAACAATGGAATGATCGGAATCGGAATCTCAAGTGCGTGAACGATTTCACTGGCAACCCAATCGCCTGCTTCGTCGATTCTCCGCTGGCCGTGTTCGTTAGCGCTGGTCAACCAACGGGGCCCAATAATGGAGAGCATGACCTTCGACTCTCCCAAGGCGCTAGCCAGCCGAGCTGGCCAGGGTGCACCTGGCATGATCGCACTGCTGTCGAAGAACACATGCTTAGGGCCAAGCCGTGCTGCTAGCTGGGCGTAGAGCGCCGCCGATGATTGAGCAGTATCGGAGCGGCGGTAATTGATGAATACAGATGCCATGGCGGCGAGCTCCAGTAACTGGGAAGAGGATTGGTCGATGATCGCACGTGTCCGTAGGCGCGAGCACCTCAATCCTTGTGCCGATCAAGCTTTCGTCCACGTTTGGGCTCTTGCGTTTCACCGGCGCGTAGTCGGCTGAGATAACTCGACGGGCTGTTTTGACGTTGATGCTCAGGCGTCGGGTAATTTACTTCTTCGGCACCAATGCGACGCAGTGCATGTGGCGGATTTCGGCCCAAGTGGACCTTCTGATGACCCCTTGGCCCTCCTTGGTCGGGGAACGTGTGGTTGTTGGTACTTCCACGAATTCTCCACTCGGGAGGACTCTATTGCTTTCTGAGTCCAGCCCGGCGCAGGAAGCTCAGTAGGTGGTTCTCTTCAGTTGGCCATCTACAGCTCTTCCAAGCTGTCCATGAAGCGTTTCTGTTGGAGTTCGCTCAAGACAGGTTCTTGGGATTCATGTTCGCGAACTTTGCGGAACGAGCCTGCTTCGGCGCATTCAACGGAATCAAACCTGCGGTCGCCGAAGTCCTGAACCTCGGGGAGCCACATTATCTGGATCTTTGTGTCCCAACCCACGGTGAGGGCTCGCTCGAAGAATATCCGCCACCAGGAATAGCCGGGGCCAGGCGGACAAGGAGTCCAGCTTCATCAGCGCAGATCTCGAACAGGAATTCTAATCATGTTACTCGACAAGAAAATTTGACTCTGGCTAAGCCACGCAGCAGGCAGCATCACGATGGTGGCATGCGCCGCCACGGTCCAAGCTCAAGGTGGAGGATACAAAGTTGACTACACCAATTGGACAGGAGGAACCACGGCTCTCGCGTCACGAATGCGGACGGCGGTTCAGACCTCGGCCAACACCGCCGGTGGCAACGTAGCGTTCTCGGCTGCCAACGATCTCTGGCTCTTTGGGGAATACATCCGCCAAGGCTATGTCTTGGTCAATGCAAAAATGAACCTACACGGATCGTTATCTAGGACAGCAAAGCAAGAGGACTCCGGACACTTCCGCACTCAACAATAGTCCTACATGGATGCGTATGAATGAAGAGGGCCAACTACTCGGCTATCGGTTTCCTTTTGATATGACTGCGATGCAGCGCAACAGTGTCCGCCAAATTCTTGGAGGCTTCAGCTTCGTGGCTCCCGCCGGCGAGCAAATTCAGTGGGAGCGTATACAAGCGGAGGCCACGGGCCTGCAGAGGGTCGAATACCATGCTGGGGGTTCGGATCTGGAGCACGCGCTCGTGGAGCGTTCCCTGCGTGAGTATCTTACTTTCTCCAGCTTCGGAGAAAATGTCCCTGTACATCATGAGCCATCCCAGCAACTTGTGGAAGCCGTTGTGGATTGCGTGGCAGCTCTCTCGCCTGATGAAGAGTGGAATGCAATGGAAGAGCGTCGCTTACTCTTACTCGGTGTCCTGGCAGGCAGAGGTGGGCTCGTCGACGGCAGCTTGGCAATCGAAACGCTTGCGGGGCTTCAGGATCTGGCAGCCGCGTCCGGCAATCTTCACACTTGGTTGCAGGGGGTCGGGAACACTGGATTGCCCGAGGCCTTCGAGCTTGCCTCACTATACGCTAGAGTGGAACGAGTGAGGTTCGAGCGGCAGCTGCCTCGGGGCTTCATTTCGTCGACACGTCAGAGAGTCGCAAGCTTCTTGTGAGCGTTGTCGCAGGTGACTCATCTCGTCCGAAATTGGGATGAGCCTAAGGAGCGAGTCGCGGCGCTACACGCGCTTAGCGCCTACGTCGGCTTGAACGAGACGACCACCGGACTGGTCGCTAAGTTGGCCCTCTCTGATCCGAGTGCCGATGTACGTAACACTGCCAGTGCGCTCCTCGCCGGGAGCGGGTCATTCTCTAGAAGAGTGTGGGAACAGAGCGACGCCAGCCTCAATCGGGTAGGCGTCGCTCTGCTCGTATCTTCCAGAGATCCGCTGACCAGGGGCCTCGAGCGTTTTGCCGGTTCCTTGGCGTGGGCTCATGTGGAACTTCTTTCCACTCAATCGGTACTGAAATACTGGGAGGAAAAAGGAAGTTGCTATTGGGGGTGGACCCCCAAGTCTTCCGATAGGGGAGGACCGGTCTCGTGGGAGGACCGTTTGGGTGGAGGGCGTCTGGGAAGCGCTTTGGGGCTCTGATCTCCACCCCGAGGACCGTCACAGGCAAGGGCTTGATGGCCTTTCCTAGGAGAAGTGGGATGCAGCAAAGCAAGAATACAATGATGAGGGATCAGAGTAGACGCACGGGCTCCCGTGGTGGGTTCTCCTTAGTCGAGCTGACGGTTGCAATGATCGTTTTGGGCATCGCCCTGTCGAGTATCACTGCTTCCATGCTCTCTTCTATGGCGCTCAGTCACGTGAACCGCGAAACAGGATTGGCTAGCCAGGCGGCGCGTAGACAAATGGAAATCATCTCGGCCTCCGTGCGAGGCAGTAGTGTTCCGTCTGCTTACGGGGCGCTTTCGGCGAACCCGAATTTTGCAGTCACTGGGCTGACACCCATCGCTGGCGACATCGATGGCATGAGCGGTCAGATTCAGTTTCCAACGACTACGGTACTCGGGGCCGTGCAACTGAGAGAGGACGTGGACGACCCTTCGCTTGGCATGCCACGCGATCTCGATGGATTGAATGGAATCGATACAGCCGATCACAGTGCTGACGCCGAAGTCCTGCCCGTTCGAGTCCGCATTGAGTGGCGCAGCGGAGCCGGCGGCACGCGAAGCTTGGATCTTGAGACGGTATTGGTGGCGCGATGAAGTGCAGTCGGCTAGTCAGATCCCTGGGTTCTCGGGCAGGAATAACAATGATTGAGACCATGATCGCACTGGTTGTTTTTGCGATCGTGATGGGAGCGGTCGGTGCGACCGTGCTTACGGGCGGCGGTGCGTTCAATCAGAACCTCGTTTCTTCCAGTGCTGAAATTCGAGCTCAGCGCATGGTAGATCGCATCGTTTCTGAAATTTCGAACGCGGGATCTGGAACTCTTTCTGGGCCTGGTGCTGATCTATTCGTTCCAACGGGATCTTCAGCCGGAGAACAGGCATGGATCGACTTCCAACAAAACGAAGGCTATGCGGGCGGCGTGACTTGGGGAACGAACTCACGCATCGCCTTGATCTATGACGAGGCAAACGACGGGGTAGACAACAATTCCAACGGCTTGATCGACGAATGCCGCGTCGTCCTGATCCGCGATCAAGGTGGCCCGAGCGAACAAACGGTGCGCTGGGGCGGATACGTGCGGGAGTACTTGCAAGGCGAGACTCCGGACCTTGCAGATGAGAATGGAAATGGGATGGTCGACGAGCGCGGGTTGTCTTTCGAACTCGACCCGATCACGAACACCCTAACCATCCGGCTCACGATCGAGCTGATCGATATCAAGCTCCAGCGCCCGATGACTCGCACGGTTGAAACCGCTGTGCAGCTCAGGAACTAGGCGACGCGTCAGTCGGATCGAAACTGGAAAATAGAAAAGGACTCACGGTAGATGGCCTGCGTATCGCTGGCCTCTGAGTCTCGAACACCGTGGGGTACTCCGTGCCTCACGATTAGCGAAGACGATTGATTCAACTGAGGTTCACCGTGGCGGTGCGCCGGATCAAAGTCGGAGCTACGACAATGAGGGGTCTGAACAATGAAGCAAGTTAGAATTAGGCAATGTAGGCAGTCGCGGCGCGGGGGGGCGCTTTTGATCGCAATCCTCGCGACTCTGGCGCTTGCCGGTATGGGAGCCGCGATGATGGCGATGAGTGGTTCATCCAAGAAGGAGGGCAGCGCTTCGGTCGAGAAGATGCGTTCTCTATATGTGGCCGAAGCGGGAGTCAGTGAAGCCATTCTCGACGTCAACCGTAATGGAATCGATGCTTGGGAGGATGCTGGAACTTCGACTTGGGGTTCGGAGGACACTCCCAACTTCTCCAGCGGTACTCACTGGGGAGAGATGGCTGTCAACGGGGACGGAACGGTGCGTATCAAAGCCCATGGCGCAAGCCAAGGACAAGAGCGCGCCATCGAGGCGGTGATCTTGGCTCCGATTGGAGGGATCTATGACAATGCGCTCTTTGCTGGCAACAGCGATGGGGATCCGCTCTACGACTTGGAGTTTGGTGGTGTGGGCACTCAGGGAGATGCCATCAATGGGGACATCTACAGCGGCGGCAACATCGTCGTCTCTGAAGGTGCCACAGTTTCCGGAATCGCGCGAGCCGAGGGAACCGTCTCTGGTATGGCGGGAGATGAAGGCGTGGATCAGCCGACCCCTGACATTCCAGGAATGAACTACGCGACGAATCACGACTTCGATGTGGCCTCTATGTTTGCGGGAGCTACTTATGAGTCGAACAGCCTGGGCGGTTCTGCGTACCAGTTGCCGGAAAGCAGTCCAGCGCACATCTTTCGCAAGAACCCTTCCGACCGCTCCTCGGACACTTCCGGGACGGTCAAGGACGATTACTTTTTGGAGGATCCCTACGAGTCGGTCAGCTCTAGCTCATCGATCATTGCGGAGCGGGCTACGCAGATCACAATCTCCGGATTGGGTGGAGCTCCGGGTGCTAGCGGCAACGATGCCGTGTACTACATCGACGGGAACCTCTGGGTGCACAACAAGAAGATCTTCTCCTTCGCGATGCACAACTCAGGTAGCGAAGACATTCGCGTGACCTTCGTGGTGAAGGGCAATATCTACTTCTCGGATAACGTTCTCTATGAGGACACCGACAAGGATGGAGTTGCGTTCATCGCGATTAAGGACGAGGACGAGCCGGAGAGTGGTGATATTTATTTCGGGGATCCTGTCTACGGCACCCTTGAGCAGATGGACGCGTACATGTTTGCGGAGAACGACTTCCGCGACACAAACCTGTCGGACTCCGGTTCAGCAACAGTGACTGTCAACGGCAATATGACCGCAGGCAACCAGGTCTTGATCGAACGCGACTTCGATGGAGAGCACTCGAAGCTGACCGTGAACTTTGACGATCGGGTGGCTTCAGGCGAGCTTATGCTGCCCGGTTTGCCAACATCGAATAGTAGCGTTGGCACTTGGTCGGTTGTCTCGTGGAGAGAAGTCTCGGTGCAATGATGTCGACCAATTCACTTCATTCTATCAGTGGCGCAGCGACCGGAAGGTCGCTGCGCTCACGAGGTACAAGCACGAGCCTCGCGATGGGGCTCTTCGTAACCGCCTTTGGGCTGGCCCTTGCGCAACCCTTGCCTGCGATGTGTAGCGCGAGCTCTGCAGTTGTGAGTTCAAAGGCAGAGACCCAAGCGGTGGTGTGGCAAATTCTTGAGAAAGCAGCCAAAGGGCCTGGTTCCGACGCCGACATCGATGAGCTCGGCAAGAGCATTCATGATCTCGGCGGGAGCGCTCTTCTCGTAGTCGCCGGCGCGCTATGTGGTGGGATCTTGGAACCTCAAGGGGATCCAAACAATGACGAACAGCCGCAGGTGCTGGATCCAAAGTCTGTTCGGCTTCAGCAGCGAATACTCAACGCCGCGCTCGGGTACTGGCCGGTTGAGGATCAACTGGAGGCGTTAGTTCATCAATGCCGTTCAGAGCACTTCGATCATAAGATACAGGCCTTGCGGTTGATCGGTGAAGTGGGCGGTGCGCCGGCAATCCCGAGCTTGTTCGAGGTGCTGGCGGGTGTGGACTCGTTGCAGTTCCGAAACTCTCAGCTGCAAGCTCATACGATTGCAGCTCTAGCGCGCGCCCTCGATAGTGATGCTAAGGGATACGGGGCACTTGAAGAGCAACTTGCCGGCGCTCGACTCGAAGTCTTGCGCCTCACCGTTTCAGCACTTGGGAAGACGGGCTCCTCGCGAGCGATCCCGGTTCTCATGGATCTAGTTGGGGTCTATACCGAACTGGACTTGGATGCGATCCAGACTCTTGGCGAACTCTCCGAAATGAGCACCGAGAACTTGCCCGAGGGCTTGGCGGATTTACTGCGCGCTGAACTGTACTCGCGGGATACAAAGATGGTTCGCGTGGCAGCAGTTGGGTTGAGCCGAATGAATGACTTGGAGAGCATTCCGTTATTCCTCCCGATGCTTGAGAGTGAGGATCGCGCTCTCGCTAGCACGGTTCAATGGTGCTTAGCTCATATGTCGGGTAAAGACTTTCCGGCGGATCAGGCGTCGTGGACCGCGTGGTACGACGCGGAGAGTACTTGGTATGCGAACGACAGTTCCACACTCTACGAAGCTCTGCAATCAGAAGACTTGGCCCAGGTTGGCGGCGCGTTGATTCAACTCGGCGCTCATCGCTTGTATCGGC
>JBLIOI010000090.1:0-19426 GCA_047639675.1 Planctomycetota bacterium | reverse complement strand
TGCCCCTACATCTGGGCCGCATCCCTCAGCAAGAATTAGATCACGGGGATACGCGTAACCAGTGAGCGGCGCAGTCGGCGGGCGAGTTGTTGGTTTTGCTGACTCAAGACGCCATTCCATCGTCTGATGACTGGCCCCAGCTACTGGTCAAGAACTTTGAGGACAATGAGTTCGGCGCAGCCGATTGCCGGAATGTAGCCCGTGGGGACGCTTCGCCGTGAGCCGAAGAGGCTAACTGCGTTGCGGTTGGCGGAAACACCGAAGGTTCGGACGCCCGCGGCTTGTAAGGTCTCGGGGAGTGTTTCGAGGGCATCTTCAAGCGTGTCTTCGCGACCCTGCACATTGATGCAGGTCGGGTATTGGCCGGTGAACACCGACGCAACCGAGGGGCTTGTTCAACTCGAGGCAGCAATCGCATTGCGGCAGACGATCGACTCCTGGGCCAGCGCATCGACGCGCAGCGCGAGCTCGAGGGTTGAGCCTGAGGCACCCACGTGGTCGGCACGCAAGGTGTCGATCACAATCAAGACGACACCTCGTACGGGCTGCGCGGGCTCTAGCTCACCCGTTCCGCAAGCACCGAACAAGGCGCCGGTGCTTGCAATGAGAACGAGTCTTGCAACGATCAAGAAGTCAAAGAAGGAGCTTCAATCTCCAACCGTGTTTTCCAATCCCATCACACCGAAGGAAGTGCCATAGGGCTTCGTACTATTCGCAATCCAGAAGTCCCACATGGCTCCGTCCTTTTGGTGTGCGGCAAGAATGCCCGCCTGGATATGGGGTGCAAATTTGGCTTGCTTTTCCTTGGGCAAGACCTTCAAGACCTGGGAAGCGTAGTAGTGGGCAAATAGGTAGAAGTAGGCCGCGTTAGCGTAATAAGCCTCGTGCGGGATAGGCTTGTTGCGCGCCAAGTCGAGGAATTTGTGATGCTTGACGAACTGCTCAAGGCCCCACTCGATGTCTTCATCGGTGATGTCCTTGCCCGCGCGGCGCAGGGCCAAGTGGCCGATCTGAATACGCCCGAGGGAACCCTTTACCTGATTGATCGACTCTAGGCTGAGCCTGCGGGGCACTGCGTTAACGCCGTACTCGAAAGCCCCCGTGGGGAGGCGCGTGACTTCCAAGGCCTTGACCGCAGCCTGGTACATTTTTTCGTCCACCTCAAGCCCGGCGGCCTTGGCTTCGATCAAAGATAAGACGCCAACGCCCGTCATAAACGATGTGCACCATTCCGGTTGCCACTTGACCGCAGCGCTTGAGTAGTAGCCCCAACCGCCGCGCGGCGATTGGTACTTCTTCAAACCTTCGATCATGACCTGCCCGGCTTGGCGCAGGGCGGGAGTCTTCTCGTGATCCTGGTAGCGCTGGTGCTGCAAAGCACGCGCGATGGAGTCGAGCCCATAGACGAGAGCCCAATTATTGTCCACGTCCCAACCTGCGGGGCGTACCGCCTTGGCGTGTTCAATGAGGAAATCGAGGCCCTTATCGGCGGCAGCTTCGTGCTCTCTTGTCGAGCCATTCTCAAGCATGGTGCGCGTCGACAAGCCCGTCGTTCCGATTTGCCACATGCGGTAGGTGGCCGGGTTGGCAAAGCCGCTGGTGAAGGTCGCGTTGACCGTTCCACCCCAGGAGCCATCCTTGTTTTGACTATTGAGCAAGAAGGCCAGGCCGTCTTGAATGGCCAGGCTGACGTCCTCCTTCTTGAAAGTGTCTTCCTGGGCTAAGGCGTTGCCGGCAAGCACTAAGCTGGCCAAACCCAACCCTACCAGCCTCATAGCGACCGATCTATGGGCGCTCATTCCTTGTCACCTTCCATCTCTTTGGCCAGCGCGCGTTCAGCGCGAACCACTGTGGCTTCCGCATCCAAGTTCTTAATGTCCTTGCCGCGGCGTGCAATCTCGCCGTCAGACTTGGCCTTCTCAAGATTCTCTTGAGCCTTGGATAGGGCAATCTCGAGCATCTGCAATTCGAGAGGGAGCTCGTGGCCCATGAGGGAATCGAAGTCCTTCTTCTGAATATCAATGCGCTTGTTGGCTCGATCGGCGCGCCGTTGGCCACGGTTCATGACATATTCGGCTGTCATCTCATGCAGGTCTTGATCCTTGTACATGATCTCAAGTTGCTTGAGCTCCTCGGCGGCCTCTGCCGCAAAGTCTGTGGCCGACTGCAAGGAGAGTTCGGCACTCAGTTTGCGATTGGGAAGCTTGATACGCTTGAAGTCCGCGAGCTTGTTCTGAGCCATCGTCAGTTCTTCTTGCGAGTGGCTGAAGCTAATCGCCTGTTGCATTTCGAACGCGGCAAACTCCAAGTGAGCCACTTCAAGTTGAGCCTTCGCAACCACAACCTTGTGCGTGAGGTCATCAACCTTGTCCTGGTCGATCTCGGCCGGAGGCGTGGACTCGGGCGCAGCGTCGATGGTCTCTTCGGTTGCGGTGGAAGCGCAGCCGCCAGCGAGAAGCAAGAGGGGCAAAAGCAAGGCTCGGGTACGGGAGGGGAGCAGCATGGCTATTTCTCTATCTGGGTTGTTGAGGGCGTAGGGGCGAGTATTCTAGCGACAACAGACACCGATCGCAGCTGTCATTGAGGACCGCAACCTAACTCCAACAAGATTCCCGGCTGAATAGCCGTGTAGAAGCCAAAGATCGCTTGATGAGAATAGAGGTTGCGTGGTTTGCTTTCCGTCCTCGCCTGACCCCATCTCCACATGCAAGCATGCAAGTTCAACGCCTCCGCCTCGCTCTGCCCGTCGTCTTTACTTCACTCTTGCTGGTTGCCTGGAAGAGCAAGTCCGCCCAGGACACCGCGATGATGGCCCAGAATGTTGCTGGTCCCGTCCACATGGTCATAGGCCAAGGCGGAAACCTCGGCGTGTCGGCGGGTCCCGACGGTGTGCTCCTGATTGACGACCAGTTCGCCAACATGGCGGAGAAAATTCAGGCATCCCTCGATGGCATCGCGAAGGAGGCAGGCCTTGATTCTGGCGCGCCCCGTTTCCTGATTAACACTCACCACCATGGCGATCACACGGGCGGCAACCTGGAGTTTGGCAAGGTTGCCACGATCATCGCTCACGAAAACGTTCGCAGCCGGCTCATGCAAGGGATGGAAGCTCTTGGCCTTCCGACGTTGACCTTCGCCGAGGGCATGTCTGTTCACTTCAACGGCGAAGAGATTCGGCTCTTGCACCTTCCGCACGGCCACACAGATGGAGATACTGTCGTGTTCTTCACTAGCTCCAACGTCGTGCACATGGGCGACTTGTTCTTCAATGCACGCTTCCCGTTCATCGATATCGACAGCGGCGGCACGGTCTCGGGCTATCTCGCGAATATCCAAACCGTGCTCGCAGCCACCGACGCAAATACACAGTTCATCCCCGGCCACGGCGAGCTGGCCTCCCGTGCAGATCTTCAGAAACTGCACGAGGTCTTGTCCGATGTGCGCGAGGTCGTCATGGCCGCCGCCACCGAAGGAATGAGCGCCGAGGAAATCAAAGCAGCCGACCTCTTTTCGGAGTACGAGTCCTGGGGTACAGGATTCATCAGCACCAGTCGTTTGATCGACATCATTTTACGAGAGATGAATCAGTAGGAGCTTGCCGCTAGCCCACCTATAGAGGTGGAACGACTGCTCGGTACCCTCTCCGACCCCGTAACGACGATCATGCATTTCTACCGAAGCCACCCCGCACTCAGTTCGCTTGCGATTGCCTTTCTAATCTCCAGTTTCTTGGGAGCTTTTTTGGCGCCCAAGAGCGCCCCCGATTACAGCGCTGTAACGAAGACCGCGGAGGTCACGGCCGCTGATCAGCTGCATGAGCAGGAAGTCATGCGTAGCGTGTTTTGCGCAAAGTGTCACCCGGCGATTTACGCGGAACACGAAATGAGCACACACGGGCGCGCCTTCACCGATGAGGAAGTGCGACTGGCGACCGGGCGTTTTGATCACGGCGACTGCATCATCTGTCACACGCCGCGCCCGATCTTCGAGACTGGAATCGGCATGAATCCAATGCGTCGTCACTTCAATCTCGAAGAGGGCAACACTTGCATGACTTGCCACTGGCGACCGGAAACGGACTACTCAAAGTTCATGGGTGGAGCAGAGTGCAAGTCGGTGTTTGATGATCGTGTTGGCGAAGTTCAGGCTTGTGGTTCCTGCCACCGAAATCACGGAACGCCTTATCAGTGGGCGAACAGTCCGCTGGGCAAGGGGAGCGACAGGGTCTGTATCGATTGCCATATGCCCACGGTCAAGCGTCCCGTAGCCGTCGGCGAACCTGCACGCTACGTTAGCTCACACAGATTCCCCGGCAGTCGCGAAGAGAGTCAATTGCGCCGGGCCTATAGTTATGATGCGCGAGTTGATGGAAACGAATTGGTCGTGACCATCGAGAATAAGGGCGCTGGCCACAATTTCCCTACAGAACTCAAGCAACGGTCGCTGGAGTCCTTGGTCGTGATTCGCGACGTGGCGGGCAAAGAAGTCTCGCGCTCCAGAATGGTGCTGCGCGATCCGTACAAGCGGCCCTACGGCTTGCACCTACCAGTCAATACTCAAATCCCCAGTGGGCAATCAGTCGAGCACCGCATTCCTATCAAAGTCGCGAATGGCAGCGCGGACTGTGAGTTGCACTTCAAGCTTTACTATCCAATCCAAGACCACCACCCGGATCTCTCGAAGCGCTTGGAGTCGAAGTCGATCATCTTCGATGGTGTTTCGCCATCCGATAAGGAAGTGCTGACCTCCCCGGAAGTGAAAGTGATCACGCCAGAATCCATTGATGTGCAAGCTGCAAGTCCGGCCAACTTGGTCGACTTTGCCCATCCTCCGATCGGGGTAGTGGAGGTCGAAATTCCGACCGGAGACACACCTGAAGACATCGCGACTCTCATTGGTTTCTTTCAGTTCCCAGTCCCGGAGGCCGGCCGGACGGCGCGCCAGCGTCTGATTGAGATCGGCTTGCCCGCAGTGCCGCAAGTCGTCGAGGCTATTGGCTCCTGGGATAACAAGACTTGGAAGCAAGCGATGAAGGTCTTGGCGGCGATGGGCGAGATCTGTCACCCCGCGCTGGTCGAGGGTTTGGAGAGCGAAGTGCTCTACACTCGTCTGCACGCTCGCGACCTGTTCATTCAGTTCGGCGACGCAGAGATCCCCGGGCTCGCAGCGCGTTTAGTTGTGGCGCTCTCGGCCGAGAATGCACTGGATCGTGCAAGTGCGGCCAAGACCCTAGGCGAATTAGGTCTGGCCGAGAGTGCCAGAGAAATCGAAGGCTTGCTTGCGGATAATGATCCGGACGTCGTGCGCGCCGCAGCATTTGCGATGGCTCGCTTGGGCCGTACAGAAGCTTTGCCCGCTATCGGTAAGGCCTACACGCGCTTC
The DNA here is from genome assembly GCA_047639675.1 of Planctomycetota bacterium. GTDB lineage: Bacteria > Planctomycetota > UBA1135 > UBA1135 > JABACD01. The sequence continues at coordinate 14,044 of JBLIOI010000090.1, read as the reverse complement.
ATCTACGCGGAAACTCGTCGTGACTTGGCCAGCGCCATGGCTTATCTCGGCGACCGCGATGCCGTTCCGCTCTTGATGGACGGCTTGGATGAACACGACGACTTGATCCGTGAGAGTTTCTTCGAGGCGCTGTTCGAAGTCACTGGTTTGCACATGGGTTATGACACCTTCGCCCCACGTCCGGAGCGACTCGAGGCCATCTCAGACTTACGTGCCTATTGGGCAATGCGTGGCGCCGGTCACCTGATGCGAACGCCACGAGAAGTTGATCGCCAGCTCGAAGCTGCCATGTGGAATGCCGTTGGCAATCTCGGTTCCGACGATGCCGCCATAGACGCCCAGCTCAGTGCACAACTCTTGGATGGTGGCGAAGAAGCGGTTGCGATGCTGGTCAAGGGTTTGAAATTTCCCGCAGGCTTTGCCGCCAAGCGCGCCAAAATCTGCGAACTGCTTGGAATCATTGGAAGTACCGATGCAGTTCCCTCGTTGATATCTGCCCTGCGGGATCCGGTTATCAATGTTGCCACGTGGGCATCTTGGGCCCTGGAGAAAATCGGAGACCGGGCGGCTCTGTCTGCGGTCCAGCGTTTCGAGAGTCGTATCTTAACCCTGCAAGCAACCGGAAGATTCCCAGCCGAACTGGGCAGCTCGATGGCCCTATTGGTGCAAACAACCCGCGCACGATTCCACCTGGGGGAGGAGCCTGCGGTCTTGGAGCTTGTGCGCTTCCTGCATTCTGAGGATCTGGAGGCGCGCAGGGCGGCGATCGGTGCCCTGAGCAGCCAGTTTGGCTTTGATCTAGGCTACGATCCGGATGGCAGCGTCGAGGATCGGCGGAAGGCGACCGTCGAGTGGTCAGAGGCTCTTCAGTAGGGCACTATTCAGAGAACCTGGACTTCAAACGGGAATATTACTGGCTCGCGGGCGAAACTGCGCGCCATGGAAACTCTGAAAGATATCTTGGTTCGACTACCATGGATCGCGTGGGTGATCGTTGTTGCGATCATCTTCAGTTCTGTAAAGTCGATTGTCCGCATGACCCATACGCACATTGAGCGGATGGAGAAGATTCGTCGTGGATATGACCCTGACGACACGGGCGAAGAGACTCATTGAATTCCCCTTCCCAATCACAAAACCCACCGCAAGCGCAATGACACTCCGACTCGGCGATACCGCACCCGATTTTACCCAGGACTCCACCGACGGTTCGATCAACTTTCATGAGTGGATCGGAGACAGTTGGTGCATCTTATTTTCGCACCCGAAGGACTACACGCCGGTTTGCACCACCGAACTCGGAGCGGCGAGTAAGCTCAAAGCGCAGTTCGCCAAGCGCAACTGCAAGATCATCGGTCTTAGCGTCGACGGAGTCGAGGACCACAAGGGTTGGTCCGCGGACATTGAAGAGACTCAAGGCGTTGCTCTCAACTTTCCCTTGCTGGGGGACGCGGACCGCAAGGTCTCTAATCTCTACGACATGATCCACCCGAATGCTCACGACACTCTCACAGTGCGCTCGGTGTTCATTATCGATCCCAATAAGAAAGTGCGCTTGATCTTCACCTATCCCGCGAGCGCGGGCCGCAACTTCGACGAGGTGGAGCGTGTGCTAGCCTCGATGCAGTTGACCGACGCTCACAAGGTGGCGACGCCCGTCAATTGGAAGGATGGTGATGATGTGATCATCGTTCCGACATTGAGTAATGAAGACGCGAAGAAGCTGTTCCCGGCAGGCTGGGATGAGCAAAAGCCTTACTTGCGCGTAGTTAAGCAACCGAGCTAGTCAGTCAGCGAAACTTCCGATTGCTCGCCTTGGCGGATTTCGACGAGCTCGAAACTCTCCTTATCCGTTGACAAGAAGACGCGCCAGGTCCCGGGCTCTAATTCGCGAACGATGGCCTTTCCATTTTGGAGGAAGGCCATCTTGGGGCCAGGTAAGTTCTCTCCTTCCCCTTCGAATTCAAGCCGAACCGAACTGAACATAGCGCCACCATTGTCATCCCTAATCAGGACGGATCCGCTGGCGGCTAGGACGATTTCGATACCGTGTTGGGTATCGCGTTCCTTGACCGTGAACTCCTCCGAATTCATACGCGAGAAACCGGCGGCGCGCACGCGCACCATCAATGGTCTGTCGGTGGGGACGCCATCGATACGAAAGCTCCCGTCGTACCGAGTGAGAACGCCGGTGGTGATGTTACCGCCAAAGAGTGACATGGACATCTCGGCCTTGGCGAGGGCTTGGGCATCATCTCCGCTAGCCATGGGGAGGGCTTCCACGTTGGCGCCTTCGACCGGGTTGCCTTCCGAGTCAACGACACGGCCCTCGACGGCCGCGCTAGGCAAGTCGATTTCGATGCGGTTGATACCTTCGCGCAGATTGACAGCAGTGATGTGCGAGGGCGAGCCATCCGTACGGGCGACGCGAATGCGATGCTTGCCGAGCGGGGCGTCCTCAAGCTGGAAATGTCCGCTGGCGTCTGTTCGCGTGGATGAGTCGCGTTGATTGGGCATGAGCTTGGACATGCGCTCCTTGACACGGGCGGATAGCTCATCGGCGGCGCTGCCTTCTTCGCCTTCAAGCAGCATGACGCTCGCCTGGCCAAAGGGCAGGCCGTTGCGCATCACGACTCCTTCGATCGTTGCAGTCGGCGCGAGTTCGATTTTGACCGACCCTTCACCGCCATTGCTGATCAGGACTGAATGCCAATCTCGGGTATCGGTCTGTTCACCGCCGTTGGCGCTGAACTGCCCGCCGCGACCGCCACGGCGATTATTACTGCCCGAGCGCGAGGCGGCGAACTTATGCTCGCCAGCTTCAAGGTCCGTTAGTCGGACAATGCCTTTGGAGCTGGTTTCATGGCGCTCTTTGCTGTTATCGGGCCGAACATGATCGACGCGGATTTTTGGCGCCGGTTCGTTGTGGTTCGTGACTACGAGCACTTCGATCTTACCGCCATCGAATAGACGAACGAATTCCTCGCTGAGCCCCCCGGTGGGCATCAAGACGTCTTTGCGCTCGAACGCAGCGTAGCCGCCCTTCTTGACGAATAGCGTTCCAAGTTCTGTCGAGCAGGCGGGCAGTTCGCACCAGCCGTCACTGTCCGTGCGCGCCGTCGCGTGCTCGCCGTTCATGAGCATCATTGCGCCCTCATCGTCGCTTGACTGTGGACGCAAAAGGACGCGCACTCTCTTGAGCGGCTTGCCACTATCGGAATCGGTGACTTGGACGCGAAGGATGGGGGCCTTCTGTAGGTAGACGACTCCCAGATCAACTTTCTGATCCTCTGCTACCAGGATGTCTCTTTGGCGGTATTGGCTGTAGCCCTCGACAAGTACCGAGATCTCCAAACTGCCGGGGGAGGGCGAAGGGCGCAATTCGTCGATGTACACATGGCTTCCATCGAACTCAGCCTTCTGAGCGGCACTAGCAAACACCCCGCTCTTGCTGTCCTGCCAGCGATGGCGCGCAGTGACACCAATCAGGGCCTTATTTGTGCCCTCTTCCTGGACCTCGAAGGTCAAGCTTGCGCCAGCCTCCCATTCGAGCTCGATATCTAAGCTCGCGGCTCCCGAGCTGACTTCTTTGGTCTCGCTGCAATTGGTGCGAGCCATGAAGCCATTTTGGATGGTGGCACGAATGGCGTACTTGCGTGCGACGAGCAAGCCCTCGATCTTGAACTCACCACTGGGCATGACCTTCGCGGTTTGAGCGTCGTCGAAGCCCATGGAATCGAATACACCCGAGAGTGCCGCTTGTCCGTCCTTTTGAGGATCGAGTAGGGCAGCGCGAATGGTTACGCCCTTACGGCCAGTGGGATAGCCAACCAGGCGTCCGCTGATCGAGGCAGTGGGTGCCATGCGCAAGATGATGCTGAGATCCTCGCCCCCAAGCAGTGGGGCATCACCCCGTTGGCGGGTCTTTGGGTAGCTGTCGTGTTCTGCCACGAGCATGTAACCACCGCTCTCCTCGTAGAGCAGTTCGAAGCTGCCGTCTGCTTTGCTCTTTGCTGTGCTGCTGTTGGCACCACCGAATTGACGGGTAAATTTCGTGATGCCGTCCATGGCACCGTCATCGTCCAAGGATGTTCTCCAAATCGTTGCGCCTTCGATGGGCTCGCCGCTCGAGTCAACGACTTGGCCACCGAGTACAACGCCACGATCCAACGTGAACTCACCGAGGCTAGAATCGCCTGAGTCATTTTCGGGTGTGCGCAGCTCGCGTCCGACCAAAAAGCCGCGTGCTCTGAGTTCGACCGACAGTTCCTTGATCGGCCATATTCCACGCGGAACAGTGAAGCGCCCCTGTTGGTCGCTAGTCGTTTCCTCTGTGAGCTTGAGCGCATTTCCAAACAGACTCCCGACTTTTCCGAGGTTGCCTTCGACCTTGATCTCGGCACTGCGAATGGGAGAACCATCGGATCCGATGACCGTGCCGCTTAGAGCGGGGCCTGCTTCCTTCCGCGCCGTCTCCTCGGCTTTCTTTTTAGCTCGCTTCTCTCCCTTCGTCGCTTTGCGGGCTACCTCTTTGCGGCCATCCTCCTCCCTATCTGCTACGACAGGCGTTGCCAGCTCCGTATCGCGCGGCGAGTTGGGCAGGAGAGCGGAGGTTTCGACGCTTGGCGTCAATCCCTCGGATTTAGCGTTTCGCAGTGCGAGATCGTCACCGCTGCCAAAAAAGACAAGAGCGATCGCAATGGCTGCGACGAGCCCTAAGAGTAGGGCGATAGATTTCAGGTTCATGAATTTGACGGCTCCGTAGACCAGGCCGACTACGGGTCTAGGCCGAGTTTCTTTTCAATTGCCCGCTACTTGTCGAAAATATTCGTCTCGCTGGGGCTGAGGCGCTCATCGACACGTTCGACGGTCAGGTCGAGCTTCGCAAAGTCCAAGCCCTTGGTCTTGTTGGGCAAGACAGGCGATTCGCTCTTCTTACGCTTTGACTCGGGATGCGGGGTGGATTGAGGTGTTTCCTTCTTCATTAGTTTCTCACGAGTTATTGCCGAGGGGTAAGCTCGACGACCCATCCAGGGTCGCCTGATCTTGCTCGATCGTCAAGCCTCGATTGTCTAGCGAATCCGGAGGACGCCTAAGCGGTGCAATTCTGTGGCAAATTCGTCCAAATTCGCGCGCGCCTGCCTTCCTTCTGGCAAATCAGCATCGATCGAGCTGCGCAACATTTCGAGGCTACCTGCGCTTCGCCAAACGTCCAGAGCCTGCGCTCCATCTTGCCGGAGTTCGACGAACTCGGCTTCGTCGCCCACATAAACGAGTACGCGCTCCGCCGGCTGCAAGGCTTCGAGTTCGCGTGCCGCAATCGCCGCGGCATGTGCATCGAAGGTCCCCGTTTGGTTTTCAGGCCGGGTGGCAAGTGCCAGGCGCGAACGCAGGGTGCGCAGGGTCTCTGTGTGGCTGAAGCGCAGACTTGTCTGTTGCAGGTCATCGCCGACCGCAAGTTGCGGGTGGGCGCCACGCTCTTCGCGTTCTCGATTACGCGCGCGGCAAGCCTCTTCAAACTCGCCGGGAGTCGTACCCTTGGCAAGATGCAAAAAGTAATGACTCTTCTGCATGAAGTAGACGATGTTCTCTCCACTGAAGAGCGGCAGGCTACTACGCAGTCGCCCGCGCACTTCCGAGTGCATCCTTGACGTTTCGTCCTGGCTCATACCCGTTGGAACGGAGTACTCGTGATACAGCTGTAAGTCCGCTTTCGGGTCACTATGGACCGTGATATCGAAGCGTTCAGGGCAGCGGAAAATTTCGGCGATCTCGTCGATGTGGAAGGTCTGCATACTGACCTCCTGAACGATGCCCGCGTGCTGCTCAATGAAATCGAGGGTTTCTAGGGCCTCCTTACGCGTCTCCGAAGGGAATCCGATCATCGCATACCAGGTCACGCTGATGCCTGCATCGTGGCATGTCTTGGAAACGTAGGTGACGTCTTCCGTGGTTTGGCCCTTCTCCATCATTTGCAAGATGCGTGGCGTGACAGACTCAAAGCCAAATAGGAGCTTTCGGCAACCCGACTCGAACAAGCGCTCCGCTCCACCGTCTAAATAAGAGCGGCGTTCGACCTTGGCATCACAGGACCAAACGATGTTCGCTTCGCGGGCGATGAGCTCCTTCGGTAGCTCGCGCATGGTGGCGGGCGGCATGCAGTCCGTGATGAAGTAGAAGTGGCGGCAATTGTACTTCTCCTTCAGTGCTAATAAATGATCGACTATCGGCGTCACCTTGCGGGCACGAAAGCCCGGGCCGATGACCGTCGGTAGCGTGCAGAAAGTGCACTCACTGAAGTAGCATCCGCGGTTGATGTCGTAGGGGATTACGACCTCTGCTGAGAGGTAGAGGTCGAAGGGCAACCCGTCGAATTCGGGTATCGGTGCTTGGTCGAGGGGCACCGGATGACCTCGCAAATTGGTGACGACTTCTTGTCCGTTCGCGTCGCGCCTTACCCAGGTCAGAGAGCCGACATCGTCCAGGGAGGTCCCATCGCGCAATGCGCAGGCGAGTTGCTCAATTGGGCGTTCACCCTCGTGTTCGACAATGGAATCGAGGCAGGCTTCGATGCCCGGCGCAGCCATTAACTTCTCGCCGATGTAAGCCAAGAAACCGCCTCCGGCAGTCACGTGGCAGTCGGGAAGTTCTTCACGAATCATGCGGCCCAAAGTCAGGGCGGGAATCAGCTGACTCCCGTAGATCACGCTCAAACCCACAATTCGTGGCCTGCGAGCGATGAGCCGTGGCATGACTTCCGTACGAAAGTAGGCGATGTAGGGGTTCTCGCCTTCATCCACCGTTGCTTCCAAAACTTCCGCGGAGCGATCGATGGCGTAGCGCATCGTGAAGTTGTGGGGCGTCAAAGCGCTTGGAAAGTGAGCGCTCGAGACGATTCGAAGGGCGTGCGAAATCGTTCGTACTGCTGGCAGGTACTCCTTGGCGTCATAAAAGTTTTCGCCGCGCAGAACCCTCTTGGCGGCTTCAATACGCGCGATGACCTTCTCGGATGAAACACGTGTTTCTACGGCGGCACGGTAGGCGGCCATCTGCTCGAAGGGTAGCTCGGCGAGTTGTTCGAACTGGTCCAATTCTAGGCGCTCCTGAGCGCGCAGAGTTGCGCGCTCAAGGTAGCCGGGCGAGAGGAAGTGCTCGTAGGACTCAACAGATAAGTCCATCAAATCCACGTCGTGGAAGCCGTGCTCTTGCAACCAAGCCTTGAGGCATGGCAAGGCCAAATAGGGCTGCGTATAATGAGCCTGAGGCGGGAAGATCAACGTGATTGGGAACTCGCTTGATTGCATCATCTTGCTGAGGGGGGCGCGTTGTTTTCACGAGTGAAGCGGACGAGGCCGGAACGATTTAGGACTTCCAAGGCGGAGTGAATACCGGGATGGAGGGCCTCAAGCTCACTCAAGCAGCGGGACTTGTGCAGTAGCTCAAGTATGTGCGTGACGTCTGCGCCGATGCGATCGGTGCGCACGCCCTGGGGAGAGACTGTGATTGCCAAGGTTGTGGGGGAGATTTCAGCCGCCTGCGAATGGCTGCCGTCTGCCAAGTTCCGCGCAACCTTTGGTAGGTCGTGACGGAGATGGACCAGGCGCGCCCGGCTTTCTACGAACTTACCTTCGGCGGTTTCGTCATCTAGAGCGACTCCATCGAGGCTCAGAATGGCCTCTTCCCACTTCAAAGCATCGGCCACGAGTGCATCTTCTGATCCACGTGCGAAGACACCAAAGTCACGTTGCGAGTCGCGCCAAGCGTCGAACAGTTGCAGGTGAGTTTCGCCTCGTGCGCGGCGTAAGAGCTCCCAGGTGCGGGGGAAGCGTTGCAGAAGTTCGGGCAGGTGCTTAGCGATGCGTGCCAGGTACCGCTGCCGGTCATCATCTTCGCCCAAGAGCGCCCATGTGCTGAATAGGTCCGGATGGGCGGCGATCAGAGCTTTCTCGGGAGCGCTCTCCCCGCAACCAAAAGCCATGTCCGGCGGGATGCCCTCGATTGGTCTCGCTGTCTCTCCATGGCTTTCATGCAACCCACACCCCGGTTGCGGATTGGGCAGGTGCAGCGAGATCAACGCATCTGTGATGAGCACCGCTTGTGCTACCAGGGCAAGGCTCTCCTCTAACTCTTCTGGACCTTCGCCAGGGAGTCCCAGGATCAAGGACAAGATCGGGCGAATGCCCGCTCGGTTGCAACGTTCAACAACGGACAGGACGTCCAGATCCTCTTTCTGACTCTTATTGGCCAAGGCGCGAACCTTGGGCGCCGCTGATTCGACACCGAGCAAGACGCGATAGCAGCCCGCTCGTCCCATGAGTTGAACGAGTTCCTCGTCCAAGTGGTCCACCCGCGCGCGACACTCCCAAGCGCGCACCCCGCGTTCGATCATGCCTTCGCAAAAGGCGACGGCGTGGGCGTGGTCCGCACCAAAGATGTCATGGCACAGGTAGGCGTTGCGGGCACCTTCGATGTGTTCGAGGGCGTGCACCTCGTCGACCAGGCGCTGGGCTGGTAGCGTTCGTGAACGGCGAGACCAGTAGCGGCCAATCGTGCAGAAGCTGCAGTCGTAGACGCAGCCGCGTCCCGAGTCGATGGGAGTCAAACCCTCGCTTTCGCCGCTGATGCGTTTGTACTCAATAAATGGAGGCAATAAATCCCAAGCGTAGGGAGCCAGTTCCTCCAAGTCCGCAATCATCTCGCGCGCAGCTTCGTGATGGATGACATCTTTGTCATCGCGCCAACTCACTCCCGTAACACCGGCGGGGCTGTGGCCTTCGTCGTAGCGCCCCAGCAGTTCGGGCAGGGTGTGTTCCGCTTCACCTTGCACCACCGCATCGATCCACGGGAAGCGCGCCAGGATGATCTCTGCGCAACCGGTTGTCCCTGGGCCGCCGATCAAGAGTTTTACTTCCGGTCGCAACTCGCGCAGCCGCCTCGTGATTTCAAGTGCGGCGGGGAGGGTCGCGCCCATGATCGAGAGGCCGATGACTTCGTGCTCACCGCGGCGTAGAAGAATTCGTGCGGCGCTCTCAGACATCAGGCTACCGTTGGCCAATTCTCCACGGGCTTGGCGGAAGGCTAAATCCTCGAGTTCCACATCGATGCCGCGTCGGAGGAGTTCGCCACCGAGGCGTAACAGACCGGGCGGCGGCATCGAGTAGCCGAATGTGTCGCGAAAGGGAGATTGAGCGAGGAGGACTTGCACAGCCGTGCATGATTCGGGACTCCCCCCCAGAATTCCAGTGGGACAAGCGTTCGTATTGCACTTTTTTTCCCGGGGGGCTCGAATCTTTGCCCAGAAGGGCCGTAGGGCTAAGCTCGTTTGGCCTGTTGGCCATGACGCATCCCCTCTCTGATCCCCCGGATAAGCTCTTGGAGCCCGTTGATGTCATCAAGTAAATCGACTGCTAGCTTAGTCACACTCGCCGTAATCATTATGGGCCTCGGTGGCTACCTATTCCTCGGTGGCGGCTCCGAGGGCCTAGGCGAGAGCTCCGTTTCGCCCAGCGACACGCTTGCAACGGAAACGGAGACTGGAGACACGCAACTTCCGGAAGCGGAGGGACGTTCCGGTGAAACGGGGCTGGTTTCGGCTGCGGACGAGACCCAAAGAGTCGACGTGACTCTTGAGGAGGAGGCGGAAGAGGGTCGTCAGGCCGAGGCCGACAAGCAGTGGGTGACAGGCCGAGTCGCCTTCGGCACTCCGCTCCCCACTGACGAGGAGTTGCATGTACTGAGCCTCGATGATGAGTACAGCGCACGACGACTCTACGGGTCCGATGGTGGCATTGCCTCCGCCGTGTGGGACTCGACCGTCGACGAGGATCATCTCTACGACTGGGCGGTGGTCGAGAAGGACGGCTCCTTTCGGATCTCATTGCCAGGGGATAGGAGCGTCGCTCACTTAGCGCTCTCCGGACACTACGTCTATTCGCTGGGCTCTACTTCGATCTCGCTTCCCGCCGGGGAGGACGACCTGGTCTTGACCGGCGTCGTGGGCGGGCGAATTACTGGTCGGGTGATGACACCCAATAACGATGAGCCAATCAGCAGTGCCGATGTAGACCTTGAACTGATGGTGGATATCGGAGGCGGTTTTGATGCGTTTGAACTCCGCGAGGGCTACTACGGCCATGAAGTCAAGACAGACAGTGAAGGTAACTTCGAGTTTCGCGGAGTCGCTCCCAATCGGGGACGCGGAATCGTCACTCATCATGAGTTGCTTGCCACTAGCCTGAATTTCGGTCTGAAGCTCGAAGCTGGAGAGCACCTTGAGCTCGACGTACGCATGCAACGTGGCGCGACGATACGTGGACGCTTGCTGGACGGCGATGGTGAAGGAATCGCGGATGAGGAAGTCTCGGTCAGTCTTCCGGGCCAAGTCAGTGAGGCGGTTGGAACACTGCGCTCTTCCACCACCGACTCGGACGGCGCTTTTGAGCTGAAGAACGTCTTGGTTGGGCAAATCGTTCAGCTGTCATCCAGTCCTAGCGGGCTATTGCCGGGCGCGATGCGACTCGAGGATAAGTTGCGCGACGGCCAAGTCCTTGAAGGTCTTCAGTTCGAAATTGAACAAGGTCAGTTCATCAAAGGAACCGTGACCTACCCGGACGGGACGCTGGCAGCGGGAGTTGAAGTCAATACCAAGCTGGACATCACGAAGGTCAACATGCAGATGATGGGCATGGCGCCGGAAATGTTCACAGTCGTATCTGTGGAGACCGATGAGGAGGGCAGGTTTTTTGCCCTAGGGCTTGGCGATGGACCCTTCGTCGTACTCGCGCAGGGGAGCAATGAGGAAGGCCCGCACCAAGGCGAATGGAGTGCGCGTCAAGCAAACGTCGCCGCCGGTCAAGAAGGGGTCACGCTGAAGCTTGAGGGTTTGACCCCCTTGATGGGGCTGGTGGTCAACGAGCAGGAAGCCGAGATCGGCAAGTTTGAGGTGAGTTTGACGCTCAAGGACAGTGGAGGAATGATGGGGATGGGCGCGACCCGCATGGACGAGAAGTTCGACGCGCCGGAAGAAGATGGCGGCTTTCGCGTACCCGCTGTGGGCACTGGGACTTGGGAGGTCAGAGTGGGCGCAGAAGGCTTCGCACCCTCCGCAACCATCGTCGTCGAAATTCCCCAAGCGGAAGGTGCTGAGCTACCTGTGTTTGATTTGGTGCTCTCCGCCTCAGCGAGCGGGATCGTCGTCGACTCCTTCGGAAACCCCGTGTCCGGTGCCAAGGTCTCCCTGGCAAGGAACCTTGCCAAAATCATGGAGGGCAGCAGCGGGGGAACTCCTCCGAGCACAACGACGGATCTTGAAGGTGAATTCATCTTGGAGGGCCTGGAGCCCGGCTCGGCCTCAATCCTTGGCAAGGCGGAGGGCTTCGCGGGAAGCGCGGCGCTTGGACTGGAGTTGATCTCCGGCGAAACGGTTCCAGATCTACGACTGACGCTACGCACCGGAGGGATTCTATCCGGCGACGTCTACGACGATGACGGTGAGCCAGCGGAGGGGCGAATGGTGATCGCGCAACTGCTTCCGTCCTACTCAGTCCAACACATCATGACTTCGGGCAGCCTCGGTGAGTTCCGTGTTGAGAACTTGGAGCCGGGCACATGGCAGGTTGTTTCGATGGCCAATCCCATGACGGGTGAGGCCGAGGCGGAAGAAATCGAGGAGACCAAGGACATGCTTGCGGGACTCAAGATGGCGTCGGTCGAAATCAAAGATGGAGAAGAGACAGTTGTCCATCTCGGAGCGCCGCCGGAGGATCCGATCGAGGTCTTTGGTGTGGTTATGCACGGCGGGGAAATGGTCGGCGGTGCGCTCATCAGTTTCTTGCCGGATGGGGCGGAAGGGATCAGTAGTATAAAGATGAGTGCCTGTGATGATGAGGGACGCTTCCATCTGACGCTGGACAAGCGTGGCCACTACCTGGTCAGCATCCAGAACCAGGTAAGCACCGGTCAGCAAAACACGGTCGAGCAACAGGTCGAAGTACCCGAGGATGCGGAGTCGCAAAACCTAACGCTCGAACTTCCCGGTGGCGGTATCTCGGGGCGAGTGACCGGTCTCGATGGCAAGCCCGCAGGCAACTGCCGGGTTTCGTTGCGCCGGGATGGTGGCGCAAACTTTGGAACGTTGCTCGGAGGACACTACTCCGAGCTCGCCACCGAAGAGGACGGTACCTATGAGATTCTCTACTTGGCGCCTGGCAAGTACGTGGTGAGCGCAGGCGGCGCGACCTTGGGCGGCATGCTTGGAGACGACAGTGCCGTGGGCCGGGTTGTCTTGGGCAATATCGAAGTTGGCGATGGTGAAGTCGTTACAGGCGTCAATTTCCGTTTGAAGAAGCCCTATGAACTCGGGGGAAGTGTCATCGATGGCGACCAGAAGCCCATCGCTGGAGCTGCGGTGTTTGTTCGCGATGGGGAAGGCAGACTTCTCGACAAGATCTCCTTCGTGACAACGGATGCTGGCGGAAAGTTCCAATACGGCGGACTTGCAGAAGGGAGCTACACCGTTAGCGCGAAGAAGGGTGGTCTGGTGAGCGTGGCAAGTGTCCCGGCGAATGTGGGCGAAGGCGCTAACCCCAAGGTTCAGCTAGTCATCGATGAAGGCACGGTGCTGATCGTGAGCGTGACCGATAAGAGCGGCGGCGAGGTAAACGCACGCTTGAGTGTACTTAACGCTGACGGCCACGAGATGGTGGGCGCCAAGAGCCTCGCGGACATGATGGACTACGGTACGGGCTTCTCTTCTTTGGAGCAGCGCGTCGGCCCATTGCCGCAGGGTAAGTACCGCGTCAGGGCAGAGTTAGATGACGGTCGAGAGACTCACAAGAACCTGTCCTTGAGTGGGCGGGCGGAACGCAAAGTGAAGCTGCGGATCAAGTAGCCCTAACATTCTGGCAAGCCCATTCCTTCGAGGAAGGGCTTGGCCAGTTCGGTGGACTCCTGTTGTCGCATGCGGCCGGGTGCCCAGCGCGTGACGATCTTCTTGCGCAGTGCAAAGGCTTGTTTCTGCGCAACCTTGCCGTTTGGATCGAGAGAACGGATCCGTTCAAATCCGCCTGGGCTCATCGCCAGGGTGATGCGCTCGCAGGCTGCCTTTTGGAATTTGGCCAAGAAGCCCTTTCCCAACCGGACCTTTTCGATGGGGTGCAGTTTCAACATCATGCGTCGCCAAGAGTCGCGTTCGCTCACGAGCAGGACATTGTTAAAGATCAACTTGTTGGCGCCCATCGAAAGTGCCTTGCGCGGAACGGTGCGATTGACGAGGTCATCGAGCTCAGTTACATCGTCGATCGTCTTGAGTCTAGGAATGATTTTCCAGCGTGACTCGGACACGAATCGATCCGCAGAGAGCTCCCAATATAAATGTCCGAGACCCTTGGTGCGTGCAAAACGGCACAGGTGATAGGGCACGAAGTGATTGTGAGCGACGGTGTCGGCACACAGGTGAGCCAGGTATCCAAAGATGAAGGCTTCTTGCTTGGGCGTCCTGGCGATCTCTCGCATTTCATCGATGATCGTCCAGCGGTGGCAGTGGTTGTAGTCGCCGCCATAGGCCTTGAAGTTGATGATGTCCGCAGCGATGGATCCGTACTGAAAGGCTTCCTTCTCTTCTTGCAAGAGTTTCTCTACATCACGCGGGAGACGTTCCGAGCGTCTGAGCGTCCTCTCGGAGAATTCAAGGTGCTGTCCCGGACCCCAGGGGGCGACGAAGAGCAGGATGAGTGCGCAAACGAAAAGGATTGTCATTTATTAATGAAGGTCCGGATCACAGCAAAGATTGCCAAGATCCAACATAGACCCCCTGCGCCGATTTTCCAGCCGCCACGGCCAGCGATTCTCTCCAAAATTTCCCAGCGGGTCGGTCGAGAGTGTGTGCTGAATACCAGGCTGCGGTCATTATGCAGTACTGGACCGCGGGTTAAGCCGAGCAGTGGGCCTGGAGCGATGGGGCCGCTATGGAAAGTTTTGAGGCTTGGGCCACTCTCAAAACCGACCAAACGCGCGCTCTGGTTCAAACTCAAGGAAAAGCTCCAGG
>JBLIOI010000089.1:0-19863 GCA_047639675.1 Planctomycetota bacterium | reverse complement strand
GGCGAATGGTGATGAGCATGACCTTCGCCGTCATCGCTGGAACCGTGATCGTTCAGGCACCGACGGCACGCTTTGTCGCCAAGAAGCTCAAGGTGCTAGAAGATCAAGCCAACGGAATTCTATTTATCGGCGCCAACAAAGTGGCGCGCGGTTTGGGGCGTGCACTCGACCGTGCTGGTTATCGTGTACAGCTACTCGACACAAGCTCTTATCAGGTCGAGCAAGCACGAGAGATGGGCCTCAACGCATCGCGTACGAACGCTCTCGATCCGCTTCAGATTGAGCGGCTCGATTTGCACGCCATTGGGCACATGATCGCCATAACGCCAAGCGATAGTATTAACCGCTTGGCGGTACAGGTCTATGCAGAGGAATTCGGTCGCGAAAACGTGCGGACACTGCGCATGTCAAATTCGCCGAAGAACGAAAACACCGATGAGCCTCTTTACCTCTGCGGAGAGCGTATCTCTTGGGAGGAACTTGCGCGTTCTTTCGAAGACGATCGCGTCGTCGCGACCGCAGAAGTCGATCAAACCGTTCGCGTTGATCAACTGAACGAGTTGATCGAGGGCGCAATCCCCCTCTTGGCTTACAATGCCGCGGGCGATCTGAAGTTCCTGCAAGATGACACGCAGCTGTCCAAGGGTGACATCCTGTTCTACCTTGCACCCGATGAGATCGCGGAGGGCGAGCAGGCTGGCTCCACGTCTTGACCCCAGAGCGTCCGCGCGATGCCGCACAGTTGGGCTGTGCGGCCACCGCTCGGCTCCCAGAGCCGGAAGACGGCGCTACCGCCGTCTTCCGGCTCTGGCATGGAATTCGCTATCCTATGATGTCCCCGGCACCCGACCGTCCCTCCCTGCGGCCCGCATTTCTTTTGAGGAGCCAGCGTTTTATGCGATTCCAACCGAGAACATCCCGCATCCACATCCTTTCTACGCTGCTCTTGATCGGAGCGATTGCGGCCCCCGCCGGGGCACAGAATGAACGATCCGCCCGTCGTATCTTGCACTTCACTGCAGGTGGAAATGTGACGACGGTTGCTCGCTTCGTCGACAGTCACTGGGAGATGAAGAACGCTTCCGGGAATTGGCACGCCTTTTCGGAAGACGCCATTTTACGGGCTCCGAAAGTCTCGGATGTCATGCGCGAAATGAAGAAGCGCTCGAAGTGGGCACTCGATACTGACGATCTAAATAAGCGTGTGGAGTTCGCTCAGTGGATGGTTGGCGAAGGGCTCGTCAACGAAGCTTTGAAGGAAGCTGACTCGATCCTCGAGCGCGAGCCTCACCATCACGGCACGTTGGAGTTCCTGCACGGTCGCACATTGATCGCCATTCCTTCGCTTGATGTTCCTGCGGATGAACGAGTGGCTGCGCGCAAGGAACTGTATCGTTGGTCTGCCAATGCACCGATTTCCGCCCGCGAAATTGCCATTCAGGAATTGCGCAAACAAGAAGAGTCGGAAGCCGTGCATGCGGAGCTGCTCGAAGGCTTGAGTTCATTCTCCGTGCGTAGCCGCGCCTTCAGTAGCCACGCGCTCGGTCGGTTGTTCCCCGGTCAAGACGTCAAGCGCTTATTACAACACTCCGTTCTCGACTCAAGCGCAGACGTCCGGCGCCAAAGCGCGCAAGCGCTTGGCAACGCAGAACAAGCGGAACTGATCACACCTGTCGTGCGTGCCTTGGGCAGCAACAACATTCGCGTGCGCACCCAAGCTGCGGAAGCTCTTGGCTACATGGGCTATCCCGACGCTGTCGAGCCCCTCGTGAACTACATCGCCACTGCAGCAGCCGCCGGTAGTGGCGGCAACGGACGCGTCTCTCACGCCTACATTTTTCACGGCAAGCAACGCGCTTACATCCAAGACTTCGATGTCGAAGTAGCCACGTTCCAAGCGGTCGCCGATCCGCAGATCAACGTACTGATCGAAGGCGAGGTTTTGGAAGCGGGTGTTTCCGGAATCGTAGAGTACAGCTACTCCAGCGAGTCGCGCGCGGCGCGCGGATCGCTCTCGCGCTTGACCGGAGCCGCCCCGGGCTACAGCGGAAGCGCTTGGCGCAAGTGGTGGAACGAGAACAAGACGGATTGGGCTTCCACTTCCAAGCCGCAGTAGGCCAGTTGGCGAGGCTCTGCTAGCACTCACGCCGTTTTGCGATTAGCCTGAGCTAATGAGTTCTGAAAACAGCTGCCCGGGACCGTCGCGTCGTACCGTCATCTCTGCCAGCGCCGGCCTCGCCGCCAGCGCCATGCTCGGATCCTGCGCAGCTGCGACGGAGGATATCGAATACGAGACGCGCATAGATGAGGAGTTAGCTGCGCTCACAGATCAAAGCGGGGAGATCGCCCCTATCTCCCCCGCCGAACACGCTGCGCGCCGCAAACGATTAGGTGAGTTGCTAAGCGCAACCAGCTACGAAGCCATCCTGATTGAACCCTGCGCAACCATGGAATACCTCAGTGGCGTTCATTGGGGTCATTCGGAACGATTGTTTGCGATGATCGTCTTGGCGGATGGTTCGCACTTTTGGCTTTGCCCTGCTTTTGAAGAGGAGAAGGCCAAACTTCGTATCCAGGGCGAAGGCGGCCCAGGTGGCGAGGTCGTCACCTGGGACGAACATGAGTACGCCTTCGCTCCGCTGGCAAGCGAGCTACAGAGGCGGCGCGCCACTCGTCTTTGCATGGAGCCGTCGATTCGTTACGGCTTCGTATTCGAGCTTGCCAAAGCCATGAAGCAAGACCTGGCTCCAGCAGCGCGCGCCATCATCACCGACTTGCGCGGCCGCAAGGATGAGCATGAGTTGGCGCTCTTGCGCAAGGCCAACGAGCTCACGCTGCAAGCCATCAATGCTTCCGCAGAGCTCTTTCGCCCGGGAATGACGGGCCGCGAGATCGGTCGGATAGTCAAGCGCGCGCACACTCGCCTCGGCTTGACCAAGCACTGGGACCTCTCGCTAATCGGCGCCGCTGCTGCCTACCCGCACGGCGAGAACCGCGACATCGAGCTCGCCAAGGGTGACGTCATTTTGATCGACACCGGCGGCGACTTGCACGGCTATCAAAGCGACAACACACGCAGTTGGGCCTTTGGCGCCAAGCCGACGGAACGCCAATCGCAAATTTGGCATGCGGTGCGCGACTCGCAGCAAGCTGCCTTCGACGCGATCCGTCCCGGCGTGCGCGCCGGCGACGTAGACCTTGCTGCGCGCCGCTTTCTCGAACAACTCGGACTCAACAAAGGCTACAGCACCTTCTCTCACCGCCTCGGGCATGGCATTGGTATGGAAGGTCACGAAGATCCCTACTTCGATTCCGGAAGCGACGTTGTCTTGACCGAAGGCATGACCCTCAGCAACGAACCCGGCGTCTATCTCTACGGCGAATTCGGCATTCGCATCGAGGACATCATCGCGGTCAACGCGGGCGGAGCAGAGCACTTTGGCACGTGGCAATTGGCCCCGGACTCGCCCCATTGACTGCCCCTGGGCACTGAAAGGTCCGGTCAAAAGCTAGGACTTCTGACCGGACCAGTACCGACTCCAAATAGCCTCATACTTCCCGAGAGTAGCTAGGAGAGACCGTTGCTACCTGCGGTCATTGCATAGGTCGCATTCAGCCTGTGAAATGGGGTGAATTGCCTAAATCTCTTCTAAGGCGTCATTTAGGGCGACAGTAAGTCCATCTGGCGGATCCCTTGGGATATCAACCGATCCGCCCGATTGTGAGCTCTATCCAGCTTAAAGTGCACATGATAGAAGTACGCGAGTTCGCGTTTTGTTAGGGTTCGCGCCGCCCAATGACCAGCCCCCAAAACAAAGCCCACCGCGATCGAAGGTTGCCCGTGCGGACGCGCCGCATCTTACACCTCGATGTGGATGCTTTCTTGGCCTCGGTTGAATGCGCCCTGCATCCCGAACTGCGCGGCAAGCCACTCGTCATCGGCGGCATGCCCGACGAACGCAATTTGGTGATGACGTCTTCTTATGAAGCACGCGCTTTCGGTATTCATCCGGGAATGCGATTGGCTGAAGCGCACAGGCTTTGCCCCCACGCAATTTTTAGGCGTGGTGATTCGCAAGCCGCCAACAGGCTGCGCGAACAGATGACGCAACTCGTGATGCGTTACACACCGCGAGTTCAGATTGCCTCGATCGACGACCTACTCGTTGATCTGACGGGAACGACACGGCTCTTTGGGTCCGCCTTTGACCTTGGTCTGCGTCTGCAGCGCGAGATCTTCGACGAGGTAAGATTGCCTGTCACGATCGGGATCTCGACCAACATTACTCTGGCGCGGCTAGCAGGCAAACTCGCCAAGCCGCGTGGCGTTGCGGAGATTTGGCCCGGTTATGAAGCCGTTTTCCTTGCCGACTTGCCCGTCGAGCAACTTCCCGGTGTAGGTCACCGCACGCGCCGCTTGCTCGAGCGCTTTGCAATTCGCACGGCGGGCGATTTGCGGCGTGTTTCGCGTGAAGTCTTATTCGCCTCCTTTGGCAAGCTCGGGCTCTTGATCCACGATCGTGCCCATGGCATCGACCCTGATCAAGTCGAGGCCACTTGGTTTGCGGACCAGCACGGTACGTTGCAACTTCGAACGCCCAAGTCGATCCGCCGCGACAGCACTTTTGAACCCGAGGAAGGTTCGCGCCGCCGTATCGAAGCCATGCTCGCCTACCTCATCGATCGCGCACTCTTCAAGTTGCGCGGCCACGGGCTGCACGCCTCGACCTTGGAAGTTCATGTGCGCTACGTGGACACACGCCCACCTTCTTTGCGGCGAGCTCAGCGCGAAAGTCACACAGGTTCCACGGAACAAGCCCTGCGGAAAGTGCGGCGCACCCTCGATGTCCCCAGCGACAGCACGGACCACATTTGGCAAGTCGCCCTCGGAATGCTGCGCTCCCTCCCGCGCCGCCGCGCCCTGGTCAAACGAGTTGGCATCGAACTCTCCAACTTCTCCACGCAGGGCGGCTGGCAAACCACCCTCTTCAGTGACCCGCAATCCGATCGCCAACCACAAGAGCTCGGTGCAGGCGGCTCCCACGCGGACCGCCAACGACGCCTGGACGATGCCGTCGATGGTTTGCGCGAGCGCTATGGCTTCGGTCGCCTGCTGCGCGGCTCAAGCATGCCCCTAGTAGAAACCCATAAATTGGGTCCGGACGGGTTCCAGCTGCGCACGCCTTCACTGAATCAGTAAGTCGCCCAACACCGCTTGCCTGATCTTCATCGCGATCAGCGGCATTCTGATCCTCAAAGGCAAGAAGGGCTTTAGCGGCCGGAGCAAGTGGTTCGTGGGCGCGGGAATCGTGGTGCCAATCTTGGCGCTGATGACGACCTCTTAGCCGCTTCCCTGTCCGTGCCCAGCAGACACGGTCAGGGCGTGAACTGAATTCTCAGTGCATCGCTAGCGTTCATTGCGCGCCCAGCTCCCTGCAACGCATCGCGGTACACAGCCTGGAAGCACCACGTGCTCCCGGCAAGAATCTGAGTCGCGCCCGAGTCGAGCGGTGCTGACAAGAAATCTAGCCATAAGCTCGCTGAACCCGAGGCATCAACAACCGCTGGATGACCTGCGCGTTGTAATCCACCAAACCGCCCTCCGAGGCAGAGCCATCCACTCGAAAAGAGCACACGGGATACAAGCCCGTCAGAGTCCAACCCGCGTTGTCGTCGAAGCTCGAGCTGTATAACTGAGCCTGCGAGAATGGAGCCATGGTGCTGAGAGCGAGGAGTGTCAGTCCATTTAAACAAGAGTAGGGCCGAGTGGGCGGGGTGTCTGTCCAGGCCGATAATGAGCCAGCCCGGGTCGTCGCGATAATGCGACGACCCGGGCTGGGCACTGACAGTGGTTGTAAGGTCTACTCCCAGGCGACGGCCAGGCCGTTGGTGGTGTTGAAGCCGACGCCGCAGGCACCTGCAGTGTCTCGGTACCAAAGTTGGTAGTAGTAGCTCGTGCCTGCGCTCGCGCCACTAGTGGCCGCGATGTTGACCGTGCTACTCACCTCACCGAAGGAGTCAGCGGAACGAACTTCGAGACGCGCGATCGAGCTACCCGCGCACAAGAGACCATCACCGAAGGGATTTCCCATCCCGCTGTTCACCTGATCAGAGCCACGAAAGAAGAGGCCCGGGACACCAGCGGGCAAGCCATGCCCGTGAAGGACCAAGTCGCCATTGCTAACGAGAGCAGATCCCGTAGCGTCTAAAAGCGCGCCATTCGCCGAGCTACCGTTAGCGCAGCCGCGGCCGGGGCCGCCTGCATTGCCACATGGACAAACTGTTCCGGTCCCGTCACCGAAACAGAATGCCAAACCGGTGCCCGACGAATAACGCGTGTCGAGGATCAAGGCGTCGAGACTCACGTGGGCAGCAAAGCCCTCGAAGTAAATCTCATAGTCCAAGATCTGTTCAGGGTCCAACGCAAGGTCCCACGTGTACATCGACTCCACATCAACTCCCATGCCCGGATTGTAGGCCAATTGGGTGTAGGTGTCGTAAGGAACGTTGATGACCACTCCCGCCCCATCCATATAGCTGAGGACTGTGTTCGTATAGATCAGTTCCTCACCGCGGGTGGAGATTTGGAACACGACCTCCTGCACGTCTGATGGAGCCGAGTCACTCAAGGTGAAATTCGGAGCGCCAGAGGGTTGATAGATGTTGCCGCCAGTAATGATTGCGCCGGGGACGTTTTGAACCAGAGTCGCGGCGCTTGCGGTCGTCGCAACATCGTCGGGAGAGTTTGGCCCAGCGAAGGCTGAAGTGAAGTCCTCCCAGCCAGCAAATTGGGTACCAGGAGTGCCACGGAAGCCAGGAGTCACAGCGTTGGTGAAGAAGGCAATAGCGGCGGGGCTCAAAATTACCAGGATCGCGAGGACCTTAGCTGAAGAATTTATGTTGCTGAATTGCATATTAGAATTAGAGGTAGTATTTCCCGTTCTCGCATCGAGACCGGATTCAAGAGTTGTGGTAGTCGTTTCGTGGATTTCGACGGGAAGTCACCCCAGGGGCGCAAAGCACTCAAAGGGTAGTTGTTTCAATGGAGCCCTTAGGGCGTCCACAGAACGCTAATTGCGTTCGTCATATTCGTTTGGGTCGAACACGGAGAGCCGGCGTTGTCGCGGTACCAAACTTGGTAGTGGCGAAGCTCACCGGGCGAGAGTTGCCCGCTAGCAGCAATGCCTTGGGAGCTTTGAATTAGCCCAGAGGAACCTGCAAAGCCCATCTCGATTCGGCGCATTTGACCGCGAATACAACGCAAGCCATCGCCCGACTGGAACGGAGTGTTCAGAGCCCCCGAATCGAGAGCCTCCGCAAACACAACCAGCTCGCCGGGTGGGAGACTCGTTGCTCCTAGAATTAGGTCATCTTTAAGGGCGCTGGAAGTTCCTGAGACTGACAATTGCGCACCTTCGCTACTGCTGCTATTTGCGCAACCACGCAAAGCCCCGCCTTGATTTCCACAGGGGCAAGCATTTGTTGCAAGATCACCGCCGCAGTAGGTGTCGACCAAGTTGCTACGCCTTATTTGGAGGTCGTCCATCTCGACAAAAGCACCCTCGTTGAAGGAGTTACCTGCGATCGTCATTCGCGCAATCGCTGTGTTCTCCACTTCCCAGCCGTTCCAATACCAAACGCAATCCGCGCGAATGTGAGCCGTTTCAGAAGATCCAATGACTTGGTCATTCAGGTCAAAGAAAGTCACTGTCGCGTCATCGGCCGGAGCGCTCACTGCAAACCAACCACCGAAGCTTGAGATCGGATATTGGAAGCAGATTTCGACGGTCCCGTCAACGCTAGCAAAGCACAAAGCTCCAGTGTTCGGAGTGACCGTGCAACTCAGAGTGAACTGACTACCGACGCTGGAGCCAAAGGTCCCCGGGGTGCAAATCGTAGCGCAACCGCCCAGAATCGTTCCAGCCAAGCACTCGCCGTAGACCCCAGGTACCTGAGATTCGAAGCCCTCGCTGAAGTCTCCTACAAAGGGGTTCAACTTATGGATCTGAGCCTCAGCCGGAGTACCAATTACCAGCGCCACGGCAAGCCCCCGAAATGTTTTTCGCATCTTCATGATGGGGAGCATAGAGCTAATGCAACTGAGACGCAATCTCATTTGGGGGACTTCCTTCGTGAAGTTTGAGAGCCCATCCGAGAGTCGCCAGCCAAGGCCAAAATGATGGTGTACGCTTAGGCCACTGCGATCCGAACGCCGCCTTGGTACCGCTAGAAAGGCTGCCAATAGGGCCGTTAGGACACACTCAAGCCAGAAGCCCGCACTTCTATGACGTCTACCGCTCCAAACAAGATCAGAATCCTTCTCGCCACGGGCCTTCTCGTGGCTCTATCAGTGATATTTGCCGGATGCTCGAACTCCGAGGTCGAAGCGTCAGCCAATCTCGCCCGACTGCGCATCGAGCCCCTTGAAGTGAGCCTTGCCAAGGATCACCAACCCCAAAACCAGATCGCGCTGCATCGTCGCCTGAAAGTTAGGAAGAACTCAGGCTGGAACATCCAGAGTTCAACCGTCCCTACCTACCTAACGGAAAGTGACGGCAAGCCTGATAAAATGAGTCTGAATTTTCTCGGCGTTGAACAGCTGAAGATCACGATCCCCGGCCCCTTCGATCCGAGTTTGTTCGATCTGGTTAGACTGGAAGTCACCACCCCCTACCGCCGTAGGTTGGAAGTAGATTTTTTCAACGGAGAGCGATTGGTACGCGTCTACGCAACGGCCCAATCTCATTTCGGCCCTAGTGTGCTCGAGTTCGAAGTTCCCGCAGAAGTTCGAAAGTGGAAGAAAATCAACAGCATCCTTGTGCAGTCCAAGGGTGAGCCACAACGAGTCAGGATCCATGCGATCAGCCTGATCAAGTCGCCCTTCAGCGCGACGATGCCTTCCGTCGAAGACGGCCCACGTCACATTTTCTCAGGCGGTGAGTCGCGCCTTGGTTATGCGCTGCTTGAGAACCGTGATTTGAACTCAACCTTCGAGCCGTCCGCAGGAGCGCAGTTACGTTTCTCCTACGCAATGCCCAACAAAGCCATCGCAAACCAGGAGAACGTATCGATCGTTCTGCAACTCACAGGCCAGAACGAGCACTCAGAGCGACACCAGTTTGATTTCAAAGAAGAGATCAACCCGATGGACTGGCGAACAGTCAGGATGCCCCTCTACAAGTTCGGCGAGGGTCGCATCTCAGCCACTTGGGAGATATACGGACAGGGAGACCTGGCCTGCGCAATTAGTGAAGTGGGCCTGATTCACAAAGAGGCGCAGGAACCACAGCGGGTGCTCCTCATTACATCAGACACGCACAGAGCGGACCACTTGGGAGCATCCGGCTTGGGCACCAATGTCATGACGCCCGTTCTCGACGCGTTAGCTGAGCGTGGCATTCTGTTTGAAGACTGCTTCAGCTCAACGAACACAACGAACCCTTCGCACGTTGCCTTGATGACAGGCACAACACCGCGGGATACGGGAGTTGTGTTCAACAACTCCGTCCTTGGGGTCAACGCTCCGACCTTGGCCGAGTCTTTTCGCCAGGCCGGCTTTGCGACTTATTCCTCCGTCAGCATCAAGCACCTTTCACCTGATTCCAGTGGTCTGGGCCAGGGCTTCGATCGAGCCGCTTTTCCCACCCTGAGCAGATCGCGCGAAGCGGCGGGCACGATCGACAAGGTCTTGACCTGGATTAAAGAAGCCGACGAGAAGAATTTATCCGCCTTCATCTGGGTCCACCTATTCGACGCGCACACGCCATACGAAACCGAAGACGAGTACACGGAGATGTACTACCTCTGCCCCTCCGATGCCTTTGACGAGAACATGGACTTCCCCGGATTAGTCCCGGAGCCGGTGGCAGAGAAACTCTATCCAGGCCTGCAAGACATCAACTTCCCCCGTGCTCAATACAAGGCGGAAATCAGCTACCTCGACGAGAAACTCCGGCGCCTGTTCGAAGAGCCTGCAGTGCACAACGCAATCATTGGTTTCACGGCAGACCATGGCGAGTCTCTGGGCGCGCACGACGTCTACTTCAGCCACGACACGCTCTATCCGGATTCAATTCACATTCCGCTGATTCTCGCTTTCCCGGACGGACCAGTTGGCGAGCGGAGCACGATGCCCGTGGAGCAAATCGATCTCGGTCGAACATTGCTCGACTTGGCCGGCTTGTCGGGAATAGAATTCCCCGGCAGCAATCTCTTGGCACTTGCGGAGCTACCGAAAGATGAAGCTCCGCCGCGCTTCACTGTTGCTGCGCACTTTCACTCTGCGGCAGTCACAGTAGATGGCTGGCACATGATCCTATCGTTGAGCAAATTCAGCGGAGACATGACCCTGGCCGACCCTGAGATGCATGGCATCAAGCTCTTCCATCTCGATGAAGACCTGCACTGCGAGAACAACTTGCTTGAGAGCGAGTTCCAGCGTGCGAGCGAAATGCGTCGGGAGCTCATCGATTGGCTTGGTCGCCAGCGAGATCTCGGCTGGGATAACGAGACCATTGACGACGCCCAGACCATCGCAGAATTGGAAGCCCTGGGCTACACAGCTGGCAGGGCCGATGAGGCGAAAAGCAAAGCCTCAATATTCAATGAGGCTTGCAAGTGCCAGTGGTGTGCGCGGTTCTAATCTTCTAAGCGCTCAATCTAGCTGCCCAAGGGCCTTGCGCATCATCTCTTGAAGGCGAGCCTTGCTGGCTTTGCCATACTGCCTATCAACAATCTTGCCCGTCTTATCGATGGCCAAGGTTACTGGAATTTCACCCGGCAAGGAAAAGCGCTCATTGAGCGTATCAAAGTCGTCTTCGTCGTAGATCACGGTCGAGAGGTCGAGCTTGCGTCCCCCAAGAAACTCGCGCATCTTCTCTTGGATTGTCGATGGGTCTGAGCCAGCAACCATGAGGTCGTAACTCACGCCCAACACACTTCCGCCTTGCTCGCGGTACTCGTGCCCCACTTCAACTAGCTCGGGTAGCTCCGCGACGCAGGGCGCGCACCAGATGGCCCAGAAGTTGAGCAAGAGCCCTTCGCCTTGTGCCGACTCAATAGCGGCCTCCAGCTGTGTGAGGTTGACGATCTTAGACGGCTCCTCGCTTGCAGTGCAAGCGAGGAGCGTCGTAAGCGATAAGGCCATAGCCAGTCGCTTGATCGATGAAGTTTTGATCTTCCACACGGGAAAATCAGCGTTTCTTGATGCTTCAGCCATAGGGCTTTGTGCTCGTAACCTTGGGGGCTTCGCCCTTCAAGATCGCGGCCGTCGCATCAACCAGGTAGTTGGTGGCTTCCTTGCCTTTGCTTCCGCGCGGATCGTCGTCAAGAGCTCCGGCGTACTGAATAACGCCCTTCTTATCGATAACGAAGCAATGCGGCGTCGAGCGAGCACCGAAGAGAGTGCTGACCTTATTTCCGTGGTCGACGAGCATCTTGTGCTTATAGCCAACCTCTTTCATCTTCTTGCGAAGGTTTGGGTAGGTCTTGCTGCGATCAGCATCCTTAGCGGGTACCGCTCCCAACTCGTTTTGGTTGGCGGCGATGCCAATCATGACGACGTCCTTGTTGTCGGCGAAACGCTTCTCCATCTCCATGAAGACCGGGTTCGCGTGGCGCTCTGCGGGGCAGCGATCCGACCAGAAGTGGACAATCGTGACCTTGCCACGCAGGTCCTTGAAACTCGTCATATCAGCGGCGAAGTCAGGCAGGGCAAGACTTTCCGGAACGGTCGAGCCAACGGCGAAAACCTTAGGCTTCTCGTCGGTTCGCTTTGTTTCCTGTGCAGCTGTTCCAGCAATCACGCTCGAAAGCGGTACGGCAAGCGCTCCGGCGAAGATCATGCAGGGGATCCATTTGGTTCTCATTAGGGGGGTCTCCGTGTAGTTGAGAAGGCGGGAAGCCCTGAGCCTAGGCGATCCGAGTCCAAGCGGCCAGCGGACTCGGCTTCCTACTCAATTGTTACCCCTGCGCATCGTGCATCTGAAACAGACTGGAAAATCCTAATACCGGCCAACGGAGCTCGATTCACCCGCCACAAGACCGAGATACGGCATAGACTTAGGTTCTGGGTAAGCCCCCTCACAATTCGCTCTATGCTCGTCCCGGAACCGCTTCCAATGAAACAACTCGCAATCACCCTCCTGCTACTGCTCGCCGGCCCGCTCGTCCAGGCCCCCGCTCAAGGCTTCCACACCGAACGTATAGCTTTCGGTCTACAGAACCCTGGGTTCCTAGCCCAAGCTCCCGGCGACAACGAGCGCCTGTTCGTATTTGAGCGCCGCAAGGGTATTCGCATCATCAAGGACGGCGCGCAGAACACCGGATTGTATTTGGACCTCACCGCAGAGTTGAGCACCAACGAAGCAGGCACGTGTTTCGCCTTCCACCCGGACTACCAAAACAATGGCCGCATGTACGTCCTCTACATGGATGCGCAAGAGTTCACGCACTTGGCGGAGTACACGGTTTCCGCAACGGACCCGGATGTTGTGGAACCGACTTCACGGATTCAAATCCTCGGGCCGTTCCCGCAACCTTTCATCATTCACAATTGGGACTGCATCAAGTTTGGTCCCGATGGAATGCTCTACCTTTCAACGGGAGATGGAGAGCAGACCACCACGGATAACGTCAATAACTCACAGGACTTGTCGAGCCCGCTGGGCAAGATTCTACGCATCGACATCGACTTGCCCGCGCCCTATGTCCCCGCGGACAATCCCTTCGTTGGCCAACCTGGAGTGGACGAGAGTGTTTGGATGTATGGTCTACGCCAACCCTGGCGCTTCTCCTTCGATCCCCTGACCGACGATCTCTACATTGCGGATGTCGGGTTAAATTCTTGGGAAGAGATCAATATCCTGAACGCCGGAACGGCCGCCGGTAAGAACATGGGCTGGCGCTGCTACGAAGGCAACGCTTGCACTAATTACGTCGGCACCGGAGTCGGCTGCAATGCATGCGGCAGCCCAACTTACACCCCTCCGGTACTCGCCTACTCTCACGCGGAAGGCCGCTGCGCCATCATTGGTGGCGATGTCTATCGGGGCTCAAAGATCCCAGAGCTGTACGGCACATACTTCTACGGCGACTTCTGTGCGGGTCGCTTCTGGTCCTTCAAGTGGGACGGTTCGCAAGTCACCAGCCACGTAGAACGCACCGGTGACCTGATCCCCGACATCGGTCCGGACATCGACTTCCCCACCTCCTTCGGAGTCGACAACGAAGGCGAAATCTACATCCTCAGCAACGCCGGTGGCGAGGTCTACAAGATCGTTCCAGACCTTGAATGCACCACGAGTAACTATTGCACCGCCACCGCGAACTCTATCGGGAGAATCGGAGCCATATCCTCGTCAGGGTCTACCAGCGTCAGTGCCAACGATTTCGTGCTTACCGTGACCGGAGTGCTGCCGAATAAATTCGGCCTCTACTTCTACGGTGCAATTCAGGTCCAAGTGCCTTTCGGCGAAGGTTTCCGCTGCGTTGGCGGTGGAATCTGGCGCCTCAATCCGGCGATCGTCGCTGACGGAGCAGGAAACAATCAACGGCCGGTCGACATCCAAAACCCGCCACAAGCTGGCGCACAAATCACGGTCGGCTCAACCTGGAATTTCCAGTATTGGTACCGGGATTCGATGGCTAATGGACTGTTCAACCTGTCCGATGGTCTTGAGGCTCAGTTCTGCCCGTAGGACCTTTCAGACAGTCTCGTTGCTGACGTTCCCGAATACTGGCCGGCCACAAGTGCGCAATTTCTCTTGCAGACGGATTGCCTGTAGCACGGTGGCGTTGTCGCAGAATCCGTGCTGGATCAAGACCTCACCCATCAACATGCCAGTAGCTTGTTTAATGGATAGAGCTTGATCGAGCTCCTTGCGGGTAATTGCATCCGCAGACACCAAGATTTCGCCGAGTAGCGTGTCGAACCACTGGCCAAGCGGTAATTGTACCTCAGCACCGGTGACGTCCCTCGAGCGATCCTCCGCATAGTTCCGAGCTTTCGCGTGCAACCTTATGGCACCGCGTAACTCACCAGACGCTAACTGCCCCAAGTGATTCAGAACTTCTCCAATGCGCAGTTTGGAACCGCCTTGGATTTTGAGCGCATTGTTGATTTGATCGGAGTCGACTAGGCCCATTTGCTCAAGCACTTCACCTAACTTGACGCGCCTGAGATCGGGCACCGGTGCGTCCCCGGGCAAAAGATTGCTGAGGCGCAAGACGGCCGGGGGCTGCGAGATTGATTGGGTTGCCTCTTCCGGAACCTGGTTCGGATCGGAAACGACATCGATATTTACGTGCACCTGGCCGGTCGATTGCAACGGAACCGGCTGCGGCGCAGATTGGAGCGGCGCTATCGACGAAACTCCTTTGCGAAAACGCTCTTCGTCAATGCGATGGCACCTGCACTCCGCGTTGACAAGGAAGCGCGTCACCATGTGTTGAATGTCCTCGAGGCTCGGAGGAGATCCGTTCGACAAGTGACGAGTGAGCTCCGTCGCGACGAACAACATGAAGTCGACATCGGGATTGGAGTATCCACGAACTTGCTCGCCAATACGGACCATATCGCGGAACAACTCACGCTGGCGTCCGGCATCCTCAGCGTCGGCGCTGATAATGTCTTGAATGAGAGTACTTAAGTTTTTTTCTAGCATGGGGGGGCACCTGGGGTGATCCCCGCCTTCGACAGGATGGGCTAGCTAAATTGAACCGAATGCTAGATACCCCTCGCGAAGGCTCCCGAGGATTGCCAGAAAGGGTAGAGTCCCCGCCCGTGACGAGCCCCACCACCACTCCCAACCTCAGTCAGGCTCAAATCGCACGCGTTTGGTGGCCCCTAGCCGCCAGCTGGCTGTTGATGGGGGTCGAGCTCCCCGTCCTTACAGCAGTGGTTCAGCGCATGGCAGATGGCGACATCAGCCTGGCGGCCTACGGCTCGATCGTCTTCCCGCTCTCGCTGATCATTGAAGCGCCGATCATCATGTTACTCGCCGCGGCGACAGCTCTGGTGCGCGACAAGTTTTCCTACCGGCGCTTGCAGGGCTTCATGATGGGCTCGGGTCTAGTGCTGACACTGATCCACATGGCGGTGGCTTTCACGCCATTGTTCGACTTGATCTGCGTGGACTGGCTAGAAGTGCCGTCGGAACTTGTGAATCCTGCGCGCCTCGGCATGCGCATCATGACGCCCTGGTCGTGGGCCATTGCCTACAGGCGGATGCAGCATGGTGTAATGATTCGCGCAGGCAAGTCCAAGCTGGTTGGAGCAGGCACTCTCATTCGTCTGCTCGCTAACATTGGAGCGATGTTTGTCGCGCTACAGTTCACGGACATGCCAGGGATCGCAGTCGGAGCGCTCGGCATCGCTTGTGGTGTAAGTGCTGAAGCACTGCTTTCGGGCGTGCTTGTGCGTCCGATTGTAGAGGAGCTTCCAACGCTCGATGAACAGGCGGACCCGCTGACTTGGAGTCGCTTGACGCGCTTCTACGCGCCGCTCGCACTGACGCCCTTCATGACGTTGGTGCTACCCTTGGTTGGTTCCGCTGCAATGTCGCGCATGCCCAACCCGCTTGTCTCCCTCGCCGCTTGGCCGGCAGTTCACGGTTTGGTCTTCCTCTTTCGCGGAGTTGGAATGGCCTACAACGAAGTCGTCGTAGCTCTCGCTGAAAAGCCCGGCGGCATTCCCGCTCTGCGCCATTTCGCCTACATGATCGCGATAGTAATGAGTTCGCTGCTCGCCTTACTAGTCGCCACTCCCCTTGCCGATCTTTGGTTCGGCCACGTCATGCACCTCTCGCAGGAATTGGCGCAGATGACCCGCGTTGGCGTTTCTCTGTGCCTTCTGATGCCCGCGTACCAAGTGCTTCAGAGTTGGTTCCAAGGCGTCATCGTCACCAGCGGCAAGACTCGCGCGATCCCGGAAGCTGTCGCTGCTTACTCACTCGTCGCCGCGCTCCTCTTTGCCTACGGAGTCTACTTCGGCACACTGACAGGACTCTACTTCGCCGTATTCGCGTTCACTTCAGGTGGCATCACGCAAACGGCCTGGCTCTGGTGGCGCAGCCGCAAACACATCGCCTTTCTCGAGAGCCAAGGCTCACCCGTTTAGATCGAAGTATGGAAATGCAACTAGACGACAAGGTTGTTCTGATCACCGGCGCCTCCGGTGGAATCGGTCGCGCGATGGCGGAAGCCTTTGCCGCGGAAGGTGCACGTGTTGTCTTGCATGGACACTCGCGCAGCGCGGAACTCGAGGCTTGGCTGCAAAGTAAATCATGGAAGGAGCGCGCACTACTCATCAGCTGCGACGTCAGTTCCGCAGATCAGGTCCAGCTAGCCTTTGATCAAGTACGCGATGCCTGGGGACGCATCGACGTTGCCATCGCCAACGCTGGTGTTTGGCCCGCAGCGAACGAACGGCTCTGGGAACTCCCCGAAGAACGCCTGCGCCAAACCCTCGACACCAACCTCTTCGGGGTAATCTGGACCGCGCGTAGCTTCATGCGACAACTCAAAGAGTATGGCCCGCGCTCAGACGGCCACGGCGCCAGCCTGCTCTTCACCGGATCCACCGCCGCCCAGTTCGGTGAACGCGGGCACAGCGACTACGCGACCAGCAAGGCCGCGCTCTACGGTTTGATGCGCTCTCTCAAAAACGAGATCACTGAGCTGGATCCCTACGCCCGCGTCAACATCATCGAACCCGGCTGGACCGTAACCGAGATGGCTCGCAAAAATCTCGACGAGCCTGGCACCGCCGAACAAATCGTGCGCACCATGGCCCTGCGCCAGATCGCTCGAGCCTGCGAGATTGCTCGCAGCGCCGTCTTCCTCGCTTCGCCGTACGCA
Source organism: Planctomycetota bacterium (assembly GCA_047639675.1). Lineage (GTDB taxonomy): Bacteria > Planctomycetota > UBA1135 > UBA1135 > JABACD01. The sequence goes on along the minus strand of JBLIOI010000089.1, from coordinate 3,006 downwards.
GCACGCCACATTTCTGGGCAGGTACTAACCGTGGCGGGCGGTATGGAAGGGCGCGTGCTTTGGGAGAGCGAAGGAATCGATCGCGAGGCCCTGATGAATCGATTGGAACCGTTGGATTGACGGCAAGCCGGAGCCGGTACTTCACAACAAGAGATTGCCGCACATGATGAGGACTATCTAGGCAATCCCGAGATTGTCCTCATCATGTGCGGCAATCTCTTGTTGTGAAGTACCGGCAGAGTGGGCGACACCGGCTTGCTTCTGTGCTGCTCCAGGGGCTCTATCTAACGCTTACGCCTTCCCCCCTTGACAGTTTCACGCAAGATCAATGAACTTGGTGGGTGCCCACTGCTTGGTCGGGCGCCCTGCGATTCCCTTGCAGAATCGATTTCGCGCGAGCGGGGTCATCACTATTACTTGGGAGTTGCGGCAGAAGTGAGGAGATACGCTTAGCGATCCGATGGTGATTGTTAGGTCAAGGCATAGGAAGAGACCCTGATAAGGGTTCTCGTGCCGGAATCTGTTTCGTCTCTGCCATCGGGGTGCAGGCAAGCATTGGATTCAGCCACCGCACGGCTTGCACGTTCACCGCGTTCGACTCCATGAAACAGAAATCGATGTCTTGTTCCATTTCGTCCCCGCTCGTCGGGACCGCTTTTTTCGCATTCGCTCTCGCAAGTAGCGCCACAGCTCAGTCGCGCACCTACACATCGGATGCCGACTTTGACGAGGGCACCTTGCTCAACGTCAATCACAATGCACCCAATAGCAATCAGCTCCAGCTCGGATTCGCTTCTCCGGCCTTTTCAATTCTAAGCGTCGCTTGTGGCGGTCTTGGAACAGTCGTTCGAATCGATACCGAAACTTGTGAGATTGCGGGCGAGTACCTGTCTTCTCCGGAAGGTATGGATCGGGACCCGTCGCGCTCAACAGTCGACTTGCTCGGAAACACCTGGATTGGAAACCGAGTTGAGGATGGCGAAGGTCGTGACGATTTTGGCTCGGTCGCCAAGTTCGGCATCGTGATTGGCGGTACGCGAGTCAACGCGGACGGGACACCGAATCCGAATGGCGAGTACCTTGCTCCGCCCTACGAGTACAACACCTGCATCGATCGTGATGGCGATGGCTTGATTCGTACGTCGCGCGGTTTGGGCGATGTCTTCGCTTGGCCCGACCTGAGCGACGGTTTAGGTGGTAGCGATGCGCGCGTGGAAGATAGCATCGATGAAGCGGTCCTCATTTTCCAACGAACCGAGCCAGTACGCATTCGCCACATCTCCGTCGACGCGAGTAACAACGTTTGGGCCGGCGGCTACCCGACTTTCCCCACATCGTTCGATTATCTCGACGGTACAACCGGCGAGATCCTCATGAACGTCGACGCCGATCCCCCGGGCTGCGGCGGCTATGCGGGCGTCGTCGATGGAGCGAACGTGCTGTGGTCCACAGCTGAACAACAGGGAGAAGTTTTCCGTTACGACGGCGTGAATCCGGCCACTTGCATCGATGTTCAAGCCAACGTCCGCGGCATCACCTTGGCTCCGGACGGTGATGTTTGGTTGGCCGGTGGAAGGCGCGTTTCGCGTCTAAACCCCGATGGTAGTGTCGACCTCGCCCCAGTCTTGGTCAGCGCCGCTTCACAACTGCACGGTATTGCTGTGCACCCCAATGGTTCGATCTGGGCGGCTTCCTCCGGTACAGGTGAAGTTCTGCGTCTGGACAACGATGGCATACTCGTTCAAGCCATCACAACTGGCAGCCAATGCCGCAGCGTATCGATCGACAGAAATGGCTACGTTTGGGTCGTCAACCGCGAGGCGGACACGGTCCAGCGCATCGATCCCGCGACCAATCTGGTCGACAAAACGATAAACTTGCGTCCCGGCTCCCAAGCCTTCAACCCAAGCGACATGACCGGCGTTGTCGCTCTCAACACTTCGCCTCCGATTGGCGATTGGCAAGTCATAACCGATGGCGCCATCGAGGGCGTCACTTGGAGTAATGTTGCGTGGAACGCATCGCTCGCAGAAGGGTCGAACATTGAAGTCATGGTACGTGCAGCCGACACGACAGCAGACTTGAGCTTTGCACCTTGGACGCCAACGGGGAATGCAACTGGCATTGATCTTCTCGGTCGTTTCTTGGAAGTCAGTGTTTCCTTCGAGCGTTCCGACTTGAATGGAATCTCACCGGTTCTCTTCGACCTTAGCGTCGAAGGTTCGTCGCCCAACGCTCCGGAGGATTGCATCGAAATCAGCCGCCGCCAGGCGGGTAGTCTGCTTATTTTCCCCGAGTTCGACAACGAGACGGGCTCGTGCACGGTGCTGACTTTGACAAACACTGATCCAGGGAACTTCGGAACCCTCGCGGTTGAGTTCGTTTACATCGACGGCGAGACTTGCGAAGAGACGAACCGTATTGAGCACCTCACACCAGGTGACACATTTACCGTACTCACCAAGAGTCACAATCCGAACATGGAGCGTGGTTTCGTCTACGTCTTCGTCAAGGATGGTCCGGGGGGCAGCCCGATCGTTGCCAACACCTTGATTGGAAGCGTACTCGTCATCAACGGCGGTATCTCTACCAGTTCAGCGATCGAGTACGGCATCAATGCGCTGGCGTTCCAAGGAATTGGCGAGAATGGCTTTACTGATGTTGATGGCGACGGCCTACGCGACTTGGATGGCATCGAATATGGAATGGCGCCCGCGTCACTCCTGATCCCGCGCTTCCTTGGACAGCGTACCGAGCAAGGGCCGGGGCTCTCCTTCCACAGTAGCTTGATCCTCGTTTCCTTGAGCGGCGGTACCCAGTTCACGACGACCCTCGACTTCCTTGTCTATAACGACAACGAAGAGGTCTTCTCTACAGAGCACAGCTTCTACTGCTGGGAAAAAACGGACCTGCTCGACATCTCTAATGTATTTGGTGTCGACTTTCTGCTCGACGGCACCAGCCACAACCCCCTGGAACCGCTCGGAACAGCAGTGATCGAAACAG
>JBLIOI010000088.1:0-20925 GCA_047639675.1 Planctomycetota bacterium | reverse complement strand
ATCTTCGCAACTGACCCCAGACAAGAATCCAATGGATTTTGGTCTGGGGTCAGTTGCGAAGATGGCGCAGATTGCCCGGGCTCGGTACCGCCGTCTTCCGGCTTCTTAGTAACTCTCCTCAATCGTCGGGAACTCACGCGTACGCACATCTTCCGCGTAGTGGCGAAATGCCTTGAGCATATCTTCGCCGAGCTGCGCGTAGCGGCGCACGAAGCGCGGGTTAAAACGGGTGTACAACCCAAGCATGTCGTGACTGACTAGAATCTGGCCATCGCAGCCAGGCCCAGCCCCAATTCCGATGATCGGAACTCTCAAATTTTGTGCGATTTCGGTCGCAAGAACCGCCGGCACCTTTTCAATGACGATGGCGAAGACACCGGCGTCCTGTAGCGCCCGAGCGTCCTCACGCAATTGATCGGCTTCTTCGTCCGTAGTCGCGCGCACACGGTACGAACCAAACTTGTGGATCGACTGGGGTGTCAAACCTAAGTGGCCCATTACAGGAATACCCGCAGTCACCAAGCGCTCGACTGTATTGCAAATGCTGCGGCCGCCCTCGAGCTTGACCGCTTCCACGTGCGACTCCTTCACCATCGCACCAGAGTTGCGCAGGGCTTCGTCCGAGTTGACCTGATAGGACATGAAAGGCAAGTCCCCCACGACCAAAGCACGCTCGACACCGCGACTGACAACAGCTGCGTGATACAGCATGTGCTCCATCGTGACCGTCACCGTGGTCTCCAAACCCTGCACGACCATACCTACGGAGTCGCCGACGAGGATGATGTCGATCCCCGCTTCGTCGAGGACCTGAGCCATCAAGTGGTCGTAGGCAGTTAGGGCCGTGATCAGTTGACCCTTCCGCTTCATGTCAAGCAGGTTGTGGGTCGTGATTTTTTTGGCGGGGGCGTCGTCGTGGGATGCACTCATCAGATTCGTCTCCTTTGGAGCCGCAAACTCTAACCGAGTTAGCCCCGCGCGCCGATCCCTTGGCGCAAAAGGTGCTGGGCGCTGTGCACTCCATCGAGGGCGGCACTCATGATTCCGCCGGAATAACCCGCTCCCTCGCCCACCGGGAAGAGGTTCAGGAAATCCGTGGCCAAACGCGTGTCACGGTCGCGCGGCATGCGAATCGGCCCTGAGGAGCGAGATTCCACGCCCACAAGCAGCCCGGCATCGCCGGTGAACCCGGAGAGCATGTCTCCGAAGCGCTCCAAGGCGCCGCGCATCGCCAGCACTCCATTGGCGGGCAGGAGCTGATCAATGCGGCCAGGAGCGACTCCAAAGGTGTAGCTGGTACGCCCAGGATTGGAGGTCTCGCGGCCAGCTAGGAAGTCAGGAACGCTTTGAGCAGGCGCGGTGAAGTCACTGCCACCGGCTTCGAAGAAAGCTTCTTCCAGGCGCTTGCGGAATTCAACGGCAGCGAAGGGCCCTGCGCCGAAATGACTCTCGTCGTAGGTCGTCACGATCGCAGAGTTGGCCCAAGGCGAGGCGTGCGTCGAGTTGCTCATACCGTTGGTGCACAACATGCCGTCAGAGTTGATACTCGCTACGATTTTGCCGCCAGGGCACATGCAGAAACTGTGGGCACCAGAAGCTTCCCCCTGGGCTTTCTGCACGAGGTTGTAGCTTGCGGCACCGAGCTTGCGGGTCAGAGCTTCATCTCCGTAACGGGCCTCATTGATCAATTCTTGGGGATGTTCAATGCGCACGCCGAGTTGAAAGGCCTTGGCAACGAAATGTACGCCTTGATCGTGCAAGACTTTCCAGGTGTCTTCGGCGCTGTGACCGATCGCTATAATCAAGGCATCGCACTCGATCTCGCCCGCAGAAGTCGCGACGGCTTTGATCATGCCCGGCTTGCTGTCGTCTTTGACCAAGCTTTCGAAGCGCGTGTTCCATAGAAACTCGACGCCAAGTTCTTGTAAGCGACGGCGCAAGGCAGGCAGTACGACATGCAATCGGTCCGTACCAATGTGCGCGCGCGCATCCCACATGATGTCTTCCCGTGCACCCGCGTCGACAAGCTCCTGCAAAACGCAAACTTCAAGTGGATCGACAACGCGCGTGTATAGCTTGCCGTCTGAGTAGGTGCCCGCTCCACCTTCACCAAAGAGCAAGTTGGACTCCGTTTGCACTTTCCGGGTGTTGTGAAAACCGGCCAGACCCTTCGAGCGTTCCTCGATCGCCGCGCCCCGCTCGAGCACCCGCACTTCCAAGCCCGCGAGCGCCAAGGTCAGTGCCGCAAACATTCCCCCGGGACCTGAGCCAACAACCACAGCCTTACGCGCGGGCTCCGGGCGAAAGTCATAGTGCAGGTCCCACACCGCGAGCGAGGCCGCAGCCGGCGTCTCGCGCACCTTGCCAGAACGCAGCAAACGGTCCAGCTTTTTGGAGCGCACACTCGCCGGCAAGACCACATCCGCATGCACCACCCAACGCGGATCCCTCCCGCGATTGCGGCCGCGCAGATCGATCGACTTGCGCACCATGCGCAGCGCCGAGACCGATTCGCGCGAAACCCCAAGTTTCTCGGCCGCGATACGCGGGAGCTCGCTGTCCTCTTGCTCCATGGACAGTTCTAGGCCAGTGATTCGCAGCTTTCGGGCCGCGCTCACTATCTTCTGAGATCGGCCTTTGTTCGGGCCATTGCTTCGATCGAGTGTCATCAGGCGCTACCGTATGGCCATGGCCTCCAAACGCAAGCAGCCTCCTGCTCCCCTCTTCGATCAAATCGTATTTGCCCCTGATCGCGAAGCCGTGCCCGGCGCCCGACGGGTGATTTCTTGGGATGAGGAGGATGAGGCGCCCTACCTGAAAGCGATCGAGGAGGTCGCCACCATGCGGGCGACGCTAACGCGCCGGGATCATCATCACGGGTCCTGGGCGGAGCTGGACCTGAGCTCCTTCGGCGTAGATCCCCTGCGCATGGGTGCCGAAAGCACGTTACTGAAAGAGCGCTGGCAAGCCGCGCGCCCGATTCTGCTACCGGGTCTCTTCGCGGACTTTCCGGAAGAAGAGGCGCAGGTTGGCCTCGCCATGGCCGAATCCTTGCTGGAACCAGGCGGATTGTCGAATTGGCTCAAGCAGCGCAAAGGTCCTCCTCCGAGCGACTTCGCGCCCGCGACCCCCGAGCCCACCAGCGACGAACGGGCACTGGAGAAGATCAGCTTCGAACGTAAGAACGGCCCCGCTCTTTGGACGATGAGTTCGCGCCTCTCAAGGGTCGACAACGATGCCTCCCTGCGCTGCCGAGTTTCCTTTGGGCGCGAAGTCGACGATGACGCCAGCTTCGATCGCGATTCACACCTCGACGTCACGCGCCTGGCTGAATTCGCTTTGCCTGGCGCGCTGCGCATCGATTTAGACCCAGGACTGGGCGAAATCCTCAAAACTCTCGTCACCGACGAAACCTACTTAACGCAACACATCGCCTACTGGAACGCCCCCAATGGCGGCGCCTTGATGCATCACGACGCCTTTGCCGAAGAAAACAACGGGGGACAATTGGGCGTCGTTTACACGCAACTCTCCGGCACAACGGCTTGGCTTTGTCTATCGATCGAAGACCTCGCCGATCGTATCGAGGACTACCTCGAGTTTCTCGGCGAAGGTGGTGCCGACTGGGTGCGCAAAGCCCTCTGGCCCGAGCGCCGAGATCTCGAGCGCTTGCAAGCGCGGGCGCACAACCGAGCCGCCTTCCTCGCCGAGCTCGCAACCCCAGGCTGCGGTCGTTTCGGCCCCTTGGTCAACTACGGGCCGGATTTCAGCTCCTTTCTGGCGGATGCGGGTCACGCCTTCTTCGTACGGGCCGGAGATTCTCTCTTGATGCCCAGCCACGGGTTAGCCAACTGCGCTATGCATTCGGTATTTTGCGCCAGCGATGAGCGTACCTACGCAATTTCAGCTGCCTTGCGGTCAAGATCCGATCCGAACAGCGCAGACAATCAGTAAGATGCGTGCCCCACTCGGGGACCAAGCCACGCCACTCCTTCATTTCCTCTCACCGCACTCACTCCACAGATGGACGCTGTTTCCGCGATCCCCGCACCGCTGCGACCGTTGATCAAGCCCGCGGAGATCGATTACATCCTCGAGGACCTGGGTATCGACGTTGAGAGTGCCCGCACCATGCACCAACCCGGTGAGGGCGCGACCGCCGACGCCTTGGTGATACTCGTCGATCCAGGACAGGGAGCTGCGCAGGCTTCTATCGAAGCTGTGTGTCAGGTTGCTGACAAGCATCTCTCCGAGTCTGGCGCCTTGCTGCTCTTCCTCGAAGGTCGTCAACCGGACAGTCGCCTGGCCGCTTGGCGCAATGGGCTTTGGCCGCTCTTGCACGCAAACGTGATCTACGATGTGCAAAAGACCAAGGTCGTGCGTCGCACGGTTTCCGGCGCCGAAGAACTCGACACAGGGAAGCGCAAGACGCACAAGGTCCGCAGTGGCTCCGTGCTGTTCTTGCGCCGCCGCAAGCACGCCATGGGTCCCGACGCGACGATCGAAAAGTTCGACCAAAACGCATCGAAGTGGAACGGCGATCCGAACGGACCGTCCTACCCCCACTTTCGATGGATGCGCCGCTTAGTTGGCTGCTTCGCCAAGGTCCCTTCCGGTGGTCGCCTGCTCGACTTCGGTTGTGGAGCCGGCTGGTGTGGGATCGAAGCTGCGCGACGATTCAACGCTTCGGAACTGGCCTTCTTTGACCCGAGTCCTTTGATGGTCAAGATCGCCGAAGAAAACGCACGCAAGGAAGGCATCAAGAATCCGGTCGGGCGCACGGGCTTTGGCGAGAACCCACCCTTCCCCGCTGAAGGCGAAGAGCCTTTTGACGGCGTGATCTCTTCGGGTGTAATCAGCTTCTCGCCGGACCCAAAGGTTTGGATCGATGGCCTAGTGTCGACTGTCAAGCAAGGCGGTGTACTCGTCATTGGCGACATCCAACTCACATCCCGCGGAATGAAACGCAGGCGCCGCGAAAAGCCTCTGCTACCTGCGCGGGAACTCAACGCATCCACGGCGAACATCACGCGTAAACTGCTTGAAGCTCGCGGCTTCAAGTACACCGGCGGCGCGGGCTATCAACTGACGCGCCCCTTCCCTGAGGCAATGCATGTCAATGAGATCAAGCTCAAGGGCCTGCTCACCTACCCGCTTCTCTGGAGCAATCAAATCGCTGCCGCCACAAACCGCGCAATCAGCGTCCCCAACGCCAACCAATTCGACTCCTGGGTGATGAGTTTCGTGCGGCAATAGCACAATCGGCCTAAGGCCGATCCTATCTCGTAAGGAATGAGTCTTCGGCCATTGGAAAGCGGTGAATCCCCGGCTTGATGGAGGTACTGCCTAGTCCCCATCCCCCGACGACTCCTCCGGAGGTGTCCCATCCGTCTGTTGATCCCGATCCTTGTCAGTCTCGCCCTTTCGCCCCTGCTTGCTGCTCATGGCGGCGTGTATCGTGGTCCCGGCTCGAGTGTCCCGCCGGGCGGATCACCGGGCGGCGGAGGTGGCCCCTCCTCCGGCGGCGGCGGAGGCAGCGCAGCGGCTGTCGATTGGCGTGTTTGGTGGAGCTTCAACCGTGATGGGTATATGCGCGTTAAGGACGCTGTCCATCGCGCCCCAAGCACCACCGGCGATAACGATTTCTACGCAGGTAAGGGCAAAAAATCAGCGGGCTTCCTGACGCATGTCACGGACTATGAACTGAAAACGAGGGTCGTCCCGGGAATGCTCGAAGCGCTCAAGCAAACCAACAATCAGGACTTGATCACTGCAATCTTGATGGCCCTTGGGAAGATCTCTTTGGACCCAGAGGATGGCGAACCGGTCGAGCCCGTGCTGCGATCCTACCTTGCTCATTCCAATCAAGAGATCGCAGAGACAGCAGCCATTTCACTAGGGCTCTTTGGCCGCGAATTGTCCGCCATGACCTTGACCGCCTTGCTGGCGGACAGCGAAAAAGGGCGCCAATTGGTGGGCCGTAAGAAGGTTCCCTATCGCACACGCTCTTTTGCTGCTTACGGTTTGGGGATCCTGGCTCAATCCAGTCCACGAGTCGATGTACGCAACCTCGCCATTCGTCAATTGATGACAACGCTCAAAGAAGCGGACACGGCGACTCCGGATCTCTCCACCGCATGCCTTTTGAGCATTGGGCTTTGCCCACTGACCGTCAAGGGTGCTTGGGATCCAAAGATGGGAGCGCCACGCTCAGTCACCAGCCTGGAGGGGCAAGTGGCTTGGCTTATGAACTGGCTCCTCAAAAATGACGAGTCTCTGGAAGTTCGCGCCCATGCACCGATGGCTCTTACACGTTTGGCACTGCTTGGCGGGGAAGGAACACGAATTGCTGTCGCCAGAATGTTTGTCAGTTCGATTGCGGGTGGCAAACTCGAGATGAACTTGGAGCGGGCGATGCTCGTCTCCTTAGGCGAACTCGGTGATGCGGATGATGACGAGCTCGACATAGAGATTCGCAAGATCCTGCGCGATGCGGTGGGCTCCGCAGATGCCCCTAGCCGAGTTTTGGCGCGCGTTTCATGGGCGCGAGTTCTGAGTCATCCGGGAACTGGCAACAACACGACCATCGCCCTCGAAGAAGGCCGCAACTGGCTTCTGCAAGACTTATCTCGCGGGCGCAGCACGACTCGCGCATGGACCGCTCTAGCCATCGGCATCCTAGGTTTCGAGCGAGGCCGCAATGGTTTGGAAGTCTCCCCAACCTTATCGCGATCCCTGCGCATGGCTGCTCGCAAGTACAAGAGTCCACGCGATATCGGCGCCATGTGCATCGCTATGGGTCTGGCTGGCGACACCGATTCCAGCGAGGACCTGGAAGAACAACTTACGCGTAATGCCGATGATGGCTTGCGGGGATCGGCAGCCATCGCGCTGGGACTACTTCGCTCTGCAAAGAGCCGCGAAGCGATTACGGCGCTGATCTCCAAAGCCGAGCACCGCCCGATTCTCTTGCGTGAACTAGCTACGGCCCTAATCCTGCTCGGCGATCACTCCGCCCTACCGCAACTCATCCATGGCCTGCGCCAAGCCAAGAGCCTGGCCGATCAAAGCGCTCACGCCTTTGCCATTGGCCGTATTGGTGATCAGCGCGCGGTCCAACCACTGCTTGAGATTCTGCGCGATGAGGATCTCTCCGAAACGACTCAAGCCTTCGCTGCGGCAGCCCTCGGAGTGATAGCCAACGACAGTCCCTTGCCTTGGAATGCGAACCTGGCCGCAAACCTACAGTACAGCGTTGCTCCATCGTCACTGGCCGGCGGCGGTCGCGGGGTCTTGGATTTATTGTAGTCGGTTTTAGGGCCGACTAGCGGCTGAGGTATCCTGCAAGTCCTGTCGAAGATTGCCTTCCTTCTATTCAATGAACGAGACCTCCTCAAATTCCGAGATCCTGAAGTACAGCCCGCGCCCTTCCCTCGGCAAGCCCGCCTTGGTCTGCATGGCCGCAACGGGAGCATTGGCACTTTCCATGTTCCTGGTGTTCCAGGATATGGTTAGCTCAAACCGGCCCCACGAACTTCACAATGCACCCTGGGTCGCAGGCATCACGTTTTTGAACCTGGCGCCGTGCGTTTGGACATTCTTGAAGCTTCGTCTCTACAGACTAGCCAGCATCGGAAGAAACCTGGGACTGCGCTTCTTTGGATTATGCGCCGCTCTCGTCACTGTAGCTGGTCTGGATGCATTCATCTTCGCCTGCGCTGCGAGCACCGTCCCCGCCGTACTTCTCGGCTAGCTAGGCTATAGGTAGCGCCTGCTGGAGGGAGGTCGGGAATGCAGGCTTTACTGCCTGTCGGCCACAACTCAACTGTCTTCGTCTGCGCGGGACGGCGAGACAGAAGAAATCAAATTCCCGCCCTAACCTGATTCGGTCTCTAGACCCTGATTTAGACTCAAGACCAGGATTTAGTCTCAAGACCAGGATTTAGTCTCAAGAAAAGAACAGCGGGCCCCGCGCACTTGCTCGGGGCCCGCTGTTTTAGAAACCGACCGTGCCCTCTGTCATTCCGCGGCGTTCGCCTGCAGGTCTTCCAAGCGGCAGTACTGGAGGGCGTGCTCGCTGGTTGCTTCTAGGACGGCCTTGGGCGCTTTGCCCGCCTGGAACGCTTGATGCCAACGGGCGGCGCACAGGCACCATTGATCTCCGGGGTTTAGACCGGGAAAACCATACTGGGGTAGCGGCGTCGAAAGGTCGTTGCCTTGTGCTTTAGAGAAGGCGAGAAAGTCTGCCGTCATGCGCACGCAAACCGTGTGCGAGCCGTCATCATCTTCGCCAGTGCGGCAGCAGCCGTCGCGGTAGAACCCGGTGAGGGGATCCAAGGAACAGGGCTGCAGGGCTCTGAAGAGCACGTTGCGTTCAGCAATTTGAATCATGGTAAGTCGAACTCAGCTGCTTTGGGCCCAAGCTCCGCGGCCAAAGTCGATCAGGGACTTCAGCTTGGTGCGCATTTCCGGGCGACTGATGATGGCGTCGAGTTGGCCTTTGGCGAGCAGGAACTCGGCCCGTTGGAAACCGGCCGGAAGCTCTTGTTTGAGAGTTGTCGCGATGACGCGCGGCCCAGCGAAACCGATCAGGGACCCTGGTTCCGAGAGGGTGATGTCACATACGCTGGCAAAGGAGGCTGTCACACCACCTGTGGTCGGATTGGTCATCACACAGATCGAGAAGCCGTTGTTCGCATTGAGTTGATGCAAAGCAGCGCAGGTCTTGGCCATCTGCATAAGGGACAACATCCCCTCGTGCATGCGAGCGCCACCGGAGGAGGTGAAGATCAGTAGTGGCAGCTTGTTGGTCATGGCTAGCTCGGCAGCGAGAGAGATTTTCTCACCCACGACTTCCCCCATCGAGCCTCCCATAAACTTGAAGTCGAGAATGGCGAGCACCAGCCGTTGACCTTCTATCTCTCCAAAACCGCAAAGAAGGGCTTCATTCTGTTCGAGACGTTTGCTCGTCTTCTCAATCTTCTCTGCGTAGGGAACCTTGTCCGTGAACTCCAAGCGATCGAGTGCCGTCAGCTCAGAAAATCGTTCATCCCAAGTGCCCGGATCGAGCACCATTTCAATGCGCTGAGCGGCCGAGATCGTGAAGTGGAAGTTGCACGCAGGGCACACCATCATCTTCTCTTCCAGCTCTTTGCGAAAGATCGTGTCGCCACAAGACTCGCACTTCAGCCAAAGGCCGCCGGGCATGTCCTTCTTCTTCCAGAGACGACGTTTGCGAACGCCGTCCTTGGAAGCACCCTGCTCCGCTCCGTCCTTCGACTCGGCGCCGTCTTTTCCTTCCTCCGAACTCAACTTCTCATCACCTGTTGTTTGAAGCTCTGTGCTTGCCTGTTCGCTACTTGCGGATGTGTTTTGATTCACTTCGTCTGAAGCGAGTTCCGGGGTTGTACTGTCGCTCATTGTCGCCTGGCCTAAACCCTCACGCCCTCGGCGGAGGTCCGGAAGGACTCGATGCATTTCTTCCAATCGCTAGAGCCGTAAATTGCAGAACCGGCGACGAGTGCATCGGCTCCCGCAGCAGCACAGCTAGGAATCGTATCGGCGTTCAGCCCGCCGTCCATTTCGATGTAGCCATCATAGCCTTCAGAACGCAACCACTCGACCTTTGTGAGCACATCGGGCATGAAGCTCTGTCCGCCGAATCCGGGGACGACGCTCATCACCAAAATCAGATCAACCTCTCCCAGAAGATCGGCGACCCGGCTCACGGGAGTTGCGGGGTTCAGTGCCACGCCAACTTTGGGCACGCCCTGATCGCGAAAGGCTTTAATCACGTCGCGCGCGGCGCTCGTATCATCGCAGACCTCAATGTGAAAAGTCAGCACATCAGCCCCCGCTGCAGCAAAGGGCTTGGCGTAATTGATCGGATCCAAGATCATCAGGTGCACATCAAGCGGGATACCCGACACCTTTTTGATCGCTTTGATCACCGGCGGACCGATGCTGATGTTCGGCACAAAATTGCCGTCCATCACATCAACGTGGTGCCAGTCAGCCCCGGCCTGTTCGATCTTCCCCAGGTCATCCGCGATGCGCGCAAAATCACAAGAGAGCAGAGAGGGTGCGATACAGATTGGACGGGCAGTCATGGCGGGAAGGATTGTACGGAGTGACTCGCGATAGAACACGGCTGGGAAGGCGGACAGCAGAAATCTCGCTGGCCGGGAGTGCTTTTCAGCCCTGCAGGGCGCTGATCCCGGGCAATTCACGTCCTTCCAAAAGTTCCAAAGAAGCGCCGCCACCTGTAGAAATGTGGTCGATGGAGCCCGCCAGACCGAAGAGTTCGACCGCAGCCACAGAATCGCCTCCGCCGACGACGCAGTAACCGGAACAATCCGCCACCGCTCGACCGACGCATTCCGTGCCCGCCTGGAAGGGGCTAAGCTCAAAAACGCCCATCGGTCCGTTCCAGACTACGGTCTTCGCGCCGGCGATTTCAGCTGCGAAGGCGGCTTGTGTTTTCGGTCCAATATCGAGGGCCATCCAGCCGGCGGGAATCTCATCCACGCATTGCGTGGGCCCAGCGGCAGCAAACTTTTCGGAGACGACATGGTCAGTCGGTAACAGCAATTTGACCCGCTTCTCCTTGGCTTTTGCTTCCGCAGCTCGCACAAGTTCGATTTGGTCGTCTTGCACTAGCGATGTGCCGATCGATTCACCGCGAGCTTTGAGGAAGGTGTACGCCATCCCCCCACCAACCAGGATCGAATCGACGCGATCTAGAAGATTGTTGATGACTGTTAACTTGTCTGAAATTTTTGCGCCACCGAGGATGGCGACGAGCGGCCGAGCTGGATCGTCGAGCACCCGTTTGAATGCTTCAATCTCCGCCAAGAGCAGCTCGCCCGCAGCCGAGGGCAAGACGCGCGCAAGGCCTGCAACGGAGGCGTGATCACGGTGCGAAGTTCCGAAAGCGTCGTTGATAAAACAATCGCCGAGTTCGGCAAAGGCCTTGACCAGATCGGCATCACATTTCGTCTCGCCGGGGTGAAAGCGCACGTTCTCAAGCAGCACCGTCGTCGTCTGATCGGCGCCAGCAATCGCCTGCGCCGCAACTTCGCCGCAACTCTCGTCGACCTTCAGGACGTTACTGCCTAGTAGTTCAGCAAGACGCAGCGCCACCGGATCGAGTCGAAACTCATCTACAACTTGACCCTTCGGCCGCCCGAGGTGCGTCAAAAGGATCGGCTTGCCCCCCGCCGCAATCACGCGCCTAATAGTGGGCAAGGCGCGCCGGATGCGCGTGTCATCTGTAATCTCACGTTGGCCGTTTTCAGCAGCCTTCATGGGCACATTGAAGTCGACACGGATCAGGACACGTTGGCCTTTGAGTTCCAGAGTATCGATTCCGGGGACGTCGAGATTCATGGGACGAAAAGTCGTTTGAGAGTGGTTCGTTAGTCTAGATACAGAAGGGGGCGCGAATGATCGCGCCCCGCTTCATTCACTGAATAAGCCGCGTTTAGGCTTTTTTCTTAGCGGCCTTTTTCTTGGCCGCCTTTTTCTTCGGTGCAGCCTTCGATCCCTTCAAGCGGTGCGAGAAGCGCATCAAGTCAACAACGCGGTTCGAGTAGCCCCACTCGTTGTCGTACCAAGCGATGACCTTGACCATGTTGTCGGCGATCACCATCGTAGCGGTGGCGTCGAAGATCGCGCTGTGTGAGTTACCAATGATGTCGCTGGAGACAATCGGATCCTCAGTGTACTCGACAATGCCTTTGAGGTCGCCACTCTTGGCTGCGGCTTTGAACGCGGCCTGAATCGACTCGATCGAGACCTTTTTCTTGGTGTGCGCGACGAGGTCGACCATCGATCCGTCCGGAATCGGCACGCGCATCGAACAGCCGTCAAGCTTACCCGCCAACTTGGGCAGGATCTTGCCCACGGCGCGGGCTGCACCAGTGCTAGTCGGGATAATGTTGACCGCGGCTGCGCGTGCACGACGCAAGTCAGAGTGCGGCAGGTCCAAGATGCGCTGATCGTTAGTATAACCGTGAATAGTAGTCATCAAGCCGTGCGAGACTCCAAAGGCCTCATCCAGGACCTTGGCTACCGGAGCCAAACAGTTCGTTGTGCACGAAGCGTTGGAGATGATTCGGTCCGAAGCCTTCAACTTATTCTGGTTGACGCCCATGACGATCATCGCATCGATCTCGTCCTTCGGAGGGACGGTCAATAGCACCTTCTTGGCGCCCGCGTTGATGTGCATCATGCACTGCTCGCGCTTAGCGAAGATGCCCGTGGCTTCCACCACGAAATCGACCTTGTTCGCAGCGTGATTAAGGTTGGACGGATCACGTTCAGCTGTGATCTCGATCTTGTTGCCGTTGACCGTGATCGAGCCCTTGCCAGCTTTGACCTTGCCGTCGAAACGGCCGTGAACCGAATCGTACTTCAACAAGTGTGCGAGGGTCGCGGCGTCAGTCAGGTCGTTGATTGAGACAACGTCACAACCGGGTGTGTTTTGGAGGATTCGGAAGACGTTCCGGCCGATGCGGCCGAAGCCGTTGATTGCGATGCGCATGCCTACAAGATGCCTTTGGTTTTCGCCTCGAATCGAGGCTGGGGGGCGTGAGTACTCTCAAAACTCGCCAGAATCCCGGCTGAATCACTCGTCAAAAAGTAATTCGGAGCCCGTGGGCCCGAGTCAGAGGCCCGCAAGGCTAGCCCACTCCGGCTGTTGGTTCAATCCGTGCGTCGAATGAAGCGTTCGGGGACTATGCTATGGATCGTGAATGACCCGCATGAATCCTCCTCAGCCAGCCTCCCCAGCTGGCTAGATCTCTGCCGCAAGTCGGCCATCGCAGCAAGCGAACCCTTACTCGTCGCAATCTCCGGCGGCGCGGATTCCGTTTGGCTATTGCGCAGCTTGGCGGCTGCAAACTGGCCGGCAAAGGTCGCTGGGGTCCATGTAAACCATGGTTTACGTGGATCTGAGTCCGATGCGGATCAAGAGTTTTGTCGCCAGCTGTGCGACGAGCTGGGCGTAGATTTTCATAGTGCGCGGGTCGAACTAGGCACGGGTCAAGAGGACTTGGAGCGCCGCGCGCGGGAGGCGCGTTACCACGCACTAGGCCAAGTGGCGCTGCGCGAAAATTTTCGCAGCTTGCTGCTCGCACATCACGCAGATGATGCGCTTGAGACTTTGATCATGCGCTGGGCACGTGGAACTTCGCTCTATGGCTTAGCGAATTTGCGTGTGCGAGCAGATTTCCCGATCAGAATGGATGGGAATTCGCGCCTTCAACTCTTGCGGCCACTCCTCGATCTGCGCGCCAGCCAGCTGCGCGAGGACCTCGTGCGCCGGGGACATTCGTGGCGTGAAGACAGCTCCAACCTTTCCACGCAATTCACCCGAAATCGAGTGCGAAACCAACTATTGCCGTGGTTTCTACAGAACGCTGGAACGGAAGCGGGTGAGAGCCTGCGGCAATTTCACGATGCGCTACAGCGTCTAGATAGAGTGCTGGAAGAGGCATCGCCAGAGCTTGACTGGCACTGTGATGCGCTCGGTGTCCGGTCCCTTCCGCTGGACTCTCTGCGTTTTCTAGAAGAGCCCATCCTGCGCCGCAGCTTGTGGCAACTCATCACGAAGATCACCGAACATGCACCGCGCGATCAGAGCCTGACCGAGATCACTTCTGCCCTGCGCTCTCGTACGAATCTCAAGCTGACGATCAAGAGCGCTTGGAATCTACGCCTCGCTGCACGTAGATTGCAACTTTGGCCGGTACATCGTCCCGCGTGCCTTGAGACCTCAGTCTTGCGCGAGGTGGAGCTTCCCGCACGCCTTGAACTATCTGGGAATCGAGTGCTGAGAGCCGAGCTGATCGAGGTCGATCAGGACTGTGCGGCGCCCAATTCGGATTGCGAAGTGCACTTGGCTTGCCCAGACGCCAATGTGAGAATTGAGCTGCGGATGCCACGTCCCGGTGACCGTTTTCACGCCCTCGGTGCCCCGGGCTCCAAGCTCCTACGCCGTTTTTTGACAGCCTGCGGCGTTCCAGCGGAGCTACGTCATGCGGTCCCTCTGGTCTTTGTCGGCGACGAACTAGCCTGGGTAGCAGGCCTGCGGCCATGCCACGCGCTGCGCGTCCTGCCCACGACACGGCAACGGTTGTGGCTTCGCTTAGAAACACCCCAACCAAGCACAGCCCAAGCGGTGACTTCGGAGGGTGGAGCGGGTACCCTCTCCCGCCAGCCGTTCCCCGCACCTATTAAATAGGTCAACCACCCCGCCCAGCTCAGTCCGTGCCCGCAACTCTGGAAAGCAATCTCCGCGAGACCCTTCAAAAGATCGGTGCCGAGGCGCGCCGCTACGGCCGTTCTGCTGGAGATGTGCGCTTGCTGGCCGTCACCAAGAGTGTCGGGTCGCGCACCGCTCAAGAGCTCGTGCGCCTGGGGCAAAAGGATCTCGGTGAAAATCGCCTCGCCAGCCTGGTGGAAAAACGGGCCAGCTTAGAGGCGGCTGGGCTGACAGCAACCTGGCACTTCATCGGGCAAATCCAACGCAATAAGGCCCGACGAGTGATTCAGAACTCAGAGGTCCTGCATTCCGTCGACAGTCTCAAGTTGATCGAAACCCTCGAGCGCATTGCTTCGGAAGAAAAGCGCGAAGTTGGAGTCTACCTCGAAGTGAAGCTCTCCTCTGAATCCACCAAACACGGTTTTGCAGCGAAAGATTTGACGGCCGCCGTGGAGTACGTGGGAACCGCTCAGCATCTAAAACTCTTGGGTCTAATGACCATGGCTCCTCGTCCGCAGCCTGGCGACAATTCGCAAGATCAAGCGGACAAAGCTTTTGGCGACCTCGAAGCCATCGCTTTAAAACTCCAGGAGAACCCGGAGCACTGTGCCGCATTTGAAGATCAAAAGGTGCGACTCTCTATGGGAATGAGCGGCGACTTCAAAACCGCCATCCAGCGCGGCAGCTCGATAGTGCGCATAGGTAGCGCGCTCTTCCATGACATAACAACCGACACCCCCACATCTGGAGTTGCATCTTGAGCTCAAAGGCTGAGAGACTTCTGATCGAAGTAAGCGACGGCACCATCGCTCCTGCAGAACTACCCCGTTCGGGTATGATGGTCATCGGAAGCTCCGAAGACAAAGCTGGTCTGTGTATTCCGAGTCAAGGAGTCGCCGATGTGCACTGTGCCATCGGCATGACTAAGGACGGCAGCTTTGCAATCAAAGACATGGGGTCCGAGTATGGAACTCTGCTCAATGGAACCAAGATCACCCAAGCGCGCTTGCAGAAGGGCGATCAGATCATGATTGGTTCAGTGCGTCTGCGCGTCATTGCAGCGAAGGGCGCTACCCCCCCAGCGAATTCCGCGAAGGCCCCCGAAGCCGCGAAGAAGAACAAGGCCAAAGCAGCACCCCAAAAGAGCTCTAAGGTGCAAAAGCCCAGGATCGCTGGCTACAAGGTTCATCAACGCCTCGGGTACGGCGCCATGGGCGATGTCTTCTTGGCCGTGCAAGAAAGCTTGGACCGCGAAGTAGCCATCAAGGTGCTCTCCAAAGCCCACGAACAAGACCAAGCCTTCGTTGAAAGCTTCCAAGCAGAGGCACGTTCCGCCGCAGCGCTCAACCACCCGAATGTGGTCACCGTGCACGACGTTGGCGAAGCCCATGGTGTGCATTACCTGACCATGGAATACATGGACCGCGGTTCGCTTGAAACGCGTGTGACGAAAGAAGGTCCGCTGCCTTGGCCGCTTGTGCTTACGGCCTTGAAAGATGCCGCGAGTGGTTTGGTTTACGCGGAGTCACGCGGCATTGTGCACCGTGACATCAAGCCCGCCAACTTGATGCAGAACCACACGGGCGTCACCAAGATTGCCGACCTAGGCTTGGCGACGAGCATCAGCCATGAAGAAGCGCCCGACGGCGATCGCAAGATTTTCGGCACACCGCATTTCATCTCGCCAGAACAAGTCAAAGGTGAAAAGGCAGATTGCCGTAGCGACCTGTACTCGCTCGGATCCACCGCCTACCGCTTATTGACCGGCCACACGCCATTCGAAGGAAACAACACGCGCGAGATTCTGCGCGCCAAGTTGCGTGGTGAGTACACACCGATCCGCGAACATGCGTCGGACGTTTCCCCACTGATTGAGGCCATCGTTGGGCGCATGATGGAGCTAGAACCGACGGATCGCTATCCATCGGCGGTGGCCTGCCTGCGGGAAATCGAGAACATGGAAGCCGGCGCCAAGCAAGCTGGTGCTCCGGCGACTGGAGGCTCGGACAAATCCAATCTAATCAAGTTCGCCGTGCCCGCGATTCTTGTTGTGGTGCTCGCAGGCGGCGCCGCCATGATGTTCGGTGGGGACGATTCATCAGATAGCAGCAACTCGGGGCCAAGCTCTGAAAACTCCCTTGCCCACGCCAACTCAGGTGGCTTTGGGGAAACAGCCCTCTCCGATCCAGAATTACTGCCGCTAACGGATGTCGGCGAGACGGGCAACACTGGCGATAGCGACATCGAAGAGCAGCTGTTTGAGTCAGCCGCGGAAAACGCGCTGCTCAAGCTAAGCCAAAAGGATCTGCTCTTGTCCGAACGACGCGATGTCCTACGCAAGCTGGCCAGTGAGTTCCTCGGTACGACGGCAGCCTCTGAGGCAATGGTGCAGGCAACCACAATCGATCGTCAAATCGAAGCAGCCAAACTCCAGGCCGAAGAGCGCGATTCGCGGGTGGGTGACATGTTCAAGTTGCTTACGGCTGCGGCCGGCTTGGAAGACACAGCCATGCGGCCCGGTAATGCGCTGCGAGCAATGAAAGCCGTCAAGGACCAGGGCCCGCTCGAAGCGGATGACTCCTTCATCGCTCAACGCACCCAGTTGGAGGAGCAAGTCATATCCATCGCTCTGGGGCAGTTTGAAGGACTTAAGGAATCGATTACGAGTCAACAAGCGAGCGGCGACTTCGAGGGCATGAAGGAGACACTCCTTGACTTATTGGGGCGTTGCGACTTGCCTGTCTACGCAGAAGGCACGGCGCCCAAGGGAGTGACTGAAATCCTGGAGCTCAAGACCCAATTGCAAGCTCAGCTGAACTCCATCGATCTCTTGAAATCTGAGTTTGCTACCAAAACGGTCGCTCAAGACAAACAGAAGATTGGCAGCGGGATGAAGAGCCTCGGGGCACAGATAAAGAGCTTGGACTTTGAGGCCGCTTCACTCAGTTGCCAAGCCTTAGACGCTTCGCTTCAATCCGAAGACGCACAAGCTTGGAACGCGAACCTGCAAGAGCATCTCGATAGCGCAGCCCGTGCCATTCCAATTATTGCTCTGAACTTCAGCGAATGGCGCCGCACGAAGGTTGAAAACCCTGAGGACTCAAGCGGCAAGGCCCGCGACGCGGTGGGTGCCACCAAGAGTGGCCTTGTCATCACGGACAAGGGCAGTACCGTCGAGATCCCCTGGGGATCCTTTGGTGGCAATACCAAAGCCATCGGCACGCTCTTCTCCAAACGTCTCTCACGCCAATACACCGAGTCCGAACTACAATCCATTGGCCACTTGATGCACTTCGCGGCGCTCGCCGAATGCCTAGATCAAGCTGGCGAAATGTTTGCCAGTAGCGGCAACGCGATCTTCACTCCCAAGGAAGCCCGCGATTTGCCCATTGCCTTTGAGATCGCGCGCGATTGGATTCAGGGCGAAGAAGACTTGGCCGCACTCGACCTCGACCTTGCCGCCTGTCTCGTCTTGGGTGAGGCACTATCAACCGCTACGGAGGGCGAGTGGACAACATCCGTCGGTCACCTCGAGCAACTTTTCATTGACTACTCCGACAGCTGGCTGGTGCGCATCCTTTCAGACGGCACACCGATCACCCTTCCCCACTAAACTTCGACAACCGACACATGCCTCCCTCAGCTCTGGACGATAGTGTCTACTCGGCATCCAAGGAATTGCGCGGCCGTGGCGCACCAGATCCCGATGTATTGTTTCTGATGGCGACCGGTGTCGGCCTCTTGCCCACCGTCTACCGCGCTGGTTGGCAACTGCCCCTGGAATCCATCTCCGGAATTCCGCGAGCCTGGCGCAGCAAGACTCTGCTGGCTGCTGAAAATGAGAACGGCTCTTTTTGGTTCTTGGAGGACGCTCCCAGCGAGGAACAGTTTCCAAGTTCAGGCGCAATGGCTGCGGAGGACGCGGCCTGGATCAAGGCCTTCCCTATCTGGCTCGCCGCCTGTTCCGGTGCGAGTCTGTGCGTGCACACTTCTGCGGGTTCAGCACTTGAAGACGGCGCGGCCGGATTGCGACCGGGAACCCTGGCAATCGCAACCGATCACATCAATTTGAGCGGACGCTCACCACTCTTTGCCCTTGGAGAGTCGCGTCTTGGTCCGCTATTTCCTGACCAAAGCCAACTGCATCACAGAGGTCTGCGGCGCCTAGCCATGTCTCACGCAAAACGCCTTGGACTCGCTGTCTCCGAAGGCGTGGCGGCCGCCAGCAGTGGCCCCGCTATTGAAACATCCGCCGAGCGACGCTACTTCGCACGAGCGGGCGCTGATTATTCCGTGCAAACACTCGCCGATCCGATGATCGCGATGGCCCATGCAGGCATTAGCTGCCTAGCAGTAACAGCTCTAATCGGAGACGAATATGCGGCCCGCGATATTGGCGGCATGATCGAGCGTGCTGATGAATTGGCGCCATCCCTGGATGAGTTACTCGAGGCGCTCGGCCCTGATCTAGGCAAGGTCGCCCTCGAACTTCGCGAAGACATTTGAACTCCTACAGCACCAAACTTGCCGTGCTAATTTCCGGTGGTGGCCGTAGTCTCGAGAATTTGGTGGAGCACATCAGTGCGGGAGAGCTTGACGCCAGGATTCAGCTCGTAGTCTCCAATCGCGAAGACAGCGGTGGTCTGGTGCGTGCACGCAACCACGATCTACCTACCACAGTCGTTGACGCCCAGAAGGAAATGGGCCCCGAGCAGTTCAGTGCTGCAGTCTTCGGACAAGTTCAAGCCGCAGGCTGCAATCTAGTGGTATTAGCCGGATTCTTGCGCTTCCTGCCCATTCCAGAAAACTGGCTAGGACGGGTGATCAACATTCATCCGTCATTATTACCCGCCTTTGGCGGCAAGGGATTCTATGGCGACCGAGTTCACAAGGCAGTCCTCGCGCGCGGTGTGAAGTTCACTGGCTGTACCGTGCACTACGTCGACAACATATACGACAACGGTCCGATCCTCTTGCAGCGCTGCATCGAAGTCGCGGACAATGACAACGTCGATAGCTTGGCCGCGCGCGTCTTCGAGGAAGAGAAGATCGCCTTGCCGCAAGCCATTGCCATGCACGCGCAGCGCTAGCAGCCCCAAGAGTTCCACTACCCCTACGGGCTTTTCAAGCGCAGGCGCGCAGTGCGCTTCTCCAGATCGCGAGATAAGCGCGCGAATTCCTTGCCCGTGTGATTGCGCTTCAACAAGACATGCGCTGTAAGGCAACACTCAAGTGCGGCGGCGTTTTGGTGCTCGTGGTGCTCAAGCAACTTGGCCAGTTCCAAGAGTGCAGGAACGCTGCAAGCATCCTCGGATCCACAAACCAGCTCGCGGTAGGCGAGAATCGCAGCCGGTGCTTGCCCGGAGAGTCGCAAGAGATGAGCACGTTCGAGTTCTATGGCGCGCCGGGGAGAAGCTCCACGTTCGATGGCCAAGTCGATCCAAGCCAGCGCTCCTTCGCGTTCACCGAGATCCGCAAGCGACCGCGAGAGGCCCAACGCTCGACAAACGCTGTCCCCCGAGAGCTGACGACCGTCGAGGCGCTCTTCCTTTTGGCTTCGACCAAGATGTGCCGCCAAGCTAACTAGACTCAAGACATCATCCAAGTTGTGCCTGAAGACCGCCTCAAGCTGATGGGGTCTTTCCGCCAAGTAGTCGAACCAGGCCGCAGGTGCCTGGGAACCGGGCAAATCATCCGTGCGCTGAA
This sequence comes from Planctomycetota bacterium, assembly GCA_047639675.1. GTDB lineage: Bacteria > Planctomycetota > UBA1135 > UBA1135 > JABACD01. The sequence continues at coordinate 953 of JBLIOI010000088.1, read as the reverse complement.
CACCGCACAATTCCTGCTCCATCGTTTTCAATCGGCCGTTCTCGTAGGCGCCACGATAGAGACGCCGGCAGGGATGATAGAGATCCAAGTGCGGTAGATCAGCAAAAGGCGGTTCGACGCCGCACAAGCGCATCTTGTCCTCTAGGCGGTGGCGGTCGAAGGACTTCCCGAAGAAGGAAACGACCCCGGATGATTCGCGGATGCGGCGAGCGCACTCTTCGAGCAGAGCAGGTTCGTCGCCGGGTCCGTCCAAGAAGCCCTGCCAACACTCGAAGCCCGCGCCCTTCTCGCTCTCTTCAAAACGGCCCAGTCCGATCATAAAAACGTAGGTGCCCGCACCGCCGGATAGCCCCGTGGTCTCCGTGTCGAGGTAGACCGCGTCTTTCAGATCGAGAGCGCTGAGGCCAGAGTCCCCCGTCAGTAGGATGAAATCCTCCAGCATTGCGGACTCGATCTCGCTCAAGTTGTAATTGCCATGGCGCGCATCCGGATCAAACCAGGTACGGCGGGCAAGCCAAGCTCCCAGATCGCCGGCATAGGGCTCGAGTTCTACGGGCCTTCCGGATGTGCGCTCGATGGCTTCCGCGGCCGTAGGCAGGATCGAGGGCTCTTTCGGCTCCTCCTCTCGCCGCAAGCGGCGTAGCCTGTCGCGCAAACTCATCCCTGGCTCCCGCCATCCGCTTGCAATTGCAAATCAACGGCGACCGCCTCTTCGTCGAACTCACAACGCTGAAGCTCTGGTCCGGCCACCAAGTGTCGCAGGATGCGTATCGCTGTTTCCTTTCCAAGCGCCCCAACTTCCTCTGGCGGACCAACGCAGGCCGGGCAGCCGTTGTGGCAACCGCAACCGACGGCAACTTCCATGGCGGCGCGCAAAACAGAGCTATAACCTCGAAATAACAGTTCAGCAAGACCGACGCCGCCTTGCACTCGATCGTAGAGAAAGAGCGCCG
>JBLIOI010000087.1:0-21069 GCA_047639675.1 Planctomycetota bacterium | reverse complement strand
AGCTCTCCAAATCCTTCGATCAAAAGATCGTGCTAAGCGATGTGAGCTTCGATGTTCGCCCTGGCGAAGTGCTCGGACTACTCGGGCCCAATGGCGCAGGCAAAACGACCGCTCTACGTTTGCTTTGCGGTCTCATCGTGCCGACCTCCGGCAATGTCGAAGTCTGCGGGCATGATGCGGCGAGCGATCCGCTCGGAGCGCGCCGCTCACTTTCATTTGTACCCGACGGAGCGCCGCTCTACGCCAACCTCAGCCCGACTCAACACCTGGCGCTCGTGGGACGCCTGCACGGACTCAGCGAGGAACGACACCGCGAGGAAGGCTCACGGCTCCTGGCGGCCCTCGACCTCGCCGAACGCGCAGACGATCCCGTCGGACAGTTCTCGCGAGGCATGCGACAGAAAACAGCGCTAGCTTGCGCGCTACTTCCTTGCCCGAAGCTACTCGTGCTCGACGAACCCCTCTCCGGACTAGACGCACCAACCACCGCCGTCTTCAAGGAAGTGCTCAAGACCTGGGCACGACGCGGAGGCGCTGTGATCTACACCTCACACCTCTTGGACGTTGTCGAGAGAGTCTGCGACCGCATGGTGATACTGAACCATGGCGAACTCATAGGACTCGGCACGCTCGACGAACTGCGTGTCGGCGCTGGGGTCCAGGGCACTTTGGAAGAAGTCTTCTCACGCATCGCTGAAGCAGAGGACCCCGTCCAAAAAGCAGAAGCTCTGCTCGGCGACCTCAAACCCAACTAAGACGACTTGTACGCGCGCATCCGAGCCATCCTGATCGCACGCTTGCGAGCCCACACAGGCGGAGAGATTATCCCGGCCGCTGCGCTCTTGGCGCAGGGATCGCTCATCGGCGCCTTGGCATTGATGGTGCGCGGCGACATGTCCGCGTGGGGATACTCGCTTTTCACCTTGAGCTTGGGCGCCGGCCTCGTTGCCATGACATTGCTTGGCGAGTTCGGAAGCTTACTGCGTGAAGATCCAGCTGCTGCTTGGGCGGACGCTCTTCCCGCCAGCGCATTCGAACGTCGCGCCGGGCACGCCTTGGCCGTCTTGGTCTTGCTCACCATGCTGAGTGTTGGCGTGCTATTGCCAGCAGCGCTACTCGCTCCATCAGAGATGGATGTCGCCGCACGCGCTCTCCTACTGTTGGCCGGCGCCGGACAAGCCATCGCCCTCGGCTCCGTGCTACTTGCACTCCAAGCACTCTTCGGAGAACGAATTGAAGGAGTGCTTGTCCTTGTACAAACAACGCTCGTTGTCGCCGCCGTCACGGGCCTCCTAAACGCGCCCGGCATGGTCCCCACGATGCTTGCCTTCGAAGAGGGGACACAGGCGTGGCCCAGCCTCCTGAGTTGGTTCCCTCCCTCCTGGTACGCCTCTGCGGTTAGCCCAGGGCCTGCCGGCGCAGCGCTACCTGGAACAGCTCTCGTCTTTGGCGGAACGCTGCTCGCACTAGCACTGCTCTTCTGGTTGCCACCCGCAACAAATAATCGCAGCCGAAAGAGCGCAACCCTTCTCACCCGTGCCCTCTCCCCGTTGCGCTCGCTGGCAACAAAGTTCTGGATCGCGCCGGACGAACGCGGTCCCTTTGACTTGGTCTACGACGCTTTGCCGCTCGAACGCGACTTTGTGCTGCGCACCTATCCAATGATTGGAATCCCGCTCGCCTTCTTGGTTGCTGGCGCGGACACAGATGGCGGCCAAGGAATGCAAGACCTGTTAGCGCTGCTCCTATTCACACCCGCCGTTTACCTACCGGTACTGCTCGCACATGTCCCCGTGTCGTCGAGCCCCGAGGCCCGCTGGATTTTAGAGGGCGCACCCATTCACCCCGAGGCCATCGAAGGCGGAGCCATCAAGGCCTTGGCTGTGCGCTTCCTGCTGCCCCTCTACCTCCTGCTGACGAGCCTCGCCATCTATTTCGCTGGCCCCTTGTTCGCCTTGCGCCTCGCGCTACCTGGCGCACTCACCACGATGATCTGCCTGCGGCTACTCTATCCGCGCTGCACGTTGGCCATGCCACTCTCAACCTCAGCTGCGGACATCGAAGTTCGCCACGACTGGACAGGGTTCTTGCTCTCGCTTGCAATGGGATTGACCTTGCTCGCGATCACGGCACAACGAATGATCACCAGCCTTGGAAGCACACTGGCGCTCGTCGGGGCACTCCTAGCGGTTGAATATGCTCTCGGCCGTCGGGAACGAAAAGCTACGAACGGCTAGACGTCCTGCAATTCACGCGAACTTAAATGCTCGCGCAGGTCAGAGGGCAGCGGGCTGACAACTTCGACGGCCTCACCGGTCACCGACGAGGTGAACACCAAGCGATGGTTGTGCAGAGCGTGGCGCGGCAACTCCAGCACCTTTAGATCCTCGCCTGTCAGCACGCCATCGGCCTGCTTGCAGAAGTAGTTCTCGTCGGGCCCATACAGTTTATCGCCGACGACCGCGTGACCGATAGCGGCCATGTGCACGCGGATCTGGTGTTGGCGGCCGGTGAATAATTGGCAGGAGACTAAGCTGCAATCGCCGTAGCTACGGATCAGGTTCCAATCCGTTCGAGAATCGAGACCGTCCGAACCAACAGCCATCTTCAAGCGCACCTGGCTCACTCGCGAAGGTCCAATTGGCATCGTGATCGATCCCGACAACTCTTCGGGCTCTCCCCAAACAACGGCAAGGTATTCCTTCTCTACCTTGCGGTTCTCGAATTGCATGGCCAGTTGGACGTGCGCGTCAGGATTCTTGGCAACAAGCACAATGCCGCTCGTTTCCCGATCGAGGCGATGACAGAGCCGCGGCGCGATGCCTTTTTCTAGATGGCTCTCGCGGTAGCGGTAGTGCACACGCTGGATCAAAGTGTCGGAGTGATGGCGACCACTCGGGTGAACCGGAAGTAGCGCGGGCTTGTTGATCGCGATCGCATCCTCGTCTTCGTAGAGAATTTCCATCTCACTCGAAGTGTTTTCTGGCACAGGCAAACGCGACTCCGGCGGGATAACAACGACGATGCGCGCGCCATCACGCAGCCTTCTTCCCGGCCGGTTCTCCTGCGGAGGTCGCGCACCGTTCGACAACCGACCGGCAGCGGCCGTCTCCACATACGTCCAACCGTCCTTGATCAGCCGCTGGATCGAAGAACGCGAGCGCCACTTCAGGTGACCGCTGAGAAAGGCATCCAAACGAATGTTGAGCTCTTCGGGTCGCAGCCCAAAGGAACTGGCACGCACCCAAATTTCCAGCTCCTCTGGCGGTGTATTCAAGTCGCGGTCTGTCGGAAAAAGTCCCATGGCTCACCTGATGATAACGTGCAACCGAATGTCTTGCTGATAACAGACAAGGACCCCGCAACCTTTCGGCAGCGGGGTCCAAGCTATTTCGTTTCGCGCAGCTCGAGCTGTCCTTGTGCCTGTCCGTTTAGGACAGCATGGAGCTTGTGCGGGGGGCGTCGTCGCGTGAACCGCTCGACTCCGAGCTGTTCGCCGGGGGTCGACGAACTGCGCGACGCGCACGACGTGCGCGGCTCGAACGTGCGTTACGACCGCGGAAGTTCGGGTCGTTACGACGGGCGGCTTTCAACACGATGCGCAAGCGCTCGCGACGTTCGCGGCGACGCTTATCAGAGCGCTTCTCGTGCCAAGTGTGAGCTTTGAAGAGACGGAAGATCCCGCTGTAGTTGCACTGACGCTTGAAGCGACGCAGCGCGGACTCGAGGGACTCGTTCGGGCGAACCTGTACTTTGATCAAGGGGGTAGTTGAGTGGCGTGACGTCACGGATGACGTCGGGACAGCTTGAGTCGCACTCGGGCTTGCCGAGGAAACTCATGGGGCGACTAATTTATGGAGCGGACCTGTTTATTATCGGACGAATGGTCTCGATACACGGGGCGCGAAACGGGGGCGAGAGAATAACCGCAGTTGTGGTTCCCGGGAAGGGTCTGCTGGAAATCCGAGGGACGGCTTGCGATGCTTGGGGGGTGGCGACAGAAGATCAGCGAAGCGACGGGGCGGCTAGCGAGCCAGAATCAGTGATTTGTGGGACGATTGAGATCGTCACCTACAGCGACGAGAAGACGTTATATTCCGTCCTAAAGGTAGCGCCTGACGAAGGTTATGCCATTTCAGACGGATCGATGTTCCGTCCCAAGAGGTTCACCGCCGTCGGCAAGGCGCATGGACCCTATGTGGGGCAGCACGTGCAACTCACGGGCAAATGGGACGATCACAAGAGTCACGGAAAACAGTTTTCCTTCGAGGTGATGGAGGTCATAACCCCAGCAGACACGGCGGGATTGGTGCGCTATCTCGCGTCGGATGCTTTTTCCGGGATCGGGGAGACGTTAGCAGAGCGCATCGTTGAGAAGCTCGGAAGCGAAGCCTTGGAGCTGATCCGGGACAATTCAGAATGCCTGGACGGGGTTCGCGGTCTGCGCCCGGAAGTCGCGACGGCACTAGCAGAGTCCGTGCAGAAGGAACTCGGCTCCCATCAAGCTCACGCCTTCTTGCGCGGATTGGGGCTGGGGCCGTGGCAGACATCGGCAATCGTCGAGAAGCTCGGGCTGCACGCCGAGGACATGGTGCGCAAAGATCCATACCAACTCGCGGGGAAGGTCGAGGGAATTGGTTTCGGCACGGCGGACCGCGTGGCGCGCGCACTGGGCATTGAGGCGGATGATCCGCGCCGGGCGCGGGCTGGGATTGTGCAAGGCCTGCGCGACGGCGCGGATGATGGCCACTCATGCCTTGGCCGCGAGGAGGCCTTGGCCCGCGCCGCAAAATTGCTATCCAATGCGATCGCCTCAGCCTCCTTAGATGTCGGCGTCGAACTTCTTGCGAAGTCCGAAGAGATCGTCGTCGATCGATCAACGGGTGAGGAGAGGCTCTACCTTCCACATCTCGCTTTCAGCGAATCGCGCTTCGCTAGCAACCTGGCGGAACTCCTCTTGTGCGGAGAGACCAAAGCTTTGGCTACGCCGGAGCAGCTTGCAGACGCCGAAGAACGCGCAAAAATCGAATTGCACCCGAGCCAACGCTCAGCGGTGCTGGGGCTGCTGGCTTCACCGGCGGGTCTTTTGACAGGCGGGCCAGGAGTCGGCAAGACGACTATTGTTCAGCTGATCGTCGCACTCGCAGAAGATGCGGGCGCCAAGGTTGCTTTGGCTTCGCCGACTGGACGCGCCGCGAAACGCCTAGCCGAAGCTACCGGGCGTGAGGCCTCAACCATTCACCGCTTGCTCGGTTGGAACCCAGCCAAGGGCGGCTTCGAACGAGACGCGGACAATCCCCTCGATGAGGACCTCTTGATCGTTGACGAGATCTCGATGCTCGACATCGTGCTCGCCCATCACTTGATGAAAGCAGTTCGCGCACCAACGCGGCTGATTATGGTTGGCGACCCCAACCAGTTGCCTTCGGTGGGCGCTGGCAACGTTCTGGCTAACTTGATCGCCTCGGACACAATGCCCGTGCATCAACTCTCGCACATCTATCGCCAAGCTCAAGGCAGCTTGATCATCGAGAACGCGCACAGAATCCTCCAAGGCCAATCCTTGCGGCTTCCGGAGCGAGGCGACAAGCAGGCGGACTTCTACTTCTTCCCCGCCGAAGAGGTTCAAGCAACAGCAGACAGAATCGTAGAAGTCGCTACAAAGCGAATACCGCAGCAATTCGGCTTCGACTGGACAACAGAACTGCAAGTCATTTCCCCTATGTACCGCGGCCCCGCTGGCGTGGACGCACTCAATAGCGCGCTGCGTGAAGCGCAGGGCGTCGGAGGCTTGGAGATCACCCGAGGCGAACGCAGTTGGCGCGTCGGCGATCGCGTGATTCACACGCGCAACAACTACGAAAAGGAAGTCTATAACGGCGACATGGGCCGCATCATAGCCGTCACGCCAGGCACGGGACTGACCGTTCGCTTCCCGGAACGCGACGTCGACTACAGCATGGCGGAGATCACGGATCTTCGCCCGGCCTTTGCCATCACCGTGCACCGTTCTCAAGGTGGCGAATTCCCCGTCGTCGTCATCCCGCTCGTCACGCAGCACTTCATGATGTTGCAGCGCAATCTGATCTACACGGCGATCACCCGTGCACGCAAGCTAGTCGTCCTTGTTGGCTCACGCCGCGCCTTGCAAATGGCCATTGATAACGCGACCCAAAACGAGCGCCAAAGTTCCCTGGCCGCAAAACTGCGCGACAAGCTCGAACACTAAACAATCAGGACCACCGGCGAACCGATCGTCCTGATTGATGTTGGCGTACGGATCTCTAGAGCCCACGTGAGTGATTTCGTCCATCAGCAACCTTGCGGCGACTAGCGATCAAAACCCGCGAGTTCATCGAGGCGGTTCGCTAAACGAACACGACACTTCTAAGTGGGTAGAAAGGCGGGAACAAGGGTTTTCCCTCACGAATTCGGCAGTTTTCGACTGGGGCGCCTAACCCTCTTTCTGCAAGGAGCCGACCCACCTTGCAGCCACACCTGTCTCGAAAGGTCACGAATCGCGATCTAAGGCGTATCCACGCCACTTTGTTGCTATAGACCACTCGCCAAAATTGCGCGCGCAAGCGTAAGTGCCTCCACGATTCTACCGAGACGGGCCGCCAAAGTTCTCAGCCAGAAATCCCTCCAAACGCCGAATAACTTGCGTCAGCGGCGTTCGCCCGGGGCAGGCTTTGGCTTGAAATAGCGCCGCTCCGCTAGCGACTCCGGCATGCACGTCATCTCGCCACTCGCACTCGGATCATCGTGCGCATAACGATAGCCCTTGCCATACCCGGCATCTTCCATCAGCTTCGAACTCGCGTTTCGCAAGTGCAACGGCACAGGTTCAGCAGCCGTATTCGCCACATCCGCCTGCGCCTTGCCAAGTGCAACGTACAAGGCGTTCGACTTGCGCGCCCGTGCCAAGTACACCGCACACTGCACGAGGGCGAGCTTCCCCTCAGGATAGCCCAACTGCCTAAACGCCTCGCTGGCATCGAGCGCCATCCGCAAAGCGAAGGGGTCTGCCAAGCCGACATCCTCGCTTGCCATGCGGATCAGGCGGCGCGAAATGTACTTGCCATCTTCGCCGGCTTCCATCATGCGAGTCAGCCAATACAAAGCAGCGTTCTCATCTGAGTTGCGAATGCTCTTCTGCAACGCGGAGGCCAAGTTGTAGTGCTCTTCGCCAGTCTTGTCGTAGTGCAGGATCTTGCGCTGCAGAACTTCGGCAACCAGGTCGCCCTCCAAGACCTGCCCCTTACTCAAGAGAGCTGCCGCCGTTTCAAGCGCCGTCAAGGCCCGACGCCCGTCGCCATCACAAGCGTTGGCAACTTGAAGCAAGGTATCGTCGGTCGCAGAGAAGGCCCCATCCAGCCCGCGTTCCTTGTCCTCCAAGGCGCGCCGCATGAGCTTGACTAAGTCTTCCGTCGAAAGCTGCTCAAGAACCAATGTGCGCACGCGCGAGAGCAACGCCGAGTTCACTTCGAAGGAAGGGTTCTCCGTTGTTGCGCCGATCAGCAAGATGTCGCCGCACTCAACATGCGGCAAGAACGCATCCTGCTGAGCCTTGTTGAAGCGATGAATCTCATCGATAAATAGCAAGGTCCGCTCGCCACTGCGCGCCCTGCGCTGTTCCGCCTCCACCATCACTAGCCGAATCTCTTTGATTCCGGAAAGCACGGCCGAGAAGGGAACAAAGCGCAGACCCGTCTTGGCCGCAATTAGCCGCGCCAAGGTCGTCTTGCCCGTTCCGGGCGGCCCCCACAGAATCAAACTCTGAGTCAAGCCCCCTTCGAGCAGCGACCACAAGATCTTGCCGTCGCCCACGAGTTGCTGCTGACCTTCATACTCTTCAAGCGAACGCGGTCGCATGCGATCGGCAAGCGGCGCGCCCTCCAGTGATTCCTGCAGCGGATCTTCAAACGGTCCGTCCAGGTCGCCAAATAAGCTGGAACTCACAGAGCCACTCCCGCCGCAGCAAAGAGCAGGAGCGACGTCGCCACAGTGACGTTCAACGACTCAACTTCACCCGCCATCGGAATCGAAACACCCTCAAAGTTTTTCATGACTTCCGGCTCGATCCCCGTCTCGCCGCTAACCCACAAGGCTAGCGAGCCCGACCAATCGAATTCGCGCCAACTCGTCCCGCCGCGCGTCGTCGCGCAAACCTGCCTGAACCCTTCCGCCCTTAGCTGCTGCGCAACCGATTCAACACCCTGAACTTCATAGACCTTGAGGCGCAATAGACTCCCCATCGACCCTCGCAAAGCCTTCGGTCCGAACGGACGCGCTCCGCGTCCCGCACTCACAAGCGCCCTGAACCCCGCAGCTTCCGCTGAACGCGCGAGCGCCCCCAAGTTCCCAGGATCCTGCAATCCGCACACAACAAGAACTCGCGAAGCCTCCTTCTCATTTAACGACGAAAGCTCACGGCTCGCCGGAGACTCCGCCAGGGCCAAAACCCCTGGGCTCGTTTCAAGAGCGCTCACCCGCTGCAACAACTCGGCCTCCACAAGCCGCACTGAAACCCCAGCGCGCGCCAACTCTTCCGCTCGCCCGGCGCGCTCTTCAGCAACCAGGGCAACCTCCAGCACAATCCCTGCCGCCAAAGCGTCGTCGATCAAGCGCTCGCCTTCGAGCACCAACACTCCAGGCACTTTCCCCGAAAGCGCAGATCCCACACGCTTTAACAGCGCATTGGTTTTTGAGCGGATCACAAGCGAATCATTCATTCGCTTAGTCTAGCCCCAGACCGCTAGGGCGCACCAGATTCTACCTTCCTGCGGAGATTGCCTTCGCCACTTGCGCACCGTCCTCTTCCACACGGACCTGTCGCGCGCGAAAAGCGAGAGTACAGACACCAAGAGAAATAACAGCGATGCCATCACTAGATAGATGCCAAGACCCTCCGCGAGAAAGGCGGAGCGCGCCGTGCCCAAATCAGTGAACTCCAACCACTCGGCCCCGAGATGTCCAACTCCGCTCAGGACGACGAATAGGAAGATGCACCTAAACGCAACAACCTTCATCGCCGCAGGACGTCCACATTAGGTTCGAAGTTCACCCCCCAATGGTACGCGCCAGATGCAAACCCACGACGAACAGAAAGCTCCCGGCCGTTGAGCCTCACTCCGATTCGCCTCTCTCTCTGCCTACAACCACCGAATGGTTTCCACGCGGCCCGCCTCGTCGAGTACAAGTAGCCCATGATGGAACTGCGAAAAGCCCTCGTTGTGCGAGTTGATGCCAAGGTGTGTCACGTTGAGTTCGACGGGCAAGTGATCCATGCGGCTCCGCGCGGGACCCTATTTGAGGATCTCAAGGGCGTCAAGAATCCGGTTGCGGTTGGCGACTGGGTGATGATTGACGATCGCACCAGGCCGGCGAGCCTGGTTCAGGTCTTGCCGCGGCGCAATTCGCTTTCGCGGGTGGCTTCTTCGCATGACCCACGGGAACAGGTGCTGGTGGCCAATGCGGATCAGGTCTTGATTATCTCCTCGATCGTCAAGCCGAAGTTCTCTAGCAACCGCACCGATCGAATCCTTGCGGCTTGCCAGTGGAACGACATCAAGGGAATCTTGGTGCTCAACAAGATCGACATGGATAAGCGTGGGCTGCTCGCGGACCTGCGATCGACTTATGACAACGTGGGCGTACCCGTAATCGAAACTTGCGCTTCGGATGGACGTGGGCTGGATGAGGTCGAGGACATCTTGAAGGACAAGGTCACCGTGCTCTATGGCCCGTCGGGCGCGGGCAAGTCGACTATGCTCAATACGATTCAGCCCGGCCTCAATCTGAAGGTCGGCAAGATCAGTTCACACTGGGATCAAGGCAGGCACACGACGACCTTTTCGAGGCTCCTGCATCTCGACCTGGGCGGCTGGGTGGTGGACACGCCTGGTATTCGCGTCTTCCGCTTGCACGGCGTCAAGAAGGCTGAGATCCGCGGACTCTTTCCCGAGTTCACTCGCATTCAATCCAAGTGCAAGTACCCCAACTGCGTTCACGACCACGAACCGGAGTGTGCGGTGCTCGACGCCGTAGAGGATGGCGAGATCCCGCAGTCGCGCTACCTCAGCTACCTAGAGATGCTCATTGAAGCTGCCCCGGATGAATTCGGAATCGGCGACGATGATGAGGAGTTCGAGGAAGAAGAGCAGGAGTGAAGCTCAGAGGGTCGCGAGCTTGTAGATCCAAGAAGCGGCCATCAGCAACATGGCGGATGCGATCCAGCGTCTCTTTCTGCGGTCTAGCACCTGAAAGACATCGGCGCCACGCAGATGGAGCACGAGCGCCCAGAGGGTCAGCAATGGCCAGGCGAGAGCCAGTATCAAGCCGAAAGGTTGCGTCGCGAGAGATTCGGCGGGCTCACCTTGCAAGGCCAAGGTCACCGAAGTGGTCACGCCACAACCGGGACAAGGAACCCCGGTCATTTCGAGCAGCTGGCACGGCGCTAGCCCTAACTGCTCGTGCGTTCCAAAACCGCGAGCGTCAGGCTTCGCGATGACTGCGAGCACAATCAACGCCATCGATCCAAGTACAAGACCAGCAAGCACTAGATAATGCGCTGCTCCGCGTCCTGTTGACTTTTGCGTCGGTTCGTCTGCGGGCCAAGGGTCTTCCACTAATGTGGAAGCTTAATTGAAGTCGTAGATGTACGACAGCCGCGTCTTGTTCATGATCAAGTAGCCCAAGGAATCCAGGAGCTTCAGATCTTGGTCGCCGTGATCCTTGAAGCCGCGCACAGAAGGCTGGCGGAGGACGAAGAAGCGGCGTGATAGATGGTCGTCGGCCTCGTACGCGCCGGGTCGCACATAACCTGCAACCTCGACGTTGAGCATCCCTGTATAGAAGACCCGCACTCGGTGCAGCTCCTCCTGGGGCGTCTCAACCTTCATGTGGTGGTCGCCTGCTTCATCGAGCAGCTCGTGGGCCATCAGGATCTCATCCAAATTGACGTGCAAGAGCGGCGTCTTAATGCGCTCGCAGGTCTTGAGGTCAATCAAGGTGGCATCACGTACCTTTAGGAAGTACTTGCGGTTCTCGTCCAGGATCTGGCTGAGGCGCGTGTACTTGTTCTCGACGTTGCCTTTGATCAGAAATGAATCTGTTAGCAGGAGGTCGGAGACGATGGTCAGCATCTAGTCAGTCGAAGTGGGTGGCTTAGCACTCGCGAGCCAAGGAGGCGCGCAGCACGGAAGCGAGGTAGAAGGATCCAAAAATGAGTACCCAACCGCCATTCCCCTTGGCGTCCCCGAGGACTTCCCAAAGAGCTCCTTCAGGGTCCTCCCAATCCTCCGGGTCATGCCCAGCTTGAAAAGCAAGCTCGGCAAGATCGTTGGAAGTGTGAAGGCGGCCCTCAGGAGCGGTAGTGCACAGGCACCTATCGACATGGCCGACGAAGGCCTTTAGGAGCCGGGGGGCGTCTTTTTCCTGTCCTAGGGCGATAATGAGCTTGGGTTTCCGCCCCAGATCCGGGTCACGCTCCAGTTCTTGAAGCAGCAGCTCGGCGCTCTCGGCGGTGTGACCACAGTCCAGAACGACGTTGACCCCTTCGATAACAAAACGTTCGGCACGGCCAGGAAGGCGAGCGGAGGCCACAGCAGCCGCATCGAGAAAAGATCGCCAAATCCGCTCACCAGAACCAGAAACGGCCCCAATCCGTCCCATTTCGTTCAAAACAGCTTCGGCAATGGTGCGGTTGCGCTGCTCGAAATCACCGCGCTGTGGGACACTTACGAGACGCCCGTCCGCACTCTGCGCCAGAGCCTCGAGCACCTCCCAAACCTCCGGGTCTTCGTCGGGATCGATGCCTGTAACCAGTGTCCCTCCCTTGGAAATTACAGCGCCCTTCTCTCCCGCGATTGCTACTCGGGTGTCCCCGAGGACCGCTGTGTGCTCCAAGGCGACATTGGTAACGACCGCGACCGGGGCTTCCAGACTCCGAGTGGAGTCTAACCGGCCCCCGATTCCGACTTCGACGATGGCCCAATCGACCTCTGCCTCGGCGAATAGAAAATATGCGGCGGCGGTCATCAGATCAAACCAAGTCGCTTTCCCGCCAGGCGCATTTTCTGCCTGGGCGGCCTCCCGAGCCCCCAAAACCTGCTCGAGCGCCCCCGCTAGGCCATCCCGCGAGACTTCGGCCCCGTCGATCCGGACGCGTTCCGTTACTCGCTCCACGTGCGGCGAAGCGTAGATCCCGACTGAAAGGTCCGCTCCCGATAGCGCTGCGCCAATTAGCGCACATACAGAGCCCTTCCCCTTAGTTCCAGCAACTAGAACTCCAGAAAACAACTGATGTGGGGCTCCAACCCGCTTTAAGACATCCACTATGGGGTCCAAGCTTCGATCCATCCCAGCGCTCCTGTCGCGCTGCTCCCAGTTGATCAACCCATCCAACCGGTCGAGGGCAATTTCTAGTCGGTCCTTGGCCATGGATAGAGCCTACATTCTCCAAGGTCTTAAGACCCGAGAGCCGATAAGTACAATTCGCCCCCGCGCCCCCCCCCCAACATCGTCTACACCCACCTATGAGCGACCTCCAACACCGCATCAAAGTCTTCGTCTACAGCCTCGAGGAAGGGCTGCCCCGCTATCTACTTCTACGCAGCTCCATGGGTATCAACCCGACCTGGGGCGCACTCAACGGATCGATCGGCTTTGGCGAGCAGATCGAAACAGCCATCGAGCGCGAGATCACTACGGATGTTGGTCTGCACAAGCCGGCCGACCTGATCGACCTTGGCATGCCGAAGGTTTGGCTGATCGGTGACGAGGAAGTTGTCGAGTGGCCCTACGGTTCACTTGCCGACAACCCCAAGGATGTGGTGCTTGACTCGCGCTGGTCCGAATTCCGCTGGGCGGGATATTCCGAAGCCTACGCCAGTTTCCACCTCGACCTCGACCGTGCAGCGATCACCCGCCTGCACACGATGATTAGCGCCGCCTAAGCCAGGTAGGGCAAGGGGTAATAGTTGGCGCCGATCACTCTCTCTGCATCGCCGCCGATCCAATTGATGGCGGTGGCGTACACACCGCGGAAGTCCACGTTGTAACGCAGATCCTTGTCGTCGAGATCTTTGAGCGAAGGGTACTTGCCGTACAGACCGCCCTTGACCGGTCCGCCAGCCAAGAACATCAAGCCAGCCTTGCCGTGGTCCGTTCCACCGGAACCATTCTCCTTGACGCGTCGGCCGAACTCCGAGAAAACGAGAACCATAGTGTTCCTGCCCGCCTCGCTGCGCTGGACATCAGCCAAGAAGGAATCGAGAGCATAGTCGAGCGCCTTGAGCGCGTCGCCGTGAGGGCCCTTCTGCGCAGCGTGGTTATCAAAACCACCAATAACCACAGAGAGCACACGACTTCCAAGTTGTGACTCGATAAGCGCCGCCGCAGTCTTCATCGATTGCGAGTACTTGTTGCCCGTGTACTCGACCGGCGTTTCGTAGTTGCGGATCGCATCCAAGATGCGCGCAGATGAATTCTTCGCGTCAGTCATCACGCCACGCAGCCTGTCGAGCACGGATTCCTTGCTGCGCTTCGCGGCCGTCTCCAAAGACTCTCCAGCGTCGTCGTCGCCCAACCAGCGGTACGTCTCCGGCGTGTTAAAAACTACGGGCGCGTGCAGGTCCGAGTGCAGCGAATAGGGCAAGTCTTGGCCAATGTGCACGGAGAGCTCCGGCAGAAGTTCATCCGGCCAAGCTTGATCGCATAGATTCCCGAGCCAACCGTTGCCCGCCGCGCGACCGCGCAAGTTTGCCGTGTGCCAGATCTCGCGCGCCTTGAAGTGCGAACGCGTAGGTCCGGGATAGCCAACCCCTTGAACGATGCCGATGCCGCCCTCTTCGTAACGCGTCGCCATCTTGGCGAGGTTCGGGTGAAAGCCTCGATACTCATCGATCTTGTGTAACGTACCTGTCGCAATCAATGAACTCTTGCGCGCCAAGTGATACTGGTCGTCGCCGTAGGGAACAATCGTCGAGAGCCCGTCGTTGCCGCCACTCAACTGCACCACAACAAGCGTGCGGTTATCGTTCAAGCGTGGTCCACCGAACATGCGCAGAGATCCTGCGCTTGCTGCGGGAGCGAGCAGACTAGCACTACCAACAGCGCCCAAGGTACGACCGAGAAAGGCTCTACGATTCATCTGTGAAGCTTTGTAGTTATTCATAGTGTTCAACCGAGTTGTGCTTCAGGAAGGCTCAGAATCAGATGAGCCAGTCGGCGCAAGAGCTGTTCCGCCTGATCGGGATTCTTAAGCAACTCATCCTCCCCAAGTCCCGCAGCGCTGCGCTCCTTGCTAAAATGAGCCAATATCCGACTGTGCGTGTCCTCCGGCACCTGGATCGCCAGGAGGTCATCAAGCATCATCGAAACAATGCGTTCATCCCCGACAACCTTATGGCGTCGCAAGCGTAAGTTGAGGTTCACAAGTGGCTGATATCCAGCGCCCAGCGATGCCACCAAACGGCCAATCTCTTTGGGCAGGTCGTCTTTCGCTTGCTCGGGCTCCGGTTCGACATCCCCCATCATGCCGCCGTCCATGTCGCCGTCCATGTCGCCGTCCATGTCGCCGTCCATGTCGCCGTCCATGTCGCCGTCCATGTCGCCGTCCATGTCGCCGTCCATGTCGCCGTCCATGTCGCCGTCCATGCCGCCGTCCATGCCGCCCGAATCTTCATGATCGTCGCCTTCCATCTCGCCCTCGCTCTCCCGAGTGACCTGGCGTTTCTCGCGCCGACGATCTTCCTTGTTACGGAAGGATTCGTCCAAGTCGATCGTCCCCAACATCAACCCCATCGCATTCCCGCGACCGAGCAGTGTGCCCGTATTGATCCACGACTCGCCGTGATCCCAACCCTTGACACTCGGCGGATTAAATAATCTTTGACCAAGCTCGGCGCTGGCCACCAATAAGAACTCGTTATTTACCTTATTGCCCAAGCGGCGCACTGCGCCAACTGTGTAATCAACGGGACTGTGGACACGCGCACCGAGGACCTCTTCGCGGTAGAATCGCTTATCGAGCAGGAGCTTGCGCAGAAAGGGCTTCAAGTCGTAGTCGTGGCGCTTCAAGTACGCTGCGTATTCAACAAGCCTCAACTCTTCAGGCTCAACACCCTCCAGGTAGCCGATGATGCGGCCGGCGATGTATCGTGAACATGCCGTTTGTTGCAACAAGATTTTGACGACATCGTCTGCGTCAAATCGTCCGGTCTCGCCAAGAACGGTCTTGCGTCCGTTATCATGATCTTTCTTGACGAACTTGAAGTCGCCAATCCTGGTGCGCGAATTTCCTGTCAGCGCACGTGCCACTTCCTTGACATCCTCTTCTGTGTAGTTGCCTTCGCCCAAGCTAAAGAGCTCCATCAGCTCGCGCGCCAAATTTTCGTTGGGCGCCCCCTTCTTGTTCTTCTGGTTGTCGAGGAAGTAGATCATCGCCGGATCCTTGACAATCCCGTGCAGCAACTTGCTGTAGTCGCCCAGAGCATTTTTGCGAATCATCTGGTGCTGCTCGATCATGTCGAAGGAGCGCTTAACCATCGAGTGCTGCGTAGCGAACAAGCCGTGCCAGAAAAGCGTCATGCGATCGCGTAGCGGATCGTCGTGAGCCACCATACGATCGACCCACCAACCGCCGTAATCCGCTAGCTGCTCGCGATCTTCACGGCTGCGATCCGCCTTCACGCGACGTTTTTGAGCGCGGGGCATCCGATCACCGGCGCGAGTGTCCTCGACTGTTCCTTGTCCGTAGAACGGCGGCTCCAACGATTTCCCTCCGTTCAGAAACTCGTCGACCACTTCTTCCGGTGTGCGCTTTAGGGCGCCCATGATTTGGGTCGTGCGCGCACCGAAGCCGGCGCGGTTATAGAGATGCTCTACCGTCTCCGGATTCCACGGGATCGTAGCTTCTGGATTGTCGGACACTGCCCGGTCGCCCAAAAGAGCGGTCGCGCTGAGACCATTTACCTGCGGGATGAAGAGTCCGCAGAGAGCGAGCGAAACAAACATGACTGATTTTTGAGGGCGCATGGAAATCAAATTCGGTGCGGTGACTGGGCACGGGGCTGTCAGGTGGATTTTTTACCAGGCGACAGGCCCTTGAAACCCAGACATTACGTCCAGGTTCCGCAGTTTGCGACTTGGTAGCCGCAGCTATGGTATCTATCGGCCGAGAATCCGTATCTTGTTCGCTTCAACTCTAGTCCCCGGCCCAAGTTCCGAGCCACGTCCCAATGAAATTGTCCTACATCCTTCTACTAGCCCCGCTTTTAGTCGCCTCCTGCGCTTCGACCCAACTGCCTGCGGGCAACTCGATTGGCGAGGAAGTGGTCTCCGCGACGATCCATCACTTCTCCGTGATTGATGCTGACCCCGCTGGGTTCTTCAACCAGACCGTGCTGGTGGAAGCCGAGGTCATCGAGGTTTGCCGCAGTGCGGGCTGTTGGATGCAGATTTCAGACGAGGGCAAGACCGCCATGGTGCGCTGGGAAAGCGGTTGCGGTGGGGCCTACGCTTTTCCAGTCGACGCCATCGGCAAGCGCGTTTTAATTCAAGGGAGCTTCTACCCGAAAGAGCTCTCTGACGAAGACCGCGAGCACCTCAAGGAGGAAGCGGGTGGCGAACTCACTATCCGAGAAGATCCCTATGAGTTCAATGCATCATCGATGCTGATTATCGATGAGCAGTAATTCGCAGCCCACGCCGCAGAACCTGCAGCAACTCGTCGACGTCTTGCGCGAAGCGGGCGAGTTGGTCCAGGTCGACACCCCCGTCTCTGCAGACCTTGAGGTCGCGGAGATTCATCGGCGCGTAATCGCCGCAGGCGGGCCGGCGCTCTTATTTACTAATGTCGAAGGCGCAAGCTTTCCGCTTGTCACCAACCTCTTCGGAACCGCTCGGCGCGTAGACCTGGCTTTTGGCTCACGCCCCGGCGAGATCATCGCAGAAGTTGCAAAGCTACCGGAGGAGCTGATGCCGCCGACCCTCGGGAAACTCTGGGAAAAGCGCGGACTGTTCGGCTCCCTGGCAAAAGTCGGTCTCAAGAATTCTTCGGGCGGGGCTGTCACTGATGTCGTCCAGCGCACGCCCCGATTGACCTCCTTGCCTGCGCTCAAGACCTGGGAGCGTGACGGTGGGCCGTTCATCACTTTGCCATTGGTCTACACGGAACATCCTGAAACCGGCGGACACAACTTGGGCATGTATCGTGCGCAGGTCTACGACGACAGCTCTTGCGGCGCGCACATCCAGATTCATCGCGGTGGCGGCTTCCACCTATCTGTTGCAGAACAGCGCGGTGAAGCGCTCCCGGTCAATTTGCTAATTGGAGGCCCCCCGGCACTGATTCTGTCGGCCATCGCGCCTCTGCCGGAGAACGTGCCGGAGCTACTCTTGGCCAGTTTGATGGTCGGTGGTCGGCTCAACATGTGCAAGAACCCCGCCGGCCCCCTGCCGATTGTCTCTGAAGCCGAGTTCGCTTTGGTCGGTGAGATTCCCCTTGGCGATCGCCAGGCCGAGGGCCCCTTCGGTGATCACTACGGGTACTACTCCGAAGTGCACGACTTTCCTGTACTGCGGCTAAAAGCCATCTGCCATCGCAAGAACGCCATCTTCCCAGCCACCGTCGTGGGCAAGCCGCGCCAGGAAGACTTCTTTATTGGCGACTACCTGCAAGCGCTCCTTTCGCCACTCTTTCCCGTGGTGATGCCCGCCGTGGTCGATCTTTGGAGCTACGGCGAAACGGGCTACCACTCTCTTTCGGCCGCGGTGGTACGCGAACGCTACAAACGCGAGGCTCTCGTAAGCGCCTTCCGCATACTCGGCGAAGGCCAACTCTCGTTGACCAAGTTTCTATTCCTGGTTGATAAGCCCATCGACCTCAAAGACTTCCGAGTCGTGTTGCAGCACGTGCTCGAACGAGCTGACTTCGAGACTGATCTGTTCATCTTCGCCAATCTCTCGATGGACACGCTCGATTACGCGGGCCCACGACTCAACGAAGGCAGCAAGGGTGTCTTGGTGGGCATCGGCGACAAGCGCCGCGAACTCCCCTCTGAATTCGTCGGCAGACCGCTTGGCGCTGTCCGAGATGTGCGCGTCTTCTGCCCCGGGTGCTTGGTGATTGAAGGACCTTCTCACGCGGAGGACCCGGACGTCGCCAAGGAAATCGCTAAGGACCCCGCCTTCGCCGATTGGCCGCTCTTGGTGCTTACCGACGACGCCGAACGCGCCACGCGCTCAACGATCAACTTTCTTTGGACGACCTTCACACGCTTCGATCCTGCGGCGGATATGCACCCATCGAGCACGAAACTCGAACACAATCAAGCCAGCTTCAAAGCGCCGGTGCTCATTGATTCACGCATGAAAGAGCCTTACCCGGAGGAGTTATTTACCGATCCGCAAACAGCAAAGCGCGTTGATTCACGCTGGAAGGACTATTTCCCCGAGGGCTCCATCGAGATGGGAGATGCAGATCGCGGCCATCTCGACTGAAAGGTCCGGAATAATAATTTGAGTTAGCCTGTCCATTTCGATCCCCCCCTCCGCTTAGGAAGGTGTCCAAGAGAGATAACCCCAGAGTGAAGAGGAGCAGGGATATGAGTTTCAGGAAAAGAGGACTGGTGGCCGCGGCAGCTTTATTGGTCTTCGCAAACGTCGGCTCCGCGGATCAGATCACGCAGCGCATCGAGATCAATCTGACCAGTAGCGGCGGACTCGCTCAGCAGTCGGTCCAGATCCCCGCCTTCCCTAGCGAGCTGGGCGAATTGCAAGGGGTGACCTTCACTGTCGAACAATCGACGAAGAGCTTGGTCTTGCTGGAGAACTTGGCCGAGCATGAGACCCACGTCGAAACAGATGTCAACCAAGTGACTTTCTTCAATCTTGCGGGCCTCGCACCAATTGCTGAAACGGGTATGAATGTCACTGACATCGTTAGCCTTGGAGCTTTCGATGGCGACTACGACTGGTACGGGGAATCAGGCTACAGCAGCGCTACCTCCCACACGGAGATCAGGACCTACTCGTTGAGCCCATCAGCCGCGTGGACGACTGCAGGAAGCGGGCGTCGAGTTGAGATCGAGGCCAATCAGTTCGCCTTCGTCAGCTTCGCCGGTAGCGGCCGAGGATTGGCCACTGAATTCTCGTGTTCAGCCACAGCCACTGTCTCGGTGACGTACACGTTCTAGGATCTGCTGGGGGGCAGAACCTTTTCGCCGGGGGTGAAGGGCTTAGGCTCTTTACCTTCGGTGATTTTGTAGAAGCCCGGCGCGAGGTCTTTGAATGATTGAGTTGCGCCACTTGGCCACAAGACTTGAATCTCGTCCAAGGTCTTTGCGCCCGCCATTCCAACGTGAACCCGCTGGTCGCACTGCGAAAGATAGCTCGACGAACCGCGGACCTCTCGGCGCAGGGTCACATCCCCATTCCGCACCACGAGTCGAGCGCCGATCGCGCTACGGTTGGACGCTACCCCTTCAAGCCACAAAACCACCGCGTCGCTCGCAGCCACGTCGGATTGATTGATGAGAAGTTGTCCGGGGCCAGCATTCGTAGTCAAAACAAGGTCTAGCAAGCGATCACCATTCAGGTCGACGGAGACTGCGCCACGAGTAACGTCCACGAGGGCCAACCCGCTTCCGGAGTTGTCGGACACGTCTGTGAAACTGCCATCCTCCAATCGATAGAGCGAATTCTGCTGGGCGAAAGTCACCAACTCACTGACGCCGCCGACCCCGTCATCCATGTGCCCGTTCGCCACGAACAAGTCCTCGTCACCATCGTTGTCCATGTCGAAGAAGTCCACGCCGAAGCTCAAACGCTGCTGGGCGGAACTGCCGACACCCAAGCGATAAGCCCGATCACGAAACACCATCGGCCCCTTCTGCATGTAGATGTTCGTGGTTTCATCTTGGAAGTTCGTGCAAGTGATGTCTTGGCGACCATCTCCGTCTACGTCCGAGAAATCAGCCCCCATGCCTGCGGACGATCGCCCGGTTTCGTCGTACGCAACACCGCTCGTCGCTCCCCGATCCACAAACTTGCCTGCGCCATCGTTGATCCAGAGCAGGTTGCGCGTCAGATCATTCGCCACGAAGACGTCGACGTCGCCATCCCAATCTAGGTCTCCCAGAGCGAGAGCAAGACCATTGCAAGCCAAGCTCGCTATGCCGGATTCAACGCTCGTATCACTGAAAGTCCCGTCACCATTGTTGCGCCAAAGCGTATCGGCTAACGGCTCAAAGAGAGCGGGCGAACAATAGACATGACGTCCGTTGTGCCAACACTTCAAAGCAGAACGTAGGTCGTACCCCACATAACGCGCCACATAGATGTCCAAGTCACCATCACTGTCACAGTCAAAGAACCCGGCGCTGCTACCCCATCCAAGCTTCGTCTCTAGACCGACCTCGGCGCTGACATCAACGAATGCCGCTCCCGTGTTTCGATACAGGCGCTCCCCGTGCCCATAGCCGGTAAGCAGTACATCAGCCCAGCCATCGTTGTCGAAGTCGCCGATGGCAACGCCCATACCGTAGCCGCTACCACCAACATTCCATTCAGCGCTGGCATCGCGAAAGTTGCCCTGGCCATCTCCCAAGAAGAGCTTGTCGCGCGCTGCCTCTGGGCGCTCTTTCGCCAACAGGTCGCCGCCACCTACAAAGTAGAGATCGGGTGCGCCGTCTCGATTAAAATCCGCCACCGCCACGCCCGCGCCAAGGACTTCAGGCATCAATCGCTCGGGACTGCGCGACGCGAAATGATTGAAGAGAACCCCGGACGGAACTGCGCGATCCTCGAAACGAATGGCCAAACCGACCGGTTCGTTCAACAGCTCCAGCTCTGAGCTCGCCACAGGTTGTTGTTCGTTCGAATCGCCGCAACTCGCAAACATAGCCATGCAGACCGCAGCCCAACTATACCGTCCACTCATCATTTTCCTCCTCCACTCGCCGCGTGCTGGCGAGCTTTTTCGACTGCAGCAGGCGCCTCAATTCCGCGATCTGCCGCCTCGTACAGTCCGCCGAGGTAGCCATAGAGTTCCTGCCGATAGCT